>NZ_JADEWO010000041.1 GCF_015207605.1 Oculatella sp. LEGE 06141
ATTTCCGACCCCACCCTCTAGAATGTCATTACCTGCCCCTCCATCCAGGGTGTCGTTCCCAGCCAGACCAATCAGCGTATTGTTACCTTCATTTCCAGTGATAACATTATCTAGACCATTGCCTGTACCGTTGATGTTGCCTGATCCAGCCAGTAAGGTCAAATTCTCCAAGTTGGCACCCAGCGTATAGCTGGCGGCACTCGAATTGACTAGATCTGTTCCTTGGTTGCTTCCTTCTGTCACGGTATCATTGGTGCTGTTAACAAAGTAGGTGTCGTTTCCAGCACCGCCTTGCATAACATCGTCACCGTCGCCACCGTCAAGAATGTCATTACCGCCACCGCCGATCAGCAGATCGTTTCCAGCCAGACCAGTCAAGGTATTATCTTGATCATTACCAGTAATAGTATTGTCCAGGCTGTTTCCCGTACCGCTAATGGCTGCTCCAAGCAGCGTTAGGTTTTCAACATTGCCGCCAAGTGTGTAGCTAGCTGCACTCGAGTTAACTAAATCAATGCCTTGATTGGGTGCTTCAGTGACGGTATCCCCAGAGCTATCCACAAAGTAAACATCGTTACCAGCACCACCGTCCAGGGTGTCATTACCAGCACCACCGTCCAGGATGTCATTGCCATCACCACCTTTCAGGGTATCATTCCCGGCATTTCCAATTAAGGTATCGTCTCCGCCGTTCCCTGTCAGTACGTTGTTGGCATCATTACCAGTAATAGTATTGTTGCCGTTGTTGCCAACACCGTTGATATTTGAGCTTCCTTGAAGCGTCAGATTTTCAACATTAGCGCCAATAGTGAACGTAGCACCGTTCAAAACACTTATTGCAAAAACACTGTCAATCCCCTCACCAGGATTTTCATTGGCGCTATCGTTGACATTGTCAAAGTAGTAAATGTCATCTCCAGATCCGCCAAACATAGTGTCAACACCAGCACGGCCATCCAGCACATCATTCCCGGCACCGCCAGACAATGTGTTATTACCGCTGTTGCCTATAATGGTGTTAGCCAAGGCATTGCCAGTACCATTGATGTTGGTTGTCCCAGTTAACGTTAAATTCTCAACATTAGCGCCATTGGTGCTGAGATCAAATGAAACATTAGAGCTGACGGTATCGATACCTTCACCAACGTTCTCGACAACGAGATCATTGCTGTTGTCTACGGAATAGGTGTCGTCACCCGTTCCCCCACGCATGGTGTCGATGCCTGTCCCGCCAATCAGCGTATCGTCGCCAGCTCCTCCATTTAAGATATCGTTGCCTGCTCCACCGTTTAAGACATTGTTGCCGCTATTGCCAACAATGGTATTGTTCAGCTCATTTCCAGTTCCATTAAAACTGGCTGTTCCAGCAAGAGTAAGATTCTCAAGATTGACCCCCAGTGTAAAGCTAACACTGGCTATAACAGTGTCAATACCTTCTTCAAACCCCTCATTGACAGTGTCTTCACCATCATTCACATAGTATGTATCATTTCCAATTCCGCCAAAGAGGCGATCGATTCCGGCTCCTCCATCGAGAGAATCGTCACCAGCACCGCCAATCAGAGTATCATCTCCCTCCAACCCCAACAGGATGTTGTTGCCGCTGTTGCCAGTGATGATATTGGCCAGGCTGTTACCAGAACCGCTAAAGTTACCGCCTTCAGACAGAACCAGATTTTCAAGATTGCTGCCTAGCGTGTAGCTCTGCAAACTAGAAATGACGGTATCAATACCCTGGCTAAAGTTTTCAGACACCGTGTCTGCACCATTATCGACCACATAGGTGTCATTACCCGCACCGCCTGCTAGCGTATCGATTCCAGTACCACCATCGAGATAGTCGTCACCCTCGCCGCCGTTGAGAACGTCATTTCCCGCATCACCAAACAGGCGATCGTTGCCTGCTTCTCCATTCAAACTATTATTGTTGCGGTTCCCAAGAATGGTGTTGTCTAAGCTATTGCCGGTACCATTAATTGCGGCTGCACCGTTCAGGGTCAGGTTTTCAATGTGATCGCTAAGCGTGTAAGAGACACTGGAATTGACGGTATCAATCCCACTGTTGATCTCTTCTTTAATTGCATCTCCCGTGCTGTCCACAAAATAGGTGTCGTTTCCAGCACCACCTGACATCACATCGTTGCCAGTGCCGCCATCTAAGATATCATCACCAGCACCACCCTCTAAATTATCGTTGCCTCCACCGCCTTGAATAGTATCGTTACCCGCTCCACCAGACAGAAAGTTGTTGCCATCGTTTCCAACAATGGCGTTGTTCAGATCATTACCTGACCCGTTGATGTTGGCGTTGCCAGTTAAGATCAAAGTCTCAACGTTAGCACTCAGCACAAATGAGGCGCTGGCATAAACCGTATCGTTACCGCCGCCAGTCTCTTCAATGACAGCATCGCTTGCATTATCGACGATATAAATATCGTCGCCATCACCGCCAACGAGGACATCTGCCCCGGTACCACCGTCTAGGAAATCGTTACCAGCATTACCCTGGAGCGTATCATTGCCAGCATCACCTTGCAGTTGATCGTCACCTTCTCTACCCAAGAGAAGATCATCGCCTTCTCCACCCAAGAGAACATCATTGCCAGTGCCGCCGTCCAGCGTGTCATTGCCGCCCAAGCCGTTGAGACGGTTGTTGGCTGCGTTACCAATGATGTTATTGTCTGAGGCGTTTCCTGTGCCGTCCTGTGCAGTGTTACCGACTAACAATAAGTTCTCAACATTGTCGCTGAGCGTAAAGCTAACTGAGGCTCGAACCGTATCGATACCCTGACCTGCTTGCTCAACGGTCACGTCACGGACATCATCAACAATGTAGAGGTCATCACCACTACCACCAATGAGGCGATCGGCACCCTCACCACCATCCAGGATATCGGCACCACCCCCTCCTTTGAGTGTGTCGTTGCCTTTACCCCCTTCGAGTTTATCCTTGCCGCTTCCACCGTTTAGCAGGTCGTTACCATCCAACCCCAGCAGACGATCGTTGCCACCCAACCCAAAGAGTCCGTCCCGTCCCTTGGTTCCTTTTAATTTGTCTTTTCTAGAAGTGCCTTTTCTAAAAATGCCTTTTTTAGAAATAGTCTTTTTAGTTGCCATGGTTAATCATCCTTAAGTTCGAACCAAATTAGGTTAAGCAACGACAAATCAAACGAACCCACATAGACGGAAGCAGCTTGCACAGTGATATATACTCACTGAGCAGGCAACGTAGATAAATAAGCATGAAAATCAGTGGCTTAGACTGTGAATTCTCACTAGAATTCTTCAGCCCAATCCAAGCCTCGATTGGAGGGACGGCTGTGTTTTTAAGCCACAGAAGCCATTAAAAAAAGATTGATTTGCTTGACCGAACCGTTTTCATAAAGCCCAAACAAATCATCTATAGAGTTCCCTATAATGTCTTAAATGCGACAAACTGAAGCTTTTGGCTTGGGCAATTCAACGGAGTCAATCCATCCCAAAAAAGAGTTTACGTCATACATTAAGTGTTCAAGCCTAGATTACCCATGTCTGTTGAAGTAAATGACACAGGCTCATAAGTTGTCTGGCAGAACTGGTTCCAGGGATTGTCTTCCTTGTACAAAACTGGCTGCGATCAAGGTCAAACTGTTTCAGTAGTTTTGTTGCCAAACAGGTTAAGTAGTGTTGAAAACACGGGTGCTAACTCAGAGCGCTTCAACCACTAGAACACGTTCCAGAAGAAACCCTGAATGAACCCTGCTCTGGGAGCAATGGGCTTGCACAACAAGTAACGCCAGTGCTGCAATTTACATCACTAAACTGATAAAGCAGCATCAGTTTGAGCCGTTCCTAGTGCGCCAGAATAAACTAACCCCCGCTGCATATCTAACGTTAAGATTGCACCGTCTCGAATGACTTCGGTTGCATTCTTCACACCCACAATCACGGGTACGCCAAGACGAAGACCGATCACTGCTGCATGACTGGTCAAGCTGTCATCTTCTGTGACAATACCCGATGCCTTGCGAATGGCCTCAACAAAATCGGCGCTGGTTCTGGCGGTTACCAAGATTTCTCCCGCATTAAAGTTACTCACTTCCATGCCATTATGGGCTACTCTGGCTCTGCCGCTGACCGCCCCTTGCCCAATCCCAATGCCTTTACCCAGGACAGCAGTTACTACTTCTACTTTAATTAAGTCAGTAGATCCCGCTACGCCCTGGAGCGTACCTGCCGTCATAACAACCAGATCACCTTCGTTGAGTAAGTCCTTTTCTTGGGCAACGTTAAGCGCGGCCTGGAACGTTTGCCCTGTGGATGGTAAATCCAGAACCAGCAACGGTTTAACCCCCCACACTAGCTGTAACTGACGCGCCACGTCTACATGAGGTGTGATCGCCAAAATCGGCTTTTTAGGACGGAATTTGGAAACATTGCGGGCTGTTGCCCCGGTCTTGGTTAAAGTCATAATGGCAGCCGCTTCTAACTGCTCTGCAATATGACTCACCGCCTGACTAATTGCATTGGGAATCGATCGCCTGGGTGAATCTTCCAGCAGTCGGCGATCGGGCTGTTCTTGCTCAATCCGTAAAGCGATGCGCGCCATTGTTTCAACGGCTTGTACCGGATACTTTCCAACGGCCGTTTCGTTTGAAAGCATTACGGCATCGGTTCCATCTAGAATCGCATTTGCCACGTCTGAAATTTCAGCCCGAGTCGGACGGGGACTGTGAACCATGCTATCTAGCATCTGCGTTGCCGTAATCACCGGAATGCCGAGGCGATTTGCCGTCCGAATCAAGCGCTTTTGTAAGACTGGAACATCCTCTGCCGGGAGTTCAACCCCCAGATCGCCCCTAGCGACCATTACGCCATCACAAATCGATAGAATGGCTTCCATCTGTTCGATCGCTTCATGCTTTTCGATCTTGGCGATAACGGGCACATTTTTGCCAGCGCTAGAGATCAATTCCTTGATTTCTAGTACATCTTGCGGATTTCGAACAAAGCTTAAAGCAACCCAGTCTACGCCCTGATCGAGACCAAACATAAGATCAGTCCGATCTTTTTCGGTCAGCGCTTTAATCGATAAATAAACGCCAGGAAAGTTTACCCCTTTGTTGTTGGACAGCACTCCTTCAACGGTGACGCGGCAGTGCAATTCTCGTTTAGCTCGGTCTACCTTTTCCACATACATTTCAACTCGGCCATCGTCGAGCAAAATAGCAGAGCCAGAGGGAACTTCATCGGCTAGTGGCTCGTATGTCACAGAACTGATGTGCTGCGTGCCGGGCATTAACCGACTGGTCAGAATAAAGGGATCACCCTTCTTCAAGGTAATTGAGCCGTTTTCAAATCGGCCTAATCTAATTTTTGGCCCTTGCAGGTCTTGTAAAATCCCAACGGGTTGGTTGAGTTCAAACGACACTTGCCGAATCAGACGAATGCTGCGCTGATGATCCTCATGGGTTCCATGAGAAAAGTTGAGCCGCAAGGTGGTTGCTCCAGCTTCAATCAGTTCGCGAAGCACTTCTGGGCTGCTAGTGGCTGGACCAATGGTTGCTACGATTTTTGTCCGACGCAGGGAGTGTTGCAGTGGCATGAACATTCCAGAAGTAGAAAGAGGCGCAGAAGGTTACGGGAGCCTGTTCTAAAAGCAAGCAGGCAAAAGGGATAGTATCACGTTTAGCGAAGCCCTTACTCACTAATATCTCCCACTTCTGATGCTCCGCCATGGAAAATCATGGATTTCGCGATTTCTTCATGCGGCGTCTTCATCTTACTGCGGTTTCAGAACGGCCACTGACGATCATCCAGACTCTTGCCTGCGATCGCATCCTGAGCATTCCGCTAACCAACCCAGCATCAATTTACCCCTTCAGCAAGCCAGGGCACCCAACAAAGGTGCCCTGGCCGGTAGCGGCGTGGATTTGTAACGGGCTGCCCCATCCTCAGCGGCGCTCTTGCCCGTGTTAGCCCCTTAGCGGAAGCCGTCTGGATTAAGCCGAGGTGCAGGTTGGCTGGAGGCACCAGTCAATCTCGATCCAGTTCCGCCATCGGCTGTGTCTAGAAACGGACGAAGGTCAATGCTGGCGGCTCCAGATGTTCGCCCTCTGCGACCAGATAGCGTTGATAGATCGACACCGAACGCATCGCCCAGGCGATTCAAAATGCCGCCTCGTCCCTCATCGGTGTAGGTTACCACCGAGTCTGTTTGCTGCCCACTGTCGGCAACAGCCAGGTTCTCGAAGACGCGATCGCGGGTAATGAGGGGGTCTTGACCGGGGGGCACAGTCAGCACAATCCGGCAAGTTGGTACTTGCTGAGTGGTAACGCAAACCGTGTTATAGCCATTCTCCAGCCCGGTCTGCATTTCCAACAAACCATCTGGACGATACGTTTCTAGGCGACGGCTGATTTCGTTACAACGGCGATCGGGTGTCCAACCACCGCCCAGTTCAGTCGGCGTAGCCCACGGATACGCCTGCCCTGGCTGGCTTTGCGGATAATACAACACCTTGTATTGACCATCCACCATCTGGCAAGCAAACCGAGTATCACCAGAAACCTGAGGATACTCGGTTGGTGCAGGGGATTGAGTGTCTACTTGAGCCATTAAAGATGGCGATCCAGAAGTATTCGCATGAGCAACGCCTGCGGGCAAGACGGCAACACTGCTACCCAGCATCAGCATGGCACTGGCTGAAAGGCTGAGTGTTTTAACCCCTGCGGTGAATGCACCTTGACGACGCTCAACTAGTTGTGATGGCATGAACTTTAGTCGCATACCCTAAATTCCTCATGAGTTCAATTGAAAATACAGCGCAGCAGGCGGCAAGCGGAACGAAGCGGAGCTAATAGGACTAACTTTCCTAGTTTATAAGGACGCGAGAGTAGCGCCTCTAGTGCCCGTCTTGCTGCCCTGACTCAGGGTTTTGCAGCCGATCGAAGCATAAGTTTTATGAAACAGAATACAAACTAATCCGTATTTTTTGGGTGGTTTACTGCGATCGCTGCATCTTCAACAACACAACCACCGTAGAATCAAGCTTTCAGGTTTACAGATCAAGTGTATTCATTAGCAACAGTTATAGCACCTGGCTAAACCTGGCATGAAGTTTTATAACAAGAATTTGTGCTTCTTGTTACACTGTTTTACGGAAAAGGAATTAACGGTGATGTTGATATCCTTATCACCCCCTGCCGCTTGGGAACGCGCAGTTCGGGTTTCTTCTAATTGAGTAGACAACGTTAATGGATAATACTGAGCTGGCTACACAACAAGCCGGCTCTTTTTTTATTTGAATGATAGGTTCTCTAAAATGAGGCTTGCTCTTGGTTCAAAACCATTGGCTTGGTCGGCAGGATAATAGGTCACAGCATAAAAGATTTGGCCATCTTCTTCACCAATAAACGCAGAGCCTGTAATGATCCCCGTTTCGGTTTGCTGCTGAAATACAATTTTTTCTCGTGCCCAGGGATAGGACACAACCTCTGTCCGATCCAGCATGATCCAGTTGTTGCGAACAAACAGTCCTTGCTCACCTAAAAGCAGGTCTTGTACTTGTGCAACAGTGTCAGCTTCGGCTGGAACTACAATTTCGACATAGGCATTGTGAGCAGTGCTCGCCGTAGACTTGAAGTCAAACTTTGCCCCTTTGGCTTCATTAGAAGCAATCGCTTCTGCCGTAAAATCTGGAGATGGAATATAAGTAACGAAGGGCAGGTTATCTACATCAAACAGAGATAACTCAACTTGAGCGGATTCGCCCTCTACGTTCATGCGAGCCAACTTTGTCTCCGGTCGGGCTGGTTCAGCCGAATCAGCATCTGCCGAACTAGCAGCAGGGCTAGAGGTATCCTGATCTGCTACAGAATCACGGTTTGAAGACGTTGAGTGGTTAGAGGATGTGCAAGCCGCGACGGACATCACTAATAGAGCAGTAAACAGACCGGACAGATAACGCGACTTCACACAAGTCCTCCATGTGCTGATTGCTACGAACAAGGTTGGTTGCTCTGCTTCATAGGCAGTGGTTATGGCGATCGTTCACTGGGGATGTGTTTGTTTCGCTACCGAGTTTATTTTGCCATACAACCAGGAGGCTAGGATCTTACCTTAGTCGGAAGTCTGCTGCTAGCACCGTTAGCAGCCAACGCCAAGGAATACAGATACCAGCCCTTAACTGAAGGACAAGAGTGATGAGGCGATCGCCAGTCACTCAGGCGACTACAAAATTGACCAGCTTACCTGGAACCACAATCACCTTCTTAATCGCTTTATCTGCGATATAGCGTTGCGCCAACTCTGATTCACGAGCATAGGCTTCCAGTTCCGCTTTACTAGCCTGAGCAGAAACTGGAATCGTTCCTCTCGTCTTGCCATTCACCTGAATCACGAGCGAGATTTCATCTACAACCAGTGCGGCTGGATCATAAGTAGACCAGGCTTGCTGGTGAATAGAACCGGGACGAGCCAGACTATGCCACAGTTCTTCTGTGATGTGAGGCGCAAAGGGAGCCATCAGCCTCAGCAACGTCTCAATGCCTTCAGCGTAAATCGGCGAGTCTTTACACTTAGCGTCTGTCAATGCATTGCTCAGTTTCATCAACTCAGATACGGCTGTATTAAACTGATAGCCTTCTTCTACATCTTCGGTGATTTGTTGAATCGCATAGTGAATCGCATAGCGTAAGTCTTTTTCAGCGTTCGTCAACGAGTTGTTTACAGAGGCAGGGGACGGGGCAGTGCCGCTACTGGGTTGACGCTCGGCGAACTCCATGACCAACCGCCAGACTCGGTTGAGGAAACGGAACTGACCTTCTACATCCGCATCATCCCATTCCAAATCTTTCTCTGGAGGTGCTTTGAACAAAATGAACATTCGCGCTGTGTCTGCTCCGTACTTTGTCAACACATCTTCTGGCGCAACACCGTTGCCCTTGGATTTAGACATGGTGGCATAAAGTCGCTCTAACGGTTCTCCGGTCTGGGGATCAATCGGATTAGCAGGATCGACCAGGTTCGATGGAATCCATTTATCTTTGCCACCCTTATTGGGATTCATGTAAGTCAACCCTTGCACCATACCCTGAGTCAACAGACGCTGGAACGGCTCATCAATCGATAACAAGCCGCGATCGCGCAAAAACTTGGTAAAGAAGCGCGAATACAGCAAGTGCAAGATGGCATGTTCAATACCGCCAACGTACTGGTCAACGGGCATTAAGTCATTGGCTTTTGCTGAATTGAAAACCTGCTGCTCATTAGTGGCATCAGTAAAGCGCAAGAAGTACCACGAAGAATCGATGAATGTGTCCATCGTGTCGGTTTCCCGTGTTGCGGGGGTACCACAGCTTGGGCAAGGCACATTCGTCCACGACTCCAACTTAGCCAATGGGGAAGCTCCCCGTCCGCTGAGATCAACCTCTTCTGGAAGCCGCACGGGTAACTCAACCTCAGGAACTGGCACAATACCACAACTCGGACAGTGAATTACCGGAATGGGCACGCCCCAATACCGTTGCCGAGAAATTAACCAGTCCCGCAGGCGGTAGTTCACCATCCGCTTTCCTTTGCCGTTTGCCTCCAGCCAGTTGATGGCAACATCAACACTTTGATTAGCACCTTTTCCGGCAGTCACGCCATTCAACGGGCCAGAATTGACCATTGCCCCATCGCCAGGGTAGGCGGCGGTCATTGTCTCGGAATCGAGAGGTTGATCTGCGGGTTGAACCACCACCTGAATCGGCAGGTTAAACGTTTTGGCGAACTCAAAGTCTCTCTGGTCGTGGGCTGGTACAGCCATAATCGCGCCTGTCCCGTAGCCCATCAACACATAGTCTGCAATCCAGATGGGAATTTTCTGGTCATTGACTGGATTGATGGCATAGCTGCCCGTCCACACGCCCGTTTTTTCACGCTCCTCAGCGGTGCGATCGATCTCGCTCTTGTCAGCCGCTTCAGCCTGGTACGCTTTAATCTGGTCTGCTTGCTCTGCGGTAGTCAACGTTTCGACCAGGGGATGCTCCGGCGAAAGCACCATAAAGGTTGCGCCCCAAAGAGTGTCCGGACGGGTTGTAAAGACCGTCAACGCATCGCCCATCTCCGTTTGAAAGTAAACTTCTGCCCCGGTAGATTTGCCGATCCAGTTTTCCTGCATCAGCTTGACGCGATCGGGCCATCCGTCTAATTTCTCCAAATCCGTCAAAAGCTGTTCCGCATAGTCTGTAATCTTAAGGAACCACTGACGCAGCAACCGCCGTTCCACCTTGGCTCCCGATCGCCACGATCGCCCTTCGCTATCAACCTGCTCGTTCGCCAAAACAGTTTGGTCAACAGGGTCCCAGTTAACCGCCGCTTCTTTTTGGTAAGCCAGACCTGCTTTCAAAAACTCTAGAAAGATCCACTGTGTCCAGCGGTAGTAGTCGGGTGAGCAAGTTGCCACTTCCCGCTTCCAGTCATAGGACAACCCCAAACGCTTCAGTTCTGCTCGCATCTGAGCAATATTCTGGTACGTCCATTTCGCCGGATGAACACCACGATCGATCGCCGCATTTTCGGCAGGCAAGCCAAATGCATCCCACCCCATTGGATGGAGAACTCGATACCCCTGCATCCGGCGGACTCTGGCAATCACGTCTGTAATCGTGTAGTTACGGACGTGACCCATGTGCAAACTGCCAGACGGATAGGGAAACATGGACAGCGCATAAAACTTGGGTTTGTTCTGTTCTTCTGGGGTATCGTCTATCCCCTGCTCAGCCCAAACCTGCTGCCATTTCTCCTCAATTTCTGCCGGGTTATATCGGGACTCCACGGACGGAACTCCTCTGTAAGGGACTAACTGCTCTGTCTCATCATTCTAAATGAGGATGCGGAGGATCGAGAGGATTAGCAAACGGGAAGCAAGATAGGGTGCCGGAGCCATACACTGTTTTGAGATTGTTCGAGTGTTGTTGGATTTTAGAGTTCGGGTCTTACAGGTTCAAGGCTGGCTACTCAACCGCCAGGACACGCAGTCAGCATCCAGGCTATTCTGCTGTTTGGATTACTTAAGTTAAAAGGCGTTTGGATCGCATGAACAGCTTGCCGCCCCCATCTGAACGGCTCCAGGTGTTCGTATATGGAACGCTCAAGCCGGGAGGGATTTACTATCGTCATTATTGCGAAGCAATAGTCATAGACGCGCATCCGGCGATCGCCTTTGGGCAACTGTTCGATTTACCGCTGGGATATCCAGCGATGACTACAGGCGACCGCCCTGTCTATGGGTTTGTCTTGAGCTTTGCCGACTGGAGCATCCTCACAGCGCTGGATCATCTGGAGGGTTATGATCCTCAGCGTCCAGCAGCCGAAAATGAATATACGCGACAACTGGTCGAAATCAACGATCTCGACCAGCAACCGCTAGGAATGGCGTGGGTTTATATGATGACCGTCGAACAGGTAACCCAATTAGGTGGTGCCCTGGTTCCAAGCGGAAACTGGTCTGGAAAGCAGACTTAACCAGGGCATTGACCTGACGACCAGCCTAGCAGCACAGACTTAACGGATTTCGCTACCAGGCTGAAACATAATTTCGGTACTCAACCTGCTGGGTGAAGAAACCGGTGCTTTTGGGATCTCAACCACCGGGCGATCGAGTGCAATCATCAGCGCATCTGAAGCCACTTCACCCGATCCAGCGTCGATCGCCATTTGGTGAATGGGTTGGTCTAACCCGGGCAGGTTGCCCAGCACAGCACTAACCAGCATCGCAGCAACCGCCACTCCTCCCCAGGCCAACAGGCGCTTGGGTCGGCGCTCAATTCGCGAGATGACTCGCTCCACCGTTTGCTCCAGGGGCTGCTCAGAGCAGGGAACGGGTAGATTTCGCATTCCCTGACGCAGTTTGAGCAGTCTCGCATAGAGACGTTGAACGACCGGGTCATGCTCTAGCCAATCCTCTACTTGGCGACGCTCGGCTGCTGTAATCTCACCGTCCAGGTAAGCACTCAACAGTTCGAAGCGATCGCGCTTCAAATTATCCAACGCAACCAGAGGCTGCTGGCCGCTCCCATTGGTCATCGCTTGGGAATCTTGCGGGAGTGGCTGCTTGGAATCGTTACACGCATCAAAATTAGAGGTCATCTTTGGAGTCTTAAGATTCAGAGATCAATGGTGGATCAAACGAATGAACGAGCAGACACTATCTTGCCATCAAGATCACATAATAGAGAAACTATAGCGAAACAGATACTATCTGATCGTCACAATCGTCACACCAATCGTTAATCCAGACTCGTTGGGCTGCAAATTTACGTTAGATATCCGGTACAGAGATGCAGCAC
This sequence comes from Oculatella sp. LEGE 06141, assembly GCF_015207605.1. Taxonomy (GTDB): domain Bacteria; phylum Cyanobacteriota; class Cyanobacteriia; order Elainellales; family Elainellaceae; genus Oculatella. Next base: position 12,316 of record NZ_JADEWO010000041.1, read on the forward strand.
ACGAACGTCACCGCTTACCGCTACCGACCGTCTAGGTAGTTTTGCAACTGACTTTGCAGCCGTTGACGAGCTCTGGCAATCCTGGATTTTACTGTGCCCAGAGAAACGCCTGTAATCTCGGCAATTTCTTCGTAGGCCATTCCCTCGATTTCCCGTAACACAATCGTGGTTCGGAAGACTTCAGGAAGGTCAGCGATCGCTTCCCGGAGCTGATCGTAAAATTCCCGTGTAATAAGCTCTTCCGCTGGACCAGGGTTATCGCAGGCGATTTCCCAATCCATGTCCCCATCCTCCACGCTCCGAGGTGCATCTAGCGAAAGGGGGCTGCTCGTCCGCTTACGCTTACGCAGCTCGTCATAAAATAAGTTCGTGGCAATCCGGCTGAGCCAGCCGCGAAATTTTGCAGGCTCTTGCAACCGCTTCACATTGCGATAGACCCGAATCCAAACTTCCTGCGCCAAGTCTGCTCGATCGGACCAGTCGGGAGCCAGGTGATAGAGTACTTTCTCCACATGGGACTGATAGCGACGAAGCAGTTCTGCGAAAGCACCTTTCTCAGGACGTAAACCAGCCTGACACTTCAAAATTAGGTCATAATTTGAAAGTTTTTCCGGCGGCACAGACGTCTGAGGATCTGCCTCAACAGTAGACCAAGATACAGGAAGAGCGGGACTCATGGGCAAGACTTGGCTCTGAGATATTCCATTACTAGGAGACGCTGGCATTTCTACTGAAGTTCCTACGTAATTGCTAAGGTTTATCAATTCGCTTCTGCCGATGCAATCTCTAATCACACAATCAGCACCATCGTCAGAAGAATTTAATAAATGCACTGGACAGCCTTACTCTAATACTTGGGACCTATCCGGATGATTTGCAGATGGACGGTTTTTGATCCGCACATCTACTGCCCACAGCTTTGAAAATCGCAGACAGCACCATTGGCAGAAGACAGAATACCTGTTCTTCTGATCAAGGCGCTAGGCAATCATTGGTCTGTCCAGCTCCATGCTATTGGCAGAGGCTATCCCTCTGCAACGCAGGTTGCCCCAGGTTTACGCAATTACAACGATATCAGCACTCGTTAAAGCGGCTTTGTTAGACAGGACGGCAATTTGAATTTGCGCTGCACCTCCGCTGCCGTCTTTGTCGAAAAATAGTGCGCCCGTACGTTGATCGTAGATAAAGCGATCGCCAGAGTCGATCGCCCGACTTCCCAGAACAAACTGGCTGGAGGCGAGCTTGCCACGCTTCAGGTCTCGGCCAAATCCTGCCTTTGAAACAAAGATAGTGTCATCGATTGGTTTAAAGTCCTTGATGGTGTCTAACCCGGAGCGGGCTGTTGCGAAGTAGAATCCGTCTTTGCCAGCGCCACCTTTGAGCGTGTCCTTCCCCTGACCTCCTGTGAGATGATCATCACCGCCACCGCCAACCAGTTTGTCCTTGCCCGCGCCACCGATAAGGGTGTCATTCCCAAGACCACCGACTAGAGTATTCTTTAAACGGTTCCCTTCGATGTAGTTGTTGAGTGAATTTCCAGTGCCTGTCAACGCCCCATTGGTCAAAATTAACCGCTCTATGTTGTCTCCCAGCGTGAAGTCGATCGCTGACTGCACGGTATCGATGCCAGCGTTGACCGCTTCAATCACCACATCGCCCACACTATCGACGATGTAAAGGTCATCACCCAGCCCACCCCTGAGCGTGTCCTGCCCCAATCCACCATCCAGAGTGTCATTGCCAGCATTGCCAGTCAGGATGTCATCTCCTGCTCGACCATCAAGCGCATCATGGCTTGAGCCACCCACCAGACTGTCGTTTAGGGTATCGCTGCCCGTCATGGTGACACGGCCTGCAAATCCACTGAAATCAAATCGCTCAAAGTTGCTGACGATTGTGCCAGTTGGCACGATCCCTGAAAGCTGTCTTGCCGTATTGCTGACATTTACAGTAGCAGTTCCAGACCCATCGGTAAGTACAAAAGTATCAACACCAGAGCCGCCATTCAGCACGTCGTCTTGTTGCAAATTGAACAGAGTAGACGTAACAATATCGTCGCCGTCCAGAGCAGTAATGATGTCAGTATCGGGGGTGGTGACCAGGTTTAGATCTGAACCGGGCGTACCAGTAGACGATGTGCCTTGAGTTAAGCTCACTGTCGTTTTTGCTAACAGGCTGTTGTTATCGCCATCGTTAGCGATGAAGGCCACCTGCCTGGGAGTCATGTCTGGATTAGCCGAACGGTTGTGATAGGTGACGCTCCGTAAGACTTGCTGATAGGTTGCGATCGAGGCTATACCGCTCAGTTTCAACGACCCTGTGGGGGCATTGTAAACAGCGGTAATTCCAGTTCCCGCGGTGGCAGCTACTAGCTCTTCATCCGGCCAGTTCAGCGCATTGGCGATAACAACGATCGCCGATGTCAGCATTGAGCTATCGAGATCTTTAACAACGGCATTGTTACTGGCAATCTGGACGGGAACACCTCCCACAACAAAACGGGTATCAAAATCAATACCTGAAGCAGCCCCGTTCAGATCAACCTCAGGCGCATTGCGATTGAACGAAATTTGGATGGTTCCCGTAACAGCGTTGCTCGTAGCCAACCCATCGCTGACGACAATCTCAACCTGGCGAGTAGTTGGGGTGGGTGCAGTGCTGTTGTTGATGTAGGTGATCGATCGCAATGTCTTTTGATAAGCGGCGACTGAAGCAGTTCCCGTGAGAGTCAACACGCCAGTAGTGCTATCGAACCCTCCGGTAATGCCGGATTCCTTCGTAACATCAAGGCTATCTTCACCGGGTACATAGCCGTACAGAATTACGGTGGCACTGGCAAGAGTGGCGTTATCTGGATCGCCGACCGTGAGGTTTTGATCGATCGCCACCACGCCTGAGTTTCTGACGTAAGCAATGGAATTGAGCGACGTTACGACAATTGGCGCATCGTTGATGGGATTGATCTGAACGGTGCGAGTCGCCACAGCACTTTCAACCACACCATCGGTTACCTTGAACTGAATGGTGCGATTGGCTGTATTGGGGTTGGTGCTAGAGTTGGTATAGCGGATCGATCGCAGTATGGCTTGATAGTTGGCAACCGATGTTGTTCCTTTCAAGTCTAGGGTTCCGGTTCCCGCATTGAAGCTGCCTGTGATGCCATATTTGAGGTCAACGCTCAGCGTATCTTGTCCAGCAACGTAGCCACCAATCACAACGGTTGCCCCAGTGAGATTGGTGCTGTCGGGGTCAAGGACGGTAAGGTCATTGTCAACGGCGATCGCGCCTGTGTTTTCGGTGTAAACCAGTGATGTCAAAGAGGTTGTCACCACCGGTGCTTCTTCGATCGCCTGGATCTGGATCGTGCGGGTAGCGATATTGCTGTAGACCAGGCCATCCGTAGCGCTGAACCGAATAGTCCGATTTCGGGTGTCTGGACTGTTGCTGTTATTGAGGTAGGTTACCGATCGCAGCACTTCCTCAAAGTTGGCGACCGAGGTATTGCCCGTCAACGTCAGAATGCCTGCACTCGCATTGAAGTTGCCTGTAATGCCATATTTAGAGACGAAGCTGAGGCTGTCTTGCCCTACTACGTAGTTGCCAATGGCAATGGTCACTTCTGTCAGGTTGGCGCTATCCGGATCGGTGACGGTGATGGTGCTGTCGATCGCTATCGCTCCGGCCTTTTCGGTGTACGTCAACGGGGATGACGTGGTGACTACCGTAGGAGGATTGTTAACGGCTGTCATCTGGATAATGCGTTGGGCAACCTGGCTCGTCTTGTCGCCATCCGTTACCGTGATTTCCAGCGTGCGGTTGCTAACATTCGGATTTTGACTGGTGTTGATGTAGCGAATCGATTGCAGCGCCGTTTGGTAATTGGCGATCGAAGCACTGCCGCTCAGTGTCAATTCGCCAGTTGCAGAATTGAAACTTCCAATAATGCCGTTTTGAGCCGCAAACCTCAGCTCATCCTGTCCCAACTGAAAGCCAACCAGCTTGATCATGGCTCCGGTCAAAATATTGCTGTCGGGGTCTGTTACTGAGACCGCCGTGTCAATCCTGACTTCGCCATCCCCCTCCCGATAGTTCAATGCATTTTGAGCTGTTATCACCGAAGGAGGCGTGTTGACAGCCACTACTTGAATGGTGCGACGAGCAATTTGGCTCGTTTTGTCGCCATCCGTTGCCGTAATTTCTAATGTGCGAGCGCTGGTAGTTGGATTGTCGCTATTGTTGATATATCGGATGGAGCGCAGTGCCGTCTGATAATTACTGATGGAAGCAGAACCCGTCAGTGTCAGCACTCCAGTGGCAATATTAAAGCTGCCAGTGATGCCGTTCTGGTTGCTAAAGTTAAGCCGATCTTGACCATTGACATAACCGACCAGTTTGACGATCGCCTGAGTCAGGTTAGCGCTATCAGGATCTATGACCGCCAGGTTGGGGTCGATCGCCACTTCGCCTGCCCCTTCTGTGTACGTCAGTTGAGAGGCAGATGGCGTAACGCTAGGAGCCGTATTAACCTTTGTAATTTGAATGGTGCGACGAGCAATTTGGCTCGTTTTATCGCCATCCGTTACCGCCATTTCCAACGTGCGGTTCGTTACCGTTGGGTCTTCGCTGCTGTTGATGTATCGAATGGAGCGCAGTGCCGCTTGATAGTTGGCAACGGACGCATCCCCGGTGAGCGTCAACACTCCATTCACAAAGCTGCCAGAAATACCGTTTTGGGAGGTAAATTTTAAATCATCTTCTGCGGCAACAAAACCAATCAGCGAAATTGTTGCGCCCTTGAGCAGGGTACTGTCTGGATCAGCAACGGTCACATTGGCATCAATAGCGACTTCACCAACCCCCTCGGTATACCCCAACGCACTGGGAGAGGGAGTGACAACAGGCGGATCGTTGACGAGATCAATTTGAATGGTGCGCGTAGCAAGGTTGCTAGTAGCGGCACCATCGGTGACAGTAATTTCAATCGTGCGAGCCGTGGTTGCTGGATTGGCAGCACTATTGGCATAGGTGATTGAACGCAGCGCCGTTAAGTAAGCGGCAACAGATGCGTTACCGCTCAAGGTCAGCGTTAAGACACCCGCTACCGTGATGCTGCTGCCCGTGATGCCACTTTGATTGGTGAAATTAAGCGCATCTTGTCCTTGCACATACCCCACCAGTTTGATAGTGGCACCCGTTAAGTTGGGGCTATCTGGATCGCTCAGGTTGAAGGTTGGGTCGATCGCCACAGCGCCCGTACCTTCAGCATAATTTAGTGAAGGTGAAGACACAGCAATCAAGGGAGGGGTATTAATTGCGTTGACCTTGATTACACGGGTTTTAGGGGTGCTGTTAACCGTTCCATCATTGACCGTGAATTCAATAGTGCGATCGCCCGTATTGGGGTTGGTGCTGGTATTGCTGTACCGAATTGCCCGTAAAGCCGTTTGATAGGCGGCAACGGACGCATCACCGCTCAGAGTCAATACGCCGGTTGCAGCATCAAACAGATGGGTAATACCGGATTGTGGCGCTAACGTCAACAGATCTTGACCATTGACATATCCCAGAATTTTGACAGTCGCGCTTTTCAGTAGAGGACTGTCAGGATCGGCAACCGTGAGCGATCCATCTACGGCAACTTCACCAGATCCTTCGTTGTAGGATAATGCGCTGACGGCAGGTGTAATGACGGGCGCATTGTTGATCGCAACGACTTGAATGGGCCGACTGACAACGGCACTAGTTTTGTCGCCATCCGTAACGCTAATGTCTATGGTGCGGGAAGTCGTGCTGGGATCACTGCTGGTATTGATGTATTTGAGCGATCGCAACAACGTTTGATAGCTGCCAACCGAAACGTTACCTGTAAACTGCACTAACCCATTGACGCGATCGAAACTGCTCAGGGTAATACCGCTGGGCAGAGTGAATGTGAGATCATCTTGCCCGTCAATGAAGCCATTCAGCTTGACGGTTGCACCCGTAAGATTGACGCTGTCTGGATCGGTCACGTCTAATCCGGCATCAATGGTGACAGCTCCGGCATTTTCGTTGTAGGTGAGTTGGGCACTCGTCAGGCTGACCGAAGGAGCCGTATTGACCGCAGTGATTTGAATCGATCGCTCAACGGCAACGCTGGAAAGTGCGCCGTCTGTAACGGTGATCCGTACCTTACGTGCATCTGTATTGGGATTACTGCTGGTATTGATATAGCGAAGCGATTGCAGTGCTGTTTTGTACTGTTCAACAGTCGCCGCACCGCTGAGCGTTAACACCCCAAGGGCAGCATCAAAGGTGTGGGTGATGCCGTTTTGGTTAGTGAACTGCAAGGAGTCCTGCAAAGCCACGTAGCCCACCAGTTGAATGGTTGCACCCGTCAGTTGAGGACTGTCTGGATCGGTCACGTTCAAACCAGCGTCGATCGCGACTGCGCCTGCTCCTTCTGTATAAGCCAGTGAAGTTGAGCTGAACGTGACCGTCGGAGCGGTGTTAACTGGCGTAATTCGAATGATACGGCTAACAACCTGGCTACCGATCGCACCATCGGTTACAGTTACTTGAACGGTGCGATCGGCAGGATTGGGGTTGTTGCTGCCATTGAAGTACTGGATGGATTGCAACGCAGCCTGATATTGAGCCAGGGTGGCATTTCCCGTCAGTTCTAAAACGCCCGTTTGATTGTTGAAACTACCCGTAACAGGATTGCCGTTAATTGGGACAAAGATTAACTCGTCTTCATTACCCACAAAGCCGATGAGTTTAACCGTCGCCCCTGTGAGGTTAAGACTGTCTGGGTCGCTCACGCCTACGTTGGCATCAATGAGAACGGCAGCATCTCCTTCTCGATACGCAATGGGGGTCTGCCCCAGCGTTACGGAAGGTGGAGTATTGATCGGCGTAATTTGAATCGGGCGACTGACGAGTTGGCTCGTTTTCTCCCCATCTGTAACCGTAACTTCTAGAGTGCGGGGAGCAATGGTGGGATTGCTGCTGCTGTTGCGATAGGTGATCGATTGGAGCAGCTCTTGGTAGCTTGCAAGCGACGCTTCTCCTGTAAACGTGAGGATACCGCCGTTGATGGTGCTAGAGATACCTGTAACTGGCGTAAAGTTGAGGATATCTTCCGTGCTGATGTAACCCGTGAGTTTTACGGTGGCTCCCATCAACTTCGGGCTATCTGGATCGATCACCGTCAGAGTAGGGTCGATCGCCAGATTGCCAGCCCCTTCTGCATAGACAAGGGACGCTGTAACGATTCCAACGGATGGCGCTGTGTTAACGGCTGTAACCTTAAGCGTCAGCGTTTTAAGAGCGCTGTTAGACGGGCCATCATTGACAATGAACTGAATAATGCGATCGCTGGTATCTGGGTTCTGGCTGTCGTTGAAGTATTGAACCGATTGCAATACCGATTGATAGTTTCCAACCGATGCCGTGTTGGTGAAGGTCAACACGCCAGTATCAATGTCGAACGTGCCAACGATGCCGCCCTGGGGCGTAAATGTGAGGGTATCCTGTCCCTTTTTGTAGCCCACAATTGTAACAGTGGCGCTGACCAAATCCGTGCTGTCTGGATCGGTGACCAGAATACCAGCATCGAGAACGGTGCTGCTGGTTCCTTCCAGGTAGTTGAGGGACGTTGCCGCTAGTGCTACTGTTGGGGCGGTTGCAATGGCATTGATCTCAATTATTCGCGTGGCGATCGAACTGGGTAGCGATTCGTCAAAAACAGTAAATTCCAGTGTGCGTGCAGCGGTGCTGGGATTCTGGCTGTTGTTAAGATAGCGGATCGATTGCAACGCGGTTTCATAGTTGGCGATCGAGCTATTTCCAGTTAGGGTTAAAACTCCGGTGGCTGTGTCAAAATCACCTGTAATGCCATTTTGGTTAGCAAAGAGAAGCGTATCTTCATCTTTGATGTACCCGTTGATTTTGATCGTCGCCTTGGTCAGGTTTGGGCTGTCTGGATCTTGAATCGTGATCTCACTATCAATGAGTTGTTCGCCACTGCCCTCATCATAGGGTAATGATGTATTAGAGGTTTCAATGGTAGGAGCCGTGTTAATGGGATCAATCTCAATCCTGATAGTGGCAGTATTGCTGGACTTGAGCTGATCGTCTTTTACAGTTATTTCTAACGTACGGCTGGAGAAATCTGGATTCAGGCTGTTGTTGATGTACTGAACCGATTGCAACGCTGTCTGATAATCGACAACTGAGGCGGTTCCGGTTAGTTCCAGAATTCCAGTGGCTGCATCAAAGCTGCCCGTAATGCCGATCCCATCGAGCGGTTGAAAGTCTAATGTGTCCTGATTATTGACAAATCCAACAATTTTAATGATGGCACCTGAGAGGGTGGCGCTATCTGGATCAGCAACCTTAATGGCACTATCAATGGCCACCAGATCTGCGCCTTCCTGATAAGTTAATGTCGCCGTCGATACGGTAACAGATGGTGCCGTATTAACAGGAGTCAATTGAAGCGTGAGGGTAGCCGGATTGCTGACGGCTGTTTGCTCGTCGGTGACAGTAATTTGAACCGTGCGAGCTGTTGCTGTAGGGTTCTGGCTATTATTGAAATATTGCAGCGATTGCAACACTGAGCGATAGTTATCTACTGATGCTTTACCCGCCAGTTGCAACCTGCCAGTAGCCGCATCGTAGCTACCCGTAATGCCAAAACCGAGGGTAATCCTTAATTCATCTTCGCCTGAAACAAAGCCAAGGAGCTGGACAGAGGCACTTTCCAGATTGGCACTGTCTGGGTCAATGACATTGAGATTGGGGTCGATCGCAAGTGAACCCTCTCCTTCAAGGTAGTTGAGGGAGGTGGTCGATAGACTCAACGATGGAGGCGTGTTGACGGCACCCACCTGAATGGTGCGAGTGGCCGCCGCACTGCTGGAGGTTTGGTCACTGACTTTAAATTCAATGATGCGATCGCGTGTATCAGGGTTATCGCTCGTGTTCTCGTACTGAACCGACCTTAAAACCTCTTTGTATTCGTCAACGGAGGCATTCCCGGCCAAGGTCAAAACTCCGGTATCTAGCTTAAATTCGCCAGTGATGCCGTACTTACTTGCAAACGTTAGAACATCTTGTCCATTGACATAATTCGTGATTTTGATCGTTGCTCCGGTGAGCGTTACGCTATCAGCATCACTAACACCAATCTCACTATCAATAGCGGTGGCTCCATCACCCTCCCGATACGGCAGTATGCCAGAAGCGATGGAGATTTGAGGCGGATTATCGTTTGCCGTAATCTCGATGGTGCGTGTTGCAACAAGACTATCCTTATCGCCATCATTGACAATAAACCGAATGGTGCGATCGGCGGTATCTGGATCGGAACTTTCATTGATAAACTTGATCGATTGCAGTGCCGCTTCATACTGAGTAACCGTTGCCGTTCCCGTTAGCGTTAAAACACCCGTTGCTGCAACAAAGCTTCCCGTAATGCCGTTTTGGTTCTGGAACTCCAGCCGCTCTTGCCCTGTCTGGAAACCCTCAATGGCGATCGTTGCTTTAACCAGGTTTAGAGTATCAACATCCTTTACCGTCAGCGCACTATCAATGACAATCAATCCGTCATTTTCAGCATAATTTAGAGCCGCAGCCGTTGTTACAACAACAGGAGCATCATTTTCTGGAGTAATGGTGATGGTTCGTGTTGCCACAGAACTATCCTTATCACCATCATTGACCACCACTTGAACCGTGCGGCTCAGACTAGGATTATCACTCTTGTTGGTATATTGAATCGCTTGTAGCGCTTTTTGATAATCTTGTAATGAAGCACTGCCAGATAAGGTGAGAACGCCGTTATCGAATGTGCCTGTAATACTCACTCCGTTTGGAGCCGTGTAGCTGAGCAGGTCTTGATCCGGGTCATAACCAACAATCGTGACCGTTGCGCTGACCAATGCTGTGCTATCTGGATCGCTGACTGCTATGCCCGAGTCAAACACGATCGCCCCTGCATTTTCGGCATAGTTGAGGGCGGTTCCTGTCGTCACAACAGCCGGGGCATCGTTAACTGCTGTAATTTTGATTAAGCGATTCACCAGATTACTGGTATCTTCACCATCAGTAACGCTAATTTGAATCGTGCGATCGCTCGTATTGGGGTTGTTGCTGGTATTGAAGTACTGGATCGATCGCAGCGTGGCTTCATAGGCAGCAATAGACGCTAAACCCGTTAACCTTAACGTGCCAGTTGCATCGATCGCTTCTGCTGTTATCCCAGCCCCAAGCGTGTAACTGAGCTGATCTTGGCTTCCCGCATAGCCAACGATTTTGATGGTTGCCCCGGTTAGCTGAGTACTATCCACATCTTTAACAGTGAGCGCCCCATCAATGGCGATCGGGTTCGCGCCTTCCAGATAGTTGAGGTCACTGGTTGTCAGGGTGATCACGGGCGCATCATTAACGGCACCCACCTGAATCGTGCGGGTTGTGGGAGGACTATCGTTGTTGTCGGTGTCCACCGCGCCAAATTTAATTAAGCGTGGATCAGTACTGGGATTGTTGCTGGTGTTGACGAACTTGACCGATCGCAGTGCAGTTTCATATTCTGCAACTGTCGCCTCACCTGTTAACGTTAAAACGCCCGTCAGCGAGTTAAACGAACCGATAATTTTAGGCGTATCAGTAAACTCAAGCTTATCGAAGTCCTTTTGATACCCTTCTGCAATGACAACTGTGGCTGCTTTGATGGGGCTATCTGGATCGTCCAGCGTTAACCCCGAGTCAATTAAGATGGGTTGATCATTTTCAATATAAGTAACGTCACCCGACGACAGCGTGATTTGCGGCGGAGTCGTGATGATTGGGTTAATCGTAACGTTGAACGTTGTTTCAACCCATTCTCCGGCTGTATCCGTGGCGCGCAAGGTGACCGTTGATGAACCAATCGTGTTGGCAGCAAAGTCAAGCTTGAGTTGCCCGTTTACAATGTTGGTGCTGCTAAAAAGGCCAGGATCACTAACGGATGTAACGGTGTAGATTAACTGCTCGTCAGGATCTTCAGCGTCATCAAAGGCCGCAAATAAATTAATGAATTGATCAGGAGCATTGGCATTCACCTCAACATCGCCAACGCCTGTAGTGGTTGGGCGATCGTTAACGGCTGTAATAGCGATCGAGCGAAAGTCAGCGGCACTGGTAGCCCCTTCTTTATCGGTGACCTGGAATTCAACAACACGAACAGTAGCCGCGTTAGGGTTGTCGCTGGTATTCTCGTACTTAACCAGACGGAGCGCTTCTTTATAGTCTGTAACGGAACCTTCACCCGTTAACGTTAGCGTTCCGGTAGCCGCATCAAACGCCCCAATGATAGTTGTCCCGGCATTAGTATAGGTTTCAAAGACCAGACGATCTTCACCGAAAACATAGCTAGTGTTGCTAAAGCGAATGGTTGCGCCTGATAGGAGAGTGCTATCAACATCGGAAATATCGATATCCGGATCAATGATCGTCGCAACGTCGTTTTCAGTGTAAGGGAGCGGTGCTGCCGTGGACACATCTACCACTGGCGCATCATTCACTGCAATTACCTTGATGGTGCGGATGACCTTAAGGCTACCCAACAATTGATCATCTTGGACGCTAATCTCTACGGTGCGATCGCTCGTCTTTGGATCATCCTTATCATTGGAATAGGTCACACTTCGCAACGCTGCCTGAAATTCTGCGATCGTGGCACCCGTTCCAGTTAAGGTTAGAATCCCTGTCTCGGCATCAAATACTCCCGTGATATTGGCGGTATCAATGAACTTAAGAACATCTTCCCCTTTGGTATAGCCACCCGTAAAGGCAACGGTGGCGCTAGATAAGATGTTGCTATCTGGATCGTTGAGGATTAACCCCGCGTCGATTGAGCGATCGCCGCTATTTTCGGTGTATTCCAGGCTGGCTCCAGACAACAGCACAACAGGCGGATCGTTGACTGGAATAACTTTGACGATACGTTCGGCTAAGTTGCTCTGGTTACTGGTGTCTGGGCCATCAAACGCCCTAAATTGAATGATGCGATCGACCGGGTCGGGATTGTCGCTGGTACTGTCATAGCGCACCGATTGCAGCGCGGTCTTATAAGCGTCAATGCTAGCAGAACCCGTCAGCGTCAGCACGCCTGTGGCGGCATTAAAACTGCCCGTAATCCCATTTTGATTGGCAAAATTGAGTCGATCGCCCGCCTTGAAGTTGGCAATTGTGACCGTTGCACCCGTTAAACTGGGGCTATCAACATCCGCTACGTTTAAGCCAGGGTCAACCACGATCGCCGCTGCGTTTTCGGTAAAGGTGACAGAACCAGAGGAAGGAGTCAGCTTAGGCGCGTTGGCTGTATTTTTAACCGTGATAGTACGGGTTGCAATGTTGCTAATTAACGAACCATCATCGGTAACAGCGATCGTAATAGTACGCGGATTCTCGTTGGGTGTTTCGCTTGTATTCTCGTAGGTGACGGATTTTAAGATTTGAATATAGTCTGCAACGCTAGCAGTACCCGTCAGCGTTAGGGTGCCAGCCGCCGAATTAAAAGTTCCAATAATATTCGGATTAATGCTTGAATTAAAGCTAAGAAAGTCCTGACCTGTGGTGTAATTACTGCTAATGGCGATCGTGGCACTTTTTAGCTGCTCACTATCTAAATCTTCGACCAGAATATCAGCATCAATGGGTCGCTTACCGTCATTTTCGACGTAATTTAATGCTCCAGCAGTCGTGCTAACAACAGGCGCTTCGTTTACATTATCGACGTAAATAGTGAACTGGCTGTCGTGATAAAGGCTGCTGTTACTGGTATCCGTGGTTCTAACCAGGATGCTGTAGGTCTTTTTGGTTTCATAATCGGGAGAAACATTTATTTTTAACTGTGTTCCATCAATCGTGAATTTATTATTATCGTCAGATCCCGTGCCAGTGATAAAGCTGTAAGTAAAAGTATTAGGAGTCGCGGAGCTGTTCTCTGGGTCGTCCGTCCCAAAACCACCGACAACAGTCACGTTAGGAGGAACATTCTCGTTAACTCGATTATTCGTGAGTGTAATGTTTGTCGGCTTTTCGTTCAGGTCATTAACTTGAATCGTTAACTCTTTTTCAAACAGGTTGCCAAACGGATCTTGGGTGCGGATACGAACGGTATAACTGGATTTGGTTTCATAATCGGGAATAGCCGTGATCAGTAGCTGATCGCCCTCAATTTTGAAGGAGCTATTATCTGCCGCTCCTTCCACCAGTGAATAGATAAAGGTAGAGGTCGCTTGCGGATCATCTGGATCTTCTGTAGTCAGTGTTCCGATCGGAACACCCAGAGGTGAGGTGACATTTTCATTAACACTGGCCTCCGAACTGGCATTGATGAGAATATCTGTGGGTTTTTTGTTGGTTGGGAAGTTAAACTGCTGCACAAATACACCAGCCCCACTGCCATCTGACCCATCCCCAGATGCAGTCACAGCCGTATCCGACCAAACGACAGCATATTTGTTGTTGTACAGGGCGACCGATGAGTACCACTGATTTTTAGCTGTAGTGGTGTTCACTCTGAACTCGTCGCCTGAGGCTTGCCCGGTTGACGTGTAGTGGCGGGCAAACACATCCTCACTGGTGCTAATACTACGACTTGACCAGGTAATGACAAAATTTCCAGTGACCGGATCAACTGCAACCATTGAATATTGCTGAGAGCCAACGGTTGTATTGTTAACTTGAACAATATCGCCCAGTGTGCCATCTGCTTGAACAAAGCGGGCATAGACTCCCTGCGCGTTGCCATCTTGTCCGTTGCTTGTCCAGGTAACCATATAGTCGCCATTTGAAGCGACTGCAATACTGGGGTTGGTCTGCTCGCCATTACTGGATGCAGGATCGTTGGACAAGTTGATCACAACTTCATTCCCCAGGGGAACCCCTGCGGCACTAAACCGTTGGGTAACAATCCCAAATGCACTGCCATCCTGTCCTGCACTTTGCCAAGCAATGACAAAGTTTCCTGCCGCGTCCATGCCAATCGAGGAATTTTGCTGAGAGTCTAATTCATAGGTGTTGACGCGAAACTCTGCGCCGTCGGCTTGTGCCTTTCCTGCTACTAACTTGAACCGTTGGGCAAAGACGTCTTCCGAGTCTGCAGCGATACCACCAGTCCAGGTGATAACGAAACTGCCATCTGCTGCCATGGCAACAGATGAGGAAACCTGGTTGCCAGGAAGCGTGGTATTGACGCGAAAGTCGTTAGTGCCATTTGGGCCTTCCAAAGGCGAAATTGTGCCATCCGGATTGCTTTGGAACCGACGCGCGTAGATGCTATAGTCCGGTTCTCCTGCTTGCCGATCGTCAGACCAGGTAACAACAAATTCTCCAGTAGGAGGATTGATAGCAACTGAAGCGGCTACCTGATCCCTTGTATTAACTGTGTTGACTTTGGTTTCGGCACTAAATGTGTTAGTTGCGGCATCATAGCGACGAGCATAAACTCCATAGCCGCTTCCGTCTTGCTCTTCACTCGCCCAAACGACAATGAAATTTCCCTGGCTATCCATTGCGATAGATTGCATCGGTCGCAACGTAACGGGTAGTTCAGGTGCATAAGTACGCTGGTTGCTATCGGTAGTAGAGTTTACCTGAAGTTCGTTGCCGACGAATTCCGTTGCCATGTTATGCTCTCGCTAAATATTAATAAGTGGAGATGCCTATAAAGAGGCTACCCACTTATGTCAAAACATTTACAGCACAGGCGTTTGCATGGATTCTGGCAGACTTGATTTAGTGGTTAGATAGACTCAAGCAACCAGCGACTGACAAGAGTATATTTACAGAAGAAGTGAAAAAATACGGAGGAGGCTTGGTAGTAATTTCACCGGGAAAATGGCTGTATTTAAGACCGCTGGCTCCTCAGATGCTGAAGCTCTCTCAACGGGTTCTTTAAACACAAGGAGACTCTTCAGCAAGACAAGCCAACGGGGAGTCATCAGCATTTCAGTAAATTCACTGTGGAAATCGCTGAAGACCCACGTTGACCATGTTTGGAACGGCGATCGCACCCTGTTATAGCCAGAACGGCCTGAGTGCTAATCCGAGCGCCAAGCAACTCAACCGCAAAACTACTGAATATCGGTTTGCAATCCATTAAGTTATCGCAAGCATGACAACGCTAATGGTTCCGAATCTACGTATGTTTCCCCAATTTTTGAACTCTGCCCGAATCTATCGGTTCTTAGGCTGTAGATCTGCGTAAGCTGTAAATTGGCGAACCTTTTCAAATTCTGAGGAACGCAAAAACAAAGCCGAGCCAGAAGCCCTATCTCCGTCTATTGGCTCATCCACTCGGAGGAAGTGGCCATTCTGCCATTTCGTTCACTCTGGACGTATAGTGAGATGAATTTCTTGTGCGCCCTGTAAGAATACGGCCACTCCATCTGAAACAGCCAGAAGGTATAAGGAAGATGCAGCCTGGTATTTCACATCAAGCCACTGCAAGTTGCCATGTCGGAAATGCAATGAGCCACAGCCGAATTCGTTCCTGGCATTATCTGGTGATCGTCGGGGCGATCGCAGTGGCTTACATGGTGAGTGCCCAGGTGGCATTTTCTGTGCTGGAGTTGAGTGTTGAAGCCTCCCCAGTATGGCCGCCAGCAGGCATTGCCTTAGCCGCTGTTTTACTGTTTGGGCGACGTACCTGGGCAGGTGTGGCAATCGGAGCGCTATGGTTTAACTTATCCCTTGGAGTATCCTTACTGGCTGCCAGCGGCTCTGCATTAGGAGCAACGTTACAAGCATTAGCAGGCGCTACATTACTGCATCAAATTGGGTTTCAGCGATCCCTGGGGCGGTTGCATGATGCACTGGGGTTTATCGTTTTTGGCAGCATGGCAACGGCGTTCGTCAATGCCACCATTAGCACGGGGTCAGGTCTGGTTCTAGGCTATGTCGATCGCGCCGAGGTCTGGCGTAACTGGAGTATCGTTTGGCTGGGCGACAGTACTGGGATTCTAGTAATTACGCCGCTTTTACTGACGATAGGTCACTGGTTTTATCAACGTTGGCCTGTGCAGCGGAGAGTAGAAGCAGGGCTTTGGCTGGCTCTGCTCAGTAGTGCAAGCTGGTTCATCTTTTGCTCAAGCACCAATACGGCGATCGCAGACTATCCACTCGAATATCTGCCGTTTCCGCTGTTGATTTGGGGAGCGCTGCGATTTGGTCAGTCTGGTGCGTCGCTGGCAAGCTTCATCATCTCTGGTTTCGCCATCTGCGGTGCGGTTAGAGACCACGGCCCTTTTGTGAGAGCCGCCACTGGCGAACAGGCGATCGTGTTGATGCAAGCCTTCATGAGCGTTGTCACTATCACCGGGCTGGTGCTGGCGACCGCAGTTGCCGAACAGCAACGAACCGAAGATTTACTCCGTCGCAGTGAAGCGAGTTTAGCAAACGCCCAACAAATTGCCCGACTGGGAAACTGGGATTTTGATTTTGTCCAGCAGCAGTGGTCTTGGTCTGACGAGCTATATCGTCTGTTGGGGTTTGAACCACACAGTGTTTTGCCCGGTCAGGACGTTTTTTTGCAGGTCGTACATCCTAGCGATCGCGAGCATGTACGGCAAGCGATGGATAGCGCACTCCAACATCGGAAACCTTACACTATTGATTATCGGATTGTGCTACCAGACGGCTCTGAACGAATTGTGGGAGAACAGGTGGCAATTTGGGCCACCGGAATTACAGGGACGGTTCAGGATATTACCGCTCAAAAACAGGCAGAAGCCGCTCTAAGCGATTCTCAGGAAAAGTTTTCCAAGGCATTTTGCTCTAGCCCTGACTCTATTACTATCAGTACTCTGGCCGATGGACGATATCTTGATGTCAATGAAACCTTTTTGCAAACGACCGGATATGAACGCGATCAAGTCATTGGCCGGACATCGCAGGAACTAAAGGTTTGGGCCAGTTATGTCGATCGCACCCAGCTTACCCAGCTAGTGCAGCACGGTGGTGTTCATAATCAGGAATTTGAATTTTGCCGCAAATCGGGAGAATTGGGGGTAGCACTGGTTTCAGCCGAAATCATTCAACTGGGAGGAGAACCCTGCCTGCTTTGCGTCACTCGCGATATTACCGAACGTAAGCGGGTCGAAGAACGGATGCGGTTGACGGCAGAACGCGATCGCCTGCTGGGAGAAATTGCGCTACGCATTCGTCGTTCGCTGAACCTGGACGACATCTTGAACACGGCTGTAGCCGAAGTTCGGCAGTTTCTCCGCGCCGATCGCGTTTTCATCAGTCGATACGACGAGAATGGCATCGGTGAAGTGATTGCCGAATCGGTGGCGGCTGGTTTTACGCCTGCCCTGGGATGGACAACGGATGCAGAAACATACCAGGAAGTCGAATCGGCCTTTCAACGCGATCGCCTTTGTGTGGTTCACGATACCAGTCAGGTGCAACGAACCCCGTTCCTAGACGAGTACTACACTCGCTTTGAGATCAAAGCAGGGATAGGGGTGCCCATTGTTTTGAACCACCGCTTTTTTGGGGTCATGGTTGCTAATCAGTGTTCTGATGCCCGTTACTGGCACCCCCTGGAAATTGATTTGTTAGAGCAACTTGCAACCCAGATGGCGATCGCCATTCAGCAGGGGCAGCTTTATCAACAGGTTCAAACGCTGAATGCCAACCTGGAGCAGCAGGTTTTTGACCGAACCGAACAGTTGCAACAGAAGATGCAGGAGTTGCAAGAGCTGAATCAGTTGAAGGAAGTTTTCTTACATGCTGTCTGTCACGACCTGCGGACAACGGTAATGGGAACCTTGCTGGTGTTGCGAAACTTGCACAGCCAGCCTGGTGAAACCGTATTAATTTGCCGCTCCATGCTGGAGCGTATGATTCACTGCGGTGAGTTTCAGCTTAGCAAGCTCAACTCATTACTAGAAGCCTATGTCAGCAAAACTCAGGGAATCATTCTTGAGCCGGAACGCGTGCCCCTAACGGCACTGGTTCATGATGTTGTCACAGAGTTGGAGCCGCTCTTAACGCAAAACCGGACGCAGCTCATCAACCAACTTACCGCTGGCTTACCGCCAGTATTAGCTGATGTAGTACAGCTCCGCCGCGTTTTCAACCACCTGTTAACCAATGCCATTAAACATAACCCCCCCGGTGTAGAAATTACCTTAACCGCAACGGTTGAAGCTAACCTGCTGCGGTGTACCGTCTCTGATAATGGGGTGGGAATTAGCGACGAAAAGTGCAAACACCTGTTTGAGCTGCGCCTCGGTAGCCCCCAAGAACGACAGCTCACTGGAATTAGCCTGGGGCTTTACCTTTGCCAGCAAATCATTCGTGCCCACGGGGGTGAAATCGATGTCAAGAGCCAGCCCGGAGTGGGATCAAGCTTTTGGTTTACGATGCCATTAGCCCCTGGCCTATAGCTCTGTTTTCTGCTAGAGGATGTTTGAAACGTATCAAATGTCTCCTGGAAGGGCGTAGCATCCGGGCAATACCTCTGGGTCTATTTCAAGAATTATCTGCCGAATGCTACGCCCCTACGGTGTCGGGCTACAAATTAGACGTTTAAAACATCCTTTACAACATCTTGTCTAGAAACTGACGAGCGCGATCGCTCTTGGGGTTGGTAAAAAACTCACTGGGTGGTGCATCTTCCACCAGTCGCCCCTCATCCAGAAACAGAATGCGGTTTGCGACCTCGCGCGCAAAGCCCATTTCGTGCGTCACGATCGCCATTGTGATTCCAGTCTTAGCCAATGCCCGAATCACTTCTAACACTTCCTTGACCATTTCTGGATCAAGGGCAGAGGTTGGCTCGTCAAACAGCATGACTTCCGGTTCCATTGCCAGCGAACGAGCGATCGCCACCCGCTGCTTCTGGCCGCCAGAAAGCCGGGACGGATAAACATGCGCTTTTTCGGCTAGTCCCACTCGTGCCAATAGATCAAGACCCGCCTGCCGAGCCGTCTGCTTATCAATCTTTTTGACTTTCATCGGAGCATAGGTCACGTTCTCCAGGGCTGTCATGTGGGGAAACAAATAGAAATGTTGGAACACCATCCCAACGTTTTGCCGCACCCGCATGATGTCCGTTTTGGGGTGGGTAATATCCGCCTCATCAATGTAAACCCGGCCACGGGTCGGCGTTTCCAACAGGTTGATGCACCGCAACAGCGTTGACTTTCCTGAGCCAGAGGGGCCAATGATAGCAACGATTTCTCCACGCTTGATGCCTGTGGAGATATCTTTCAATACGTCAAGTTTGCCAAACGACTTACAGAGAGATTCAACTTTAATCACTGAGCCGCATTCTCCGTTCTAAGGACTGCGCCGCATACGTCAACACCATCACCATTGCATAATAGATCGCTCCTACAAACAGGAGCGGTTCAAAATAGATAAACTTTTCAGCCGCCACAATGCTGGCGCGACGCAACAAATCTGCTGCGCCAATGGTTGAAACCAGCGCTGAATCTTTGAGCAGCGCAATACTTTCGTTCACTAAGGCAGGCAGAATGTTTTTGAACGCCTGGGGTAGAATAACGTCCCACATCGTCAGCTTGTAAGACACACCGAGTGAGGTAGCCGCTTCCCATTGGCCGCGATCGACCGCCAAGATTCCAGCTCGAATGGTTTCTGAAATATAAGCGGCTGAGTTAAGCGTAAACGTTAGCACCCCGGCTTCTAGCGCTGAGATGGTATAGCCTGTTAACTGCGGTGTGGCAAAGTAAACGAGCGCCAGTTGCAAAATTAATGGAGTACCCCGAAAAACAGAAGTATAGGCCACTCCAAACGCATAAAGTGGCTTAATGTTGGAGATCTTGAATAAGGATAGAATCGTGCCCCAAATGAAACCGCCAAGGGCAGACAAAAGCGTGAACTGTAACGTTACTAATATCCCTTGCAAGATATAAGGAAGGGATGGCAAAATCTGCGCGAAATTAAGATTCATTCCTACGCTCAACAACGCCTAGAAACAGAGTTAAATAAGTTATTAAGCGATGTAGGGTGCTGTTAATGTGCTGTAACTCACCGTTTGAACTTCATCACCGATTGGACTGACGATTTGGTAGATGATTTGGTGGATAACAGCACCCTACATCACGAACATGATGGGCCAGGCAGAATAATGATATCAACGGGTGTGAACTATTCGTCGCCAAACCATTGAGTCACCAATTCTTCAACCTTGCCGCTACTTTTCATCTCTTGCAGCACGGTATTGAATTCACTGACAAGCGGTGATCCCTTAGGAAAGGCGATCGCCGAACCCGATTCTCCCGCATTTGGAATAGGATTGAACTCCAGATCTGGGTTGGATTCTACATATCCCTTGGCAACCGTGTCTTCTACGATCGCCGCATCAATGCGTCCCGCTTTAATTTCTTGAATAATTTCGTTGATGCGGTTCAGGGGAACAACATTGGCTCCCTCAATCTCTTTTGCTTCACCTTCTTGAATGCTACCCAGTTGCACCCCCACTTGCTTGCCCGACAGACTTTCGGTCGTTGTCAAGTTACTACCCTGCTGGGCAACGATGGTATTTTTCGCCTCAAAGTAAATCTCTGAGAAATCGGCGTTTTGCTTGCGTTCTTCCGTCGGAGTCATCCCGGCCATCACAAAATCAGCCCGACCCGCTTGCAAGGCTGGAATTAAACCATTGAAGTCTACATTATTAATTTGTAGCTCGTAGCCCAGTTGTTCGGTGATGTATTTGGCAATATCTACATCAAACCCAACAATTTCTTCGCTACCACTGGCCGTTTCAATAAATTCGTAGGGAGGGTAGTCTGCCGAGGTTGCCATTACCAGCGTTTGACTACCGCTGCCCCCTGCGCCAGGAGAAGCCTCTGGAGAACCAGCCGTATCAGGTGATTGGCTGTTACAGGCAGTCATAACAAATAGGGTTAAGACTGCACTCAAAAGAACTGTGAATAAAAATTTGAGTTGTTTCATTTCTGCTGTTTGCTTCGATCTCTAAATGGTCGCTTAAAACTGGTCTTCATTTTTAGCGTGATTCCTTTCACGCTCAAACCCCAAAAAAGGTTGGAGGCAAGCCAAACTTTGCCTTATTTTGTAGGATGATTGTTCTCGCAACTTCATGCAATGGTATGACTTAATAGTAGATTCTATCTGGGTTTCTTGACGCAGCTTTAAGAGGAAGTTTTGAAGGTCTGATTTGCAGCCCGATACCCATAGGGGCGTAGCATTCGGGCAATACTTTTGGGTGTATTGCAAGGGCTATTTGCCGAATGCTATGCCCTTACAGGATGTTTCAAAGGATATCAGATGCTTTAACAGTATCAAATGTGCTGCATTCACCCCTCAAATGCCCCAAAGTGGGGGGCTTAGCGCCTGCGGTAAGCCAGGAAAGGGGGCAATTCGTAGGACAATCCGCACATTTAACCCATCCCCTTACAGGAGATATTTGCTGCTTAATTGTGTTGATTCAATGTCATTGAGACGGCGTGATGATGATTCGTTGTATCCTGTATGGATCGCACAGGATCTTGCTAGCGCAATCACAATCTTGCCAAACGGGTAGTGAGTAGATCATAAAAACCGTTAGCGTCCACAGTCTGGATTACATTTGCATTGGGAGGGCGATCGCCCCTGCGCCAAGCATCAACCACTGTACGCCCCATCGTCAGTTCGCTTCCTGTTTCCACTTCAACAAAGACGGGGTGTCCCGTAAACAGGTCAGGCTGCAACAGATACGCAATGACACACGGATCGTGCAATGGACTGCCTGCCATGCCTCGTTCTACTTCCTGCGTACCGTAGCGTGACAGCAAATCGGCGGCAACCTGGCTCACCGGAGTGGCGATCGCCCGAATTCGCTCTCGCCGTGCGGCAGTGGTCAACACCTGGTGCGTCACGTTTAGGCCAATCATGGTGATCTGGATGCCGCTTGTAAACACCACATGGGCGGCATGGGGATCAACATAGATATTAAATTCGGCAGATGGGGTAACGTTACCTTCTGTGGTTGATCCACCCATCAGCACCAGTTTGGAAATTTTGGCCGCGATGCGGGGTTCTTTGATCAGGGCGATCGCAATATTGGTCAACGGCCCCAGCGTCGCCAGAATAATATCCCCGGCGGAATTCATCAGCGTTTCAATGAGAAAATCAACCCCGTGCTGAGGCTGAAGCGGCATTGTTGGTTCTGGTAACTCCACTCCTTCTAACCCAGTTTTGCCGTGAATATCTTCTGCCGTAGTTAGCGATCGCATGATAGGCCGAGGACAGCCCGCATAAACTGGAACGGTTGTCTGTCCAGCTAGTTCACAGATTCGTCGTGCATTCGCCTGGGTTAGCGTGAGTGGAACATTGCCTGCCACCGTCGTGATACCCAGTACCTTAAGGTCTGGGGAAGCAAATGCTAGCAAAAGGGCGATCGCGTCGTCCACACCTGGATCGCAGTCGATAATAATGGATTGGGTCATGATGATATTAAGGGGTTAACTGCGGTCAGTGGTTGATGGGTGAACTAAAGCCACTCCTATCTCAAAATACTTCTCAAAATACGGGCTTCTTACAGCAGTTCTCAATCGAGTCAGCCACAGTCTCGCCAAGATGGGCGTGGGGTGTAGGGTTTGGAGTGTGGTGAATGCAAATGAAAATGGCTGCAAAATACTGATTGTAGATACACGCTTCGCGGCTGGTACGGCTTTCTCCAGTGGCTTTCACACTCCTGAAAATCTAAGCTAGCGTAGGAACTAGAACCCAGCTTGAGTGGTGATTACTGTGATGTCTCCGAAGCGATCGATTGCTTTAACTGGTCTTGCTATAACGTTGCTATTGCCCTTGGGTGCCTGTGCGAATGCCCGTTGGTCAGAGTCGTTACAGCGATCGCTGGCGGCAGACCCCCGGCTTCAGGAAAACCCGGTATCCATTGGTGCTGGCAGTTCCAGTCCTACCAATACTACCGCCGTTACCGATGGTGCAACCCCCTCTCAAACCGCGCAGCTTCCGGCGAACTTTCCGGCAGAAATTCCTCGCTACCCGAATGCAGAGTTAGTCAACGTTGCACCAGGCTCATCAGACGCTTTCTCTAATGATGAGCAAGAAACTCAAACCGAGTGGCTCAGCCCCGACAGTGAAGCTGAAGTGCAGCAGTTCTATCAAGATGCGTTTCGTTCAGACGGTTGGAATCTGCGATCGCCCCAGTCGGATACAGCAGCGGCTAATGCAGAGCAACCCGCTGGCAACCTGGTTGCAGAACGAGACGGGCTAAATGTAACAGTGGCGGTCGCCCCTTCTAGCGCAACCGCAGGGAATTCAGCTCTCCCAGCGCCTCAAACAGAGTTGACCATTTCCTACCGCCTCGGTAGCAGTACGGCGATGTCCGGCACGGCATCTCCAACTGAAACGGCTCAGTCGGCTCCTCAACCCGGCGATCCAGAGTTTATTGGCCCAGTGCCGCCCGCTAACTGGAGCGCCCAAACCGCCGAAGGCGCAACAGCAAGTGGCGATCGACCCACGTCAACAGACGCGTTTACCGATCTGGATCAAGCTCCTGAAGAACTGCGGCAGTATGTTGCAGATTTAGCCCAGTTAGGCGTGCTGAGAGTGACCGCCGCTAGCAATGGTGATGCCAACAACGCGGCTCTAACATCGCAGTTAAAGCCTAATCAGGAGATTACTCGGCGGGAGTATGCTCGTTGGTTGGTGGCGGCCAATAACTCAATGTATGGCGATCGCCCTACCCGTAAAATTCGCCTTGCAACCGCTTCGTCCCAGCCCGCGTTTCAGGATGTACCAACCTCTGATCCAGACTTTGCTGCCATTCAAGGATTAGCAGAAGCCGGGATCATTCCCAGCTCTTTAGCAGGCGATGCAACGACTGTTACCTTTCGTCCCAATGCGCCATTAACGCGCGAAGAACTCATTCTGTGGAAAGTCCCCATTGATACACGCCAAACGTTGCCCAATGCCACCATTGACGCAGTGCAGCAAACCTGGGGCTTTCAAGATGCAACCCGCATTGATCCGCGATCGCTGCGGGCGGTCTTAGCCGATTACCAAAACGGCGATCTGTCAAATATCCGCCGTGCCTTCAGCTATACCACCCTGCTTCAACCCAAGAAACCTGCTACTCGGGCTGAGGCTGCCGCTGTCCTTTGGTATTTTGGGGCCCAGGGAGATGGCATCTCCGCCAACGATGCACTACAAGCAGAGCAGCAATCTACTCGCTAGACAGCATGAAACTGCACGTCCTACTTGGTTCAGGTCTGGTTTTCCTTTCTTCCCTATGGCCGCTCGGTGCGTCTGCCCTGGCTGAACCTCCAGTGGATCGAGTTTATGTGTTTGGTGACAGTCTGTCTGATACAGGCAATGTGTTTCGAGTCACCAATCGGCAAGCGCCTCCTAGCCCTCCCTATTTTGAAGGGCGTTATTCTAACGGCCCCGTCTGGCCCGAATACCTCATTCGTGATCTGGGTTTAACGTCTGATTCGCTCACCGATTTTGCCTTTGGCGGGGCTACCACTGGAACCACAAACAACAGCTCATCCATTTCTGCATTGGTGGGGCTGCAACAGCAGATTGATCGTTTTACCGCAACGACTTCAGACCCCGACCCAACGGCGCTGTATGTGGTTTGGGCTGGAGCAAACGATTATCTTGGGGGTAGTGCGATCGAGACGACCCAGCCGATCGCCAATTTAACCCATGCGATTACTCAACTGGTAGAGGCGGGCGCGACTCAAATTCTGGTGGCAAATCTACCCGATTTAGGCACCCTTCCACTCACGCGAAACACCGAGCGCGCTGCCAGGCTCAGTACCCTAACCCAACAGCACAACGCTCAACTGGCCGCGATGATGGAGCAGTTACAGCAGCAGTTTGGGGCGGACGTTGATCTGATTCCACTGGATGTGAATACGTTGTTTGATGCAGCGATCGCCAACCCCGCTCGATATGGCTTTGCTAACGTCAATACGGCTTGTCTGGCGGTTCGCTGTTCCAATCCGGACGACTACCTGTTTTGGGATCAGCTACACCCCAGCACGGCAGCTCATCAACAGATTGCGGCACTGGCGCGTTCGGCTTTGCAACCCGACACCGCACCCGTTACGGAAGCAAACCCCGCTTTGGTCATTGGCGGCCTGCTGTTGGGCATGGTGGCATCGGTTCTGGTGATTAAATTCAGCAACAGTCCGACGTGAATGGTGCGTCACTTTAGCACTGTATATCAACTTTGTATAACAGATGGCGCAGGACACTGGTACCCCTGCACTAGGATAAGGTAAATACCCTCCTCACCGTTCAATCGTTTCTATGAATCTTCTCACCCAACTTCTTCATCTCGTCGGTTCGGGAGCCTCGGCTTACATCATGTCGCGCAACATGCGTGATGCAAAAACGCGTCCAGATATGCTGGCCGGGTTTCAGCTAGCAGAATCCGGTTCTGTGCCATTTTTAAGTGCGTTGAGCCAGCGAGCAGCCACAGAGGGCGACCAATGGCTGGCCGAGAAGCTCGATCGCCATGCTCAAGATGAGCAGCGCCACGGTCATATCTTCGCTCATGGTCTTAAGCAATTGAATAAGCAAGTGATTGACTTTAAATCCCTGCCCAAAACAACAGCCGACGGTAAGCCAGACGAACGGCGACGGAGTCCCTTCTTTGAAGCTTATTTTGAGGGCTATTCCCAGGCGGATCTGAAGCCAGAGACTATCAACTGGCAGGTGTTTTTTGCCAGCACCTATA
Organism: Oculatella sp. LEGE 06141; assembly: GCF_015207605.1. Classification (GTDB taxonomy): domain Bacteria; phylum Cyanobacteriota; class Cyanobacteriia; order Elainellales; family Elainellaceae; genus Oculatella. The sequence continues at coordinate 38,036 of NZ_JADEWO010000041.1, forward strand.
TTCTGGAATTAGATGCCAGCAAAGACTTTGTGCGAATGGCGAATGCTTTACCGCAAGATGATGCCGTCAGCGCTAATTTACGCAAAGGCATTCTTAGTGTTGCCCATGACGAAACAGGGCACGCCGCTTATCTGCGGGAAGCTATGGAGCGATATTTGCCCCATGCTGAAGTTGCAGCTCTCATTGATGAATGGCGTACCCGTAAGGTGAATGCCATGCTGGCGATGATCGGTAATTTAGCTCGCAGAGGCAAAACTCCGTCGCTGGCTCAAGACGGTGTGCCAACTGAGCTATCTGAAGGCATGGCTGCAACGGATTCTGAGACCCAACCGTCTTTAACAGCAGCCTAGTTCTGGCTCACGGCTCAGGCTAAGACGTTCAGAATTTGCTAAGACGGAAACGAAGGCGATCGCCACTTGTCGAGGCGGCGATCGCCCCCCTGTCCTGTTCGAGCAAGGTGTAATGTCTTCACTTCGGATTTTGATGTTGGTACTATTGGGGGCGATCGCCTGTAGCCCTACCGCGTCAACCCAGTCTGCGGCCTCTCCCGATTCGGCGGTGTCAGCTCCAGTGGCCCAATCAGGCCGTTCGGAAACAGCGCAAACTCAAAATGTTGTCGCAACCGAACCGCTCATCCCCCGTCCGATCCAAATCGCGCTCGACGGGTTGCCCAATCCCTTCGACAGCCAGAGTGCTTCCCGTTCTCCCAATGTGGTTGAGATTCCAAACAATCCAACCCTGCAAGTCCCAGAAGGGTTTGTCGTCAATGTATTTGCAGAGGGGTTAGAGCGTCCTCGCTGGTTAGCCATAACTCCATCGGGCGATGTGCTGGTCACAGAAACGCCGCAGAACCAAATCCGACTGCTGCGGGATAGCAACGGGGACGGTGCTGCCGATGTCAGTCAGAAATTTGCAGGGGCAGATAATGGACTAAACCTGCCGCTAGGAATGGCCTTTTCCGACGGATATTTCTTTTTGGGCAATACGAACGAAGTGCGCCGCTATCCCTACAGCGAAGGGCAAGAGCAAATTACCGGAACGGGTGAAAAGATTGCCGATCTGCCCGGAGAGGGATACAACCAGCACTGGACTCGAAACGTGGTAGTTTCACCAAACGAACAAAAGCTCTATGTTTCAGTCGGTTCCGCTTCCAATGTCGATCGAGAACCGTTACCCCGCGCCTCGGTGCAGGTGATGAATTTAGACGGGTCTGGACAGCAAACCTTTGCCTATGGACTGCGTAATCCAGTCGGTTTGGACTTCCATCCGGTGACTGGGGAACTGTATACCACGGTCAATGAGCGGGACGGGTTAGGCGATGACCTGGTGCCCGATTACTTCACGCGGCTTCAGCAGGGCGAATTTTATGGATGGCCCTATGCGTATCTAACACCCGATCGCCTTGATCCTCGGCAGGCTCCCGGAGGCAATAGCCGCAACCCAGCACTGGCCGCCCAAACCAAAACGCCAGATGTGTTGTTTCAAGCTCATTCAGCGGCGTTGGGGATGCAATTTTATCAGGGGAGTACTTTTCCAGAACGCTACCAGAATGGCGCATTTGCTGCCTTTCGCGGCTCCTGGAATCGCAATGAAGGCACGGGATACAAAATCGTATTCATTCCGTTCAATCAAGACAATCGCCCGGAAGGATATTACGAGGATTTTGTCACAGGCTTTCTCACCGATCCGGATGGGCCAGTGACCTGGGGTCGCCCGGTAGGAATGCTAGCCTTACCGGATGGCAGTTTGTTGTTTACGGAAGAAGCCAACGGTCGCATCTATCGGGTGCAATATCAGGGTTAGATGTGAGGGTGAACTACGGCAACCGTTCGCAGGCAACGCCATCAAGATCGCCATCTAGCCGATGGGGATCGCCCGGAAACGCGGTTAGCACAGCCTGAGCCTCTGCCTGCGTCCTGAAATCCTGGCAGTCACAGTCGGTATTCACGCAGGCTGGAAAATCTGCGATCGCATCATCGTCAGTCGATGAAGGCGGCTCAGGCTGGTTGTTTTGTCCTTGACGAAATTCCCACGGCATAAGCGGACTGGCTTGTTGCCAAAACCCTGTCTGTCGCTGCTGTGCTTGTGCCTCTGCTTGCAGGTATTGGTTACGAGTATCGGCACAGCGGTCTAAATACTCGCGATACACCACTGCCTGTCCTTCTTCAACCAGCTTCAGGTTAATTGAGGCATGGTTCACAAATAGCTCGGCCACCAACCGACCATACTGGTCGCGATCGGCAACCCGCATCTGAACCACCTGTCCCGGCGGCAGTAGTTCGTTGAGCCTGCTGGCGGCCTGTTCTCCCCAGGGAACTTGCGCGATTTCGGGTGCATCAATACAGGCCAGACGAACGGTGATCGTCTGTTCCTGATCCCGAATCCTCAGTGTGTCGCCATCTCCGGTGCTAATAACAACCGGGAGACTGGCTTGCACTTGAGCAGGCGATCGCTCGTTTAATTCCGTTGCCATAGGAAGGGTGCAGCCGACCATACCACACAATAATGCAGACACTAGCCACACCATCGGGATCATAGATTTATACGTAGAAGGAACGGACGGCTGCAACTATGCGATTTAGGGCAGGGCATTTAACCACGGACTGACATCTACCGCTAACTGTTGCCCTAACGCCAGAAGTTGGCGCAATTGAAGCAAATTCCAGTTGGGTTCTGTTCCTGGCGGTGCGTCGGCTGCGGTGGTGTGCCAATCAGCGCTGTTGCTGGTTTGCCAAACTGCCAGTTGGGGCAGGATTTGACTGTGCAAACTCTTAAAGTAAAGTTCCTGGGCGCGATCGAGCGATAGACCAACTCGAAGATGATGCCCCAGTTCGATCAGCCTCTCTAACCACTCAATATCGGCTTTGGCGGTGTTGGCATCATAGGCGTAGATTAAATGCCAGAGCGATCGCAACACTAACCGTTCCAGAGTTTGCTTAGCTTGCGGAACCTTGAGATGGCAACGCAAATGGTTGGCTTCAGCCGCGATCGCCTCCAGTTCCGACAAATAACTGAAACACAGTTCTAAACTGCTGGGTGGAAAATCACTGGTTTCCCGCTCTAGCGCTTGCAGCGAGACCGTTGCGCGGTGGCTAATTGCCACCTCAGCCGCCACCTGTAACTCCTGCGGTACGTCTAGCTCGTCTTGCTGGAAGGCAACTAGCACACCGTAGTTGTCGCGGTAAACCTGAGTGTAAAGCTGATCGAGTCGCGTCAACGTCTCCTGACTGAGCAATCGCATGATGCGATGCTGCTCTTCAGCACACAGCGATCGCAGGTCATAGGACTGATCCCCAAAAATGCGGTTCATTGCCAGAATGGTTTGAGCAGAACTGGCCTGTTTCAACGCGTCAAACAGAGTGTCTTTCACCTGGCTATAGGCGCGTCGTCCCACAAATGGCTGAATACAGCAGTGAAAATCCCATCCACCCAGGTGTAATACGGCAAACACCAGATTGGCACTTTCCCGTGTGATTTCAGACGTGAGCTGAATTTGCCCAACGGCTAGAGTCAGCGATCCAATCCGCTGTAACTGATAGTCGGCTTGATGCGCGGAGTAGCAATAAATTCGCTGCTCTCGGGTATACGTCATAAACAGAGACCCGATCGCATAATGCGCCGCGACCTGTTTCAGGCTCACCTGGGAGGGTGCTACGAGCTGGCGATACACCTCTGCCCCAGTCTGGAAACACTCGACATTGCTAGGAATGGAGGCCAGCCGCCTGATAAAAGCTTTCTCTAACTGCACCCCTGCAACATCCCCTGCCAATTCGATCGCATGAGCCGCATAACGCAACAGTTGCACGCCCTCTGGACGGGAGACTTCTTCAAAAAACCAGCCGCAACTGGTATACATCAACAACGCGTGACGCTGCATTTCGAGCAGACGTAATGCGTCAATGCGTTCCGCCGAGGTCAGCTTGTGCGACTGGTGCCGGGCTAAAAATCGATTAACATTAGCAGGGCTGCGATCGAGGATCACCTGCACATAAGCATCGCGCGCTTGCCAGGGATCGCTAAAGAACTTTTTACCCGATTCTTCATAAACGGTAATCAGCTGATCCCGTAACCAGTTCAAGCAATCTCGTAAGGGTCGGCGCCACTTCTGGTTCCACACACCACCCCCACCACAACCGCAATCGTCTTGCCATCGATTAACTCCATGAGAACAGCTCCAGGCGGTCACTGGTTTTAGTTCAACTTCCCAACTCGGTGGACTCAGGCTGAGATAGTGGGCAAAATTCGTCACAGTCCAGCCGCGATTGGGAAACTCACCCACCAAAGCATAGGCCAGGGTTTTTTCGCATCCCTTTTTGTGGTGCCCAAATGTCTCACCATCGGTGGCAGCCGAAATCAATTGTGACGGACGATGATCCCCGCGAATAGCTTGCCCAACACGCCCTGCAAAATGCTGGGAACTGCTCAGGACGTCGTTAAATCCCATATCGCGCGAGATCGGCCCATCGTAGAAAAAGATATCAATATAATCAGTGCTGCGATCGCCTTCTGGTAAATAACAGCGATAGGGCTGGTTGGGATCAATCTGGCTGCCCCCCACCTCAACCCATTCAGAATCGGCCTCGTGATGGGTCGGCAGCGGACGGCACCGTTGCGCCTGGGAGGGCGCTAAAACAATGAACGCGATCCCTTCTTCAACCAGCACCTTCAGCGTGGCGTAATCTACGGCTGTTTCTGCTAACCACATCCCCTCGGGATCGCGCCCAAACCGGGCTTTGAAGTCGGCTTTACCCCAGCGAATCTGCGTGTATTTGTCGCGCTCATTCGCGAGCGGCATGATGATATGGTTGTAGACCTGGGCGATCGCATTTCCATGCCCATTTAACCGCTCACAGCTATGGCGATCGGCTTCCAAAATTCGCTGATACGCTTCCACATCGTGCTGCTCTAGCCAGCTCATCAGCGTCGGGCCAATGTTGAAGCTCATGTACTCAAAGTTATTGACGATCCCCACCAGTTCGCCGCGATCGTTCATAATTCGCGCGAAGGCATTGGGACGGTAGCATTCATGGTGAATCCGCTCATTCCAGTCATGGAAGGGAGCTGCACTGGGTTGACGCTCGATCGCATTTAAGTAAGGATTCTCACGGGGCGGCTGATAGAAGTGGCCATGCACCGTCACATAAACACCAACAGCAGTTTCTAGGGGATCGTTTGTCCTGGACTCAGCAACAGGCATACCATCGGGGATCGCTACTGTTTCCAACATCGGTTCAATAGAATGCAAGGGTTCAGAGACAGATGAATCTGCTGTAGAAAGTGCCACAGATTCTAGATTTTGAGAAGAAGTCATAAAAAAGCTGCCCTGTGAATGAAAACAAGGGAATCGCAAAACTGATGTAGCAGTGGCTGGATATTTTCGCTCAATTCGCGTTTAGAGGTTTTGCAGACGGATGAGCAGGTCTGCAATGGACAACAGCTCTGAAAGATATCTTGTGCTGCTTAAAACTCAGCTTCTCGAACGCTCATCACTTGATGACGTTGCAACAACCAATTCGTTTCTTTGTCAGCTCTTTGTTAGCTCACAATGCAGCTTGCAGGACAACCGATTCAAGCCAACAAGCGCAATATGATGCAACGTAACTGAAATTTTGATGGGTGAAAACCTACTCAAAAGCTTAGATTGCTGGGGATCAACTCAGTCCTTAGAGAGAAACGCGATCGAGCCAACAATGGTGGGATATCAATCTAACAAAGCGAGGTCTGTAGCGCCACAGTACTAGCTGAATGTGTCTTAACTTAAACTGTAAAGCGAATCTAAAGAGCGCCAGTTTACACTTCAAAATAAAATTTTATCAATTATATTCTCAAATCCACAGTTCGTCATCAGCGGTGCAGCACTTGGCTGCGATCGAGTTCGACGATACGGTTAAACAGAGGGCGGCAGCTCGGTTACTATCCAAGCCGCCGCCCTCTATCGCCATCAATCATCCAACCTAACCCATTAAACTAAGGTGGGCCAGCACCAGCGCTAACCCACCTCTCTCTACATCCAGATGTCTGGCACTTTGGTCTAAATCACCGACCTGCTAGTCCTAAGCACTAGCAGTCGTAGTAGAGCGCAAACTCATAGGGATGAGGACGTAGCCGCATGGGGTTCACCTCATTGTCGAGCTTGTATTCGATCCAGTTCGTAATGAAGTCTTCCGTAAACACGCCACCAGCGAGCAGGAACTCATGGTCGGCTTCCAGACACTTCAACGCATCCAGCAGAGAGCCAGGGGTTGAAGGAATCTTAGCCAATTCCTCCGGGCTGAGGTCATAAATATCCACATCCAGAGATGCGCCGGGATCAATCTGGTTTTTGATACCGTCTAACCCAGCACAAAGCATCGCAGCAAACGCCAGATAAGGATTAGATGTTGCATCAGGACAACGGAACTCCAACCGCTTTGCCTTTGGATTGGTACCAGAGAGAGGAATTCTCACAGAAGCAGAACGATTACCTTGAGAGTAAGCCAGGTTTACCGGAGCCTCAAACCCGGGCACCAGGCGCTTATAGGAATTCGTGGTTGGATTAGTGAAGGCCAATAGCGCCGGAGCATGCTTCAAAATGCCACCGATGTAGTGCAGTGCCATCTGGCTTAAGCCAGCATAGCCATCTCCAGCAAACAGGGGTTGCCCATCCTTCCAAATAGATTGATGGGTATGCATTCCAGATCCGTTGTCGTTGAAGAGCGGCTTCGGCATAAACGTTACTGTCTTGCCGTAGCGTCTGGCAACATTCTTGATGCAATATTTGTAGGTCATCAAGTAATCAGCCGCTTTCACTAGCGGTGCAAAGCGGAAACCCAATTCGCATTGTCCGCCAGTGGCAACTTCATGGTGGTGTTTCTCAATCGGAACACCACAGGCCGCCATCGTTAACAGCATCTCAGTTCGCATATCCTGCGATGTGTCAGTGGGTGCAACCGGAAAATACCCCTCCTTATAGCGAGGTTTGTAACCCAGGTTGCCGCCTACTTCCTCTTTGCCAGAGTTCCAGCGACCCTCAACGGAATCCACATAATAGAAGCTGGTGTTCTGAGTCTGGTCAAAGCGAACATCATCAAAGATAAAGAATTCAGCTTCTGGCCCCACGAAAGCGGTATCGCCAAGCCCGGTAGAAATCAAGTAATCTACCGCTTTCTGGGCAATCACCCGAGGGCAACGGGCATAGGGTTCACCCGTGCGGGGTTCTTGAATGCTGCAAATAACGCTCAGGGTTGGCTCTTTCATGAAGGGATCAATCCAAGCGGTTGTTGGATCAAGCACCATTGACATGTCTGATTCGTTAATGGCTTTCCATCCGCGAATACTGGAGCCATCGAACGGTACACCTTCTGTGAAGCTGCTTTCGTCAATCTGATCGTGAAATAGTGTCAAGTGCTGCCAGATACCCGGCATGTCAATAAATTTCAGATCGATCATCTTGATGTCTTGATCTTTGATCATGCTCAAGACGTCTTGTGGGGTTTGTGCCATGAATTACTCCTTAGCTTCTGGGCTATCTCAAATCTGGAAGAGAGAGGGATTTTACGATAGTGATCAAGTTGGCCGAATCAAACCCTTATAAGGGATTAATCAGGTCAAGGTAGAAAGGCAAAACCTAGATACAGAGCCACTTATGCTTTTAGGACTAAAACGTATAGGTCTGACTGCGCCCAATCAATTGCGCCAAATCAATATCAATGTGCTAACGGTCAGTATCTCCCCCATCGTTGCTGTAATCCGTATCAGAATTAGCTTTGCTCAAGAATGAATGCTCGCTAAGCGATGAGCTTTGCCACACCTGAATCATCCTAGAAACAGGGATGGTGACGGTTTGTATCAAGGAATACAAAACTGTAGTTGTCCGGCGAATTCTGTGGCTGTATTTTGCAAAACTCGGCTGTTGCTAAGGGATTTAAACAGCCATCGTTTAGCCATGCTGCGTCAACCCAGCCACTCTCAGCACATAAAACTTAATACCCAAAACGGGGATCTGGCCTGATGTCTGCTCAAACATGCCAAACCTAGCGTGGTAGACTTTCTCTAAAGCGTTTGCTAAAGCCTTTTGGTTGATACCTCATAGTTAGTCAATCAACTAGTTAGTCAATCAACTCATCTGGTTTTAGTAATCTAGCGACAGGTTCCTCAGATGTTCAGTTCATTAAGCTAGCTCTGAGTGATTCTGTGTGAACCAAACCATAAAAAACGGCTTATAGGAATCATTGGGAGACTGTTTTCATGCGGGATGCGGTGACGAGCCTGATTCAGAATTACGACATCACAGGTCGGTACCTAGACCGGAACGCCCTCGACACTCTGAAATCCTACTTTGATTCGGGCTTAGCACGAGTGAAAGCGGCAGGGGTCATTAATTCAGATGCTGCTGCCATTGTCAGGCAAGCAGGGTCAAGCTTATTTGAGGAAAATCCTGAGCTAATTCGTCCTGGCGGCAATGCTTACACCACGCGCCGATATGCAGCCTGTTTGCGCGATATGGACTATTACTTGCGATATGCCAGCTATGCCTTGGTGGCTGGCAGTATGGATGTTTTAGATGAGCGGGTGCTTCAAGGCTTACGCGAGACTTACAATTCGCTTGGTGTTCCCATCGGCCCCACTGTGCGTGGTATTCAACTGATGAAGGACATTGTGAAACGAGAGGTTGCCGCTGCGGGGATCGAGGTTACAGATTTTCTCGATCAGCCTTTTGACTACATGACTCGTGAACTAAGTGAACAGGATGTCTAAACAGTTTAGATAAGCGTTGCTGGCTCTGCGGTTGAAGTTTGATCCCTCAAGCTAAACGTTAGCTGCTACTGCTTGCTATAGAGAAGTGGGTGAATCATTTCATCCACTTCTTTGTTTTAGTCGAAATAATTTGGTTGAAACACTCGGTCGAAATCGTGGTCTGTCAACTCATGCTGATCTTTTCGAGATCGGGGCGATTATCGAGATCTTCAACGATAAATTGACTGTCTTCGTCTAGATCGTAAGATTGCAGCGGAATATCGGCTCCGTTGATCACGGCTCCTAAAAACTGAATGTCTTCAGACTCCATAAATTGCTCAACGGCCTCGTTAAGTAGCCCTTCTTCGGTATATCCCGGTCGAGTAACCAGGACTAACCCATCTGTGTGTGGCTCTAGTAACAATGCGTCGTTGTAGCGGTTTAAGGCTGGTGTATCAAGAATGACTAGATCAAACCGACCACGAGCATCTTCTAGTAAGTGCCGCATTTCAGTTGATTCTAAAATGGCGGCAGCTTGCCGCTGAACTCCAGGACTTGGCAGGATATACAAATTTTCAATCTCAGGCACAAGGCGAATACAGTCACTCAGATGACCGTAGTAGCGCAGTGGTTCGATCGCACCTGCTGGATCGGGCGTTACTTTAAGCGTATGCGCCTGAGATGGCGATCGCAAATCTGCTTCAATGAGCAGTGTGCGTTTACCTGCCTTGGCTGATGCGATCGCCAGGTTGTAAGCACTAATGGTCTTGCCTTCTCCGTTCATCGTACTCGTGAGCAACACCACCCGCAACGACTTCGTTCCAGTTGCCCGCTTCAAATTGCCGCGAAAGCGTTCGTAGGGTTCGATATACAAAGAGTCTGCGTCCGTAACCAGCGGCAAATCATCTATCTCATCCGGAAGCGGCATCAGGGGCAATAGACCAAAAACAGGGACTTCTTGCTGCCGCAGTGCCACTTGCAAATCGGGCAGGGTATGGAAGGTCGCATCCAGTGAATCTAGCAGCAGTACCAATCCGCCGCCAACGAGCAGCCCTACTAAATCCCCCAACCGCCAAAATGACAATGCTGCTGGTGCCTGGTTCGGTAGCCAGTTCCGTTCTGGGGGGCTGGACGGTGACCAAACTACCCACTGTTTCTTCTTGGGCTAGCGTCACGTCGGCAATTCGAGCCTGAACCTGGTCATAAAAGGCGCGCTTCAGGACAACTTGCTGTTCCAGGCGCGATCGCTCTAGCTGTTTGTCTGGTAATCCTGAATATTCTTGCCGCAATTCTTGCTCCGATTGAGTCAAGTCGACAAGCTGCTGTTGCAGCGTGTCTCTCTGCGTTTCTAAATTGACCAGCGTATTCGCCAACTGCTGCCGAGCCGGATCTAAACTACTTTCCTGGCGAATTCGGTTCATTTCCGGTAGAGGAGCAGCACCCTGGTTACCACCAATCACTTCTCCCACCCGACTTTGCAACAAACGTTCATAGGCACGCTGCTGATTCTGCAACTGCACCATCGTTGGATGTTCAGGGCGTAAATCCTGCGACAAAATTGCCGCCTGAGCCTCCGTCTGGTAAATCTGCGTTCGCAAATTGGCGATGATTGGATCAGCACTCAACGCCGATGAGGCGTATGCTTGGGACGGATCTAACCCTAGTCGCTGCTGTAAGCTGCGAATTTGAGCATCAATTCCTGAAAGACTCAAGCGAACCTGGCGCTGTTGCTCACGAGTACCTGTAATCGAACGAACTAAATTGCCATCTTCTGCCGCCTGAATCGCTGGCCCTTCTTGACGGGTATATTGCTCCAGGCTACGTTCTGCTTCTCTTAACTCCCGCGTCACCTTTGGCAACAGCTGGTTAAGATTATCAACAATGCTAGAAATTTGCTGTGTGTTGAATAGGCGGCTCTGCTCAACCATCGCATCTAGAAGCAGCAGGGTTACTGTCTCTGCCGTTTCAGGATCGGAGTCCTGGTAGGTTACAGTAATTTCAGATTGCTGCGGCTGGTTGTCCCTTGCTCGCGCTGTTGAAATGGAAACGTCAGTGTTTCGACGCAGCGCATCCGGGTTCACGTCAATCGCACGAACCTCTAGATTCTGGGCAACGGTTCTAATTACATAATCCGACAACAGCATCTCTTGAGTGAGCGATTGTCCTTGCTGCTGTAAGGCTGTTCCGGTCTGGGACAAGGTCACCGGAGGCAAGCTATAGGCCAACTTTCCCTCAGAAGCATAGCTCGCAGGAGGGGCTGGTTGCAGTGCTGCGACCCCGGACAGCCCCAGTACTACAATAAAACCTGCGAAGCCAGCCCACTTGTGGCGATCGAGGGCTACGAGATAACGCTTAACAAAGGGTGGAGCCATAGCTATAAAGAAATTTAAAACCGTATAGATCAACCATCAAAGCAGCATGACAACATTCAGGGAATGGCAGGGCTTGCATCAGTCGTCGGTTGGACCAAAAAGATTATCGGCGCTGTCTCTTAACGTATCAAAGAACAGCAGAAAACCTAACACATCTCGAAAGGGTTGCGTAAAAGTGCTGAGTGCATACGTAATTCGGCTGACAAAACTTCGCCCAATTACCACTACATCGTTATGCTCAAGTAAAGGATTTTGGGATGAATCTCCCCGAATGGCATCGCGTCCATCGATTTGCTGGCTCACCGCCTTTCCTTGATCAACATCAAATCGAATCAGGGCGATCGAACTCAAGTTGGCATTGCTGACATCTGGAGCAATGGATACTAACGCATCCACAAACCGACTGCCGTTGGGTAATTGAATAATACCCAATTGTCCACCTCGACCTCTTGTGCCAGCGTTAGCAGCGTAGTTGAGCACTCGAACATTGATCACAGGCTGAGCTAGCGTTGAATTGGCAATCAGGTTGCGATCGTAATCCCCACTGGTTTCAGAGGTTAAGGCTGGCACAATAATCGTGTCTCCATCCTCTAGACGAACGTCTGGAACAGCGCTCAGGTTTTGTAAAGGGGTATAGAAATCGATATTTCGCTCAATCACAGCCCCGTCGGTTAGGGTTCGACGAATCAGCACGTTCCGCATATCTGCCAGCCTCGTAGTACCACCCGCACTAAACAAAGCAGTAGTCAGTTGAGGCGCAAGTAACGGATAGAATCCTGGTCGTGACACTTCACCAATGACCGTGACTTCAACGGGTCGTTGAGCCACTAGTGTAATTTCAACCTGGGGATTGACCACATAGCGATCGAACGCCGTTTGAATTCGTTCTTGGGCTTGAGAAACGGTTAATCCATCCAGAGACAATACGCCAGCAAGCGGCACAACAATATTTCCCTGCAAATCTACCGTTCCTTGAAAGCTGAGGTCTGGGAAGCGAAAAACGTTGACAAAGATACCGTCTCCTGGCCCTAGCCGATAGGAATCAAACGCGGCATTGTCTGGAGGTGGACTTTGCACAGGAATCGGAATTGAGTTGGGTTCCTGTGGCGGTACAGACAGCTCCCCTCGATTAATCAAACGCTGTCTGGCCTGTTCTAAAAGCTCGCGGCTGGTTGGGCGATCGGACGGCGGAGCGGCATTGGGGGGCGTTTGCCCCAGCACAGGTGCAGGAGAGTAGGCGGCAACAGCTCCAACCACAATTGCTAGCGGGAAGACCGAACTAATGAAATAACCGCCCGTTAGGGTCAGTAGGCTGAAGCGATAGAAACGAGGACGGGGAACTTGGGGCATGGGGGAGAGAAAACGTGAGTTCAGCTATCAATACCAAACATTAGTTCTCGTAACATCACACTATTCAGGGATGATATTGAATGATCCGACATTTTGAGAACTCAAAGGAGTGGTGATAGGCCGACGGCAGTTATAACTGGCGATCGGGTTTAAGCGCACCAACCATCAAAGATGACTGTACTGTTTGTGATAGGGTTTCAGCTAGCGATCGCGATTCTTCAATATCGCCCAACGGCTTGATCGGAATTAAAACACTGACCGCAACCCAGGGCATTCGGTGGCGATCGCGCCATTGAGTCACCTGATCCACCCAAAACCAACGGCTCGGTGCAGAATGACCGCCGTTTGTCCAAGCGTACCATTGCACAACAGCATAGGTTTGCTGCGTGTTCCAACCTCGCAGAAATCGTGCCTCAACCTGTGTTGGCGGCTGTGGACTGCCGCTAGAATCTGTGGTCGTTACTGAGAAACGCAGCCGACGGTGACTGTCCGCTGTCCATTGTTGCGTTCCGTTAATATCCATCCAGTCAATCTGGGGTTGGTCACGATACCAGGTTTGAGGGCGCAACAGCACAACGATTGGCGATCGGGACAGTGTAGTGTTGTCGGCTGGCGATTCCGGTGCGATCGCCTGAACAGACCACTTATGTCCGCCGATTTCAGCCACTTGCTGCGTCAAGGTTTGCCAGCCCGGCAGCTTCAGCCCCCGTTGTTGTATCGACTCAAGCTGTTTAATGTTGGGTACTGGAGACGGATGGTTCCATGACCAGCCCGCCGTGAAGTAGTTAGGGATGGCACTACTAGCAGCGATCGCCAGCACAAATAGAGCCGTCAGCAGGCTGAACAGTCGTGCTCGTCGAGACGATTGAGAGAAAGAGAACATAGCTTAACGGATGATCTGTGGGGATAGCGTGTTGCGGATGCCAATTTTTGCAGGATGTTTTAAGAGTAGCAAATGGGCTGCATTCACCCCTTTTTTGGTCTGTCCAAAGAGCTAAGCGCGGCTTGGAAAATAGCCGGAGCCACTTGTACTGATACATTCCAAGCGGCAGCGCCATAGACTTCTGGTGGAACACCTAGCACGTTGGTTCAACTCTGTCGTCTGGATCTAACTCTAGTGATGCCGACAGCAGATGTTCAATTCCTTGCAGCAACACAATCAGAATGCCCAACATACAGGCTGAGTATAAATCTCCTCCCCACCCTTCGTGCAGCCAGGCAAAGGCTTGCTCGTGACCAGCCCCATGAAAGAAGGTCAGCAGTGTGTTACGAACGATATTGGCACTGACGCTAGTTGCAACAATGCCCCCAATAAATAGGATTGTTTTAGACCGAGAGCACCAGGCTCCAGTCCAATACAGCAACATCAGGCCAACATACAGACTAGTGAAGAGCATCTTGAGTCCGGCACAGTAAGGCGCAACTTCCACGATTCGTTCATTGACATACAGATAAATCTGATCAACCCGAACATCCATGCCAAACTGAACTAGCAGAAAACCTGCGGTTCCGGCAATGAAACGCTGGAGGGGCAACGTGTAAGGAGCGATCAGGTAGGGAAGCTCGGTTGGAGTGGCCAAAGCCACCAGAAACCACGGAAAAGCATACAGGCGCAGTCCTGCGGTTCCCTTGAACCACAGACAGACCCCAGCTAAAACAACGGGTAACGACAAATTGACGACGTTAGATAATCCGCTGAGATACCCAACCACCCCTAGCAGCAGCAGTCCTAACCCCAGCAAATGGGAAACAGGGGGCAGTGCTTGCCATTGGCGGCGTTTTTCCCAGGCCAGGTAAGCAGCAAACGGCAGGCCGATCACCCCATGACTAAAGTACTCGTGTTCAGTGCTGATGGTTTTATTGAGCCAGCCATCATACCAATGCACCAGTAAAGGCCCATAGGCCAGCAGCAGCAAGCCAATTACGGCGACCTCTGGCAGGTGATACCCCAACTTCCTCAATCGTTTGCCCTTAAAATGCATCAACTTAGCCCACAACGAGAGAACTACAAGACACTGGAACGTCTGCTATAGACGGAATGGACGAGCCAAGAAGCGTTTCAATGGTAGAGACCACATAAGCAATGTGAGCCTCGCTTAGACCGGGATACATGGGTAGCGACAAAACTTCCTGACAAAGGGTTTCCGCATGGGGAAAATCTCCGGCATGGTAGCCCATTTGCTGAAATGCCGGTTGAAGATGGCAGGGAATCGGATAGTGAATTCCCGTTTGAATACTTGCTGCGGCTAATTCAGTTTGCAGTTCGTCTCGACCGATTAAGCAGTCTGCGGTAACGCGAACCACATACAGGTGGTAGACATGGCCATCACCACTGTGATTTTGAATGGGGACAATGCCAAACGGTTCGAGCGGTTTGAGCAAGCGATCGTACTGTTGGGCAATGTGGTAGCGATCGCGATTCCAGGCCATTAAATAAGGCAGTTTTACGTTCAACACAGCCGCCTGAAGGGTGTCTAATCGGCTGTTGATGCCGCAATCGGTATGATAGTACTTGCGAGGCGCACCATAATTACGCAGCGATCGCATCGTCTCAGAAATAATTGCTTCGTTCGTTGCTAAAAGGCCACCATCTCCAAACGCGCCCAAATTCTTGCTGGGATAAAAGCTAAATGCTGCTGCTGTTCCAACAGAACCGGCACGGTATCCGTCCCGTTGAGCAAGATGAGCCTGTGCCGCATCTTCAAATATCAGCAAGCCATAGTTGGTTGCCAAGTCCAGCAGATGATGGGGAGAAACCATTTGACCATACAGATGCACTGGAAGAATAGCTCGCGTTTTGCCAGTAATTGCCCTTTCAGCAGCATTCAAATCGATTAAGGCCGTATCCGGATCGCAATCAACGAAGACCGGAGTAGCTCCCGATCGCAACACGCCGATTAACGTAGCCACAAACGTATTGGCTGGCAGAATCACTTCATCGCCTGCACCAATACCGCAGGCTTGCAAACCCAGAGCGATCGCATCGGTACCGCAGGCAACGCCGACGCCGTGGGAAACACCGCAAGCCGTTGCAAAGGATTGTTCAAACTCAGACAATGCTTGCCCTAAAACATAATCTCCCTGCTGAATCACAGTGTGGATGGCTTGTTCTAACTTAAGCTGAATGGGTTGGTGCTGAAATTTAAGATCAACAAATGGAATAACGTTGACAGGGGTATTCATAGCTCTAGAAGTCAGCAAAGAAAAAATAAGTGGATTCGCCTTTAGTAACTCGCTACAAACGATTCGATTTAGGGGAGATTCAGGACGGTTATAAGGAGGGCTAATAATTCAGTTATGGTTGATTGTCGGTCAGTTTGAATAGGGGTGCCGGGTAAAGAGTGTATAAAGGAAGGCGGCGATCGCCCGTTGAATGCTGCTAAAAGCCCTGTTAATGATACATATGGGTATCCGTATAAACGGATCAACTCAGTACTGAGTTACAAAAAGCACATTCTATTCAGGCTAATCAGGCTTCGGATTCAGCCCGGTTCGCCTACTCCACTCAACAGAGGTTTGAATCCCTAAAGCGCGGTGTAGTAGCATACAAAATCTTCAAACTTGCTTTTGAGAATCAGCCTATGGATTATCAAACTGCTCGCCAATTTCTGATTGATCAAGCCAAAACCGTCGAGCCTGGTGCCGATACGTTCTTAATCCGGCTGCGACAATCTCAGCCACCTGTGCCAGGGCAGGTGACCTCGATGTTGTTGGCTCTAAAGGTAGTGTTTGAAGCGCTGCGCGGTGCTGAGACCCTAGACCGTGGCCTGGTTTATGCCCTGCATCTGCTAGCAACAGACAGCCGCCTACTGTTCGATATGGGTCAACGGAATGGAGTCATCTGGCCGCCATTGTTGAATGAAGATTTAGGGCGAATTGCGATCGCCGTTAAACGCATTTTTGCGGGAACAGAGGACGGTTAGAGATTGAATCGGTGCATGAATGCTGTTTACCCCTAAACAGATAACCGATCGGTGCGGTTCATCGCCCCCGTAATTCCACTTCCAGTTTTTCAACATCGGCAGTGGCAAAGACGCTAATCTGCCCAACACGAGCCAGCCCTTCACGACCGTGTGCCGTCTCAACCCAATAGGCAAACCGAGCGCCTTGTCGAATTTCGCCGTGCAGAGCGGTCGTTGATGATGAATTGATGGGTGGCGCTGTTCCCTCTGTAGCGTTTGCGGGATACACGTAAATGATCTCCGCCTGCTCATAGTCCTGATAGATCTCAGAACCGTAAATGACCCGCAGAGTTTCTTCCAGGCGATTGCGGCTGACCCCGTTCGTCAGGTCAAACAGAGAAATTTGCTCGCTGCGAATCATACCCAATGTGCGCTCGGGGGTTGCCCGCCCTGGAGAAGTGGTTAGCGCCTGAAAGGTAAATCGGCGAGCTGGGGTATCGCTCTTTCGCACCAGCAGGGTTTCACCGCTGGCCGGGCGGAGGGTTGGGTGGCCTTGAATCCAGGCAGCGACTTCCTCTGTTGTTTGGCCAGGTAGAGCGATCGCGGCACTATTTCCCAAACCGAGCAGTAGCCCTATCGATATGCTTAACCAACTTCTAACGCTACGCATCTTACCGTTCCTCTGCAAGTGAACATTGCTAACCCCAGAACGCGCTGTCCTAATACCCTTGAGCAGTACGACAACGCTCAACCGTAAGTCTTCCCGCTCTGCGGTGATTGATACACAGGCATCACGATTCTTTGAACAAGTTACAGCAACAAGCGGTTTATATTTCCTTGAACAGGCTTCCTGCTGCCACGCGTTTAACGTTCTAGAACCTGATGACAGAGCTGCCGAAAATGGTCGCCCCGCTGCTCGAAGTTTTGATATTGGTCAAAACTGGCACAGGCAGGCGATAAAAGAACCGCCTTAGCAGCATACTGTTTTGCCAGCTCAGCGGCTCTGGGAACAGCACGTTCCATAGTTTCAACGATTTCAACGGTAGAACGGGTGCTGGCCTTCAGGCGCTGGGCAAAGGCAGGAGCCGCCGTACCAATCAGCAAGACTGCCGCTGCTCTGGCTGCAATCGTCACCAGCCAGCCCGTATCGTCTCCGGCCTTGGCTTCTCCTCCGGCAATCAAGATCACGGGCGCTGCCACCGATGCTAAACCAACCTGCGCGGCATCGTAATTGGTCGCTTTGCTGTCGTTGATAAAGTCAATCCCCTGCCAGGTGCAGATGTGTTCTAAACGGTGCGGCACCCCTGGAAAAGCAGCAATAGCCTGGGCGATCGCCTCTCGTTCAATTCCAGCAAGGCGCGCCGCTGCCACGGCCATCAACAAGTTCTGGCGATTGTGGGAACCAACCATACGCAGGGCGCTCACCGGTACAATCGGTTCAGTTTGAGTCATGACCCAATCGTCTTCGATATAAACGCCCCGCTCAGGGTTGCCCAGCAAGTTGGCTTTGCCCGTTACACTCGTCCAGCAAGCATCACGCCAGCGATCGGCTGCCGTTTGGCGCAGATAAGGGTCATCCCCATTTAAAACTTGCGCTTCAGCCTGATCTAACAACCGAGCCTTGATCGCGTAGTAGTTCTCCAGGGTTTTGTGGCGGTTCAGGTGGTCGGGAGTGAAGGTCGTCCAGACAGCAATTTTAGGCGCGATCGACGCAGAGGCTTCGATTTGATAACTGCTCAGTTCTGCAATCACCCAGTCTAAGGCTTGGAGTTTTGGCGTGGCAGCAGGCGGGGAGTAGAGCGTTTGAATCGCCAGGTCACAGGCGGCATAGCCGATATTGCCACAGGCCGGAGCGTTCAACCCTGCCGCCTGGAAGATGGCTGCAATTAAAGCGGTCGTGGTTGTTTTGCCATTGGTGCCCGTAATGCCGACCCAGGGATAGGATTGGAGCGATCGCCACGCCAGTTCCATTTCTCCCAGGGTTTCGATGCCCTGCTCTCTGGCCTGAACCAGGGCAGGTAAATCCCACGGCACCCCCGGACTCACCACCACGCGCTGCATGGTCGCCCGATCTGGCTCGAACGAATGCCCCAGTTTCACCTCAATGCCAGCGGCCTTGAGTTCCTGTTGAATGCCGTGCAATGCGTCTGAAGCATTGCGATCGCTAATCGTGACCTGCCAATCGTCACATTTTAATAAGTTGGCAGCCGCAATCCCTGATTTCCCTAATCCAATCACAAAGGCGTGCTTCATACCCTTATTGCTTCACGATCGCCCCAAAATCGGCCAGAATCCGAGCGTTATTTCGCAGCACTCCCAGCAGGTTAAGCCGATTTTGCCGAATAGCCGGATCGGAATCCATTACTAAAACGCTTTGGGGGCCGTCAAAAAAGCCGCTGACGATTGGGGCAATTTGCGCCAACGCCTCCACCAGCGTGTGATAATCCCGCTCAGTTTGGGCGGTTTTAGTTTGGGGTGCTAGCTCTACCAAGGCATTATAGAAATCCTGTTCTGACGGTTGCTGGAACAGGGAAACATTTACCACGGCCTGGGAATCAAGCTGCACGGTATCCAAATTCCCCTGAGCCGCAAGCCGCGAGGCTCGGTTGACCGTCTCGTAGATAGACTCAAGCACGCCATTGCGCCGGATGGACTGCAAAAAGAGGGCGCGATCGCGCACATCCAGCAAATCGCGCAAGGCTCGTTCAGCGTATTCGCGATCGTTTTCGCCCAATACAGCGTTGACCAGGTCGTAATCAATCTGGTGTTCTTCCTGTAACAGGGTTCGAATACGCTGGAGGAAGAAATCCTTGAGCTGTTCTAGCAACGTTGCCACAGGGGTTGTCTTACTCGACTGCACCATCCCGTCTGACACAACCTGTTCGAGCAACTGATGCAGATTCAGCGGTAGGTTCGCAGCCCAGGTGATGTTGACAACAGCGTTCGCCGCACGACGCAGGGCAAAGGGATCGGATGAGCCTGTGGGCAGCATACCCAGGCTAAAAATGCCGATCAGGGTATCAAGGCGATCGGCCAGCCCAACCACCTGCCCCGGAAGCGATTGAGGCAACTGATCGCCCGCTCCACGCGGCAGGTAATGTTCAAAAATTGCGGTTGCCACAGCAGAGGATTCGCCGCTGCTGTGGGCATATTTTTGTCCCATCACGCCCTGGAGTTCTGGGAATTCACCCACCATTTGTGTTACTAGATCGGCTTTACAGAGGAGCGCAGCGCGTTGAATGGCCTGGCGATCGCCCTCACTCACTTGAAGCTGGTCGGCAAGGCGATCGGCAATCTGGCTCAGACGGTTGACCTTATCGCGTACCGATCCCAAATCTTCTTGAAAAGTGACCGTTTCCAGTCGCGGCAGGTACCCCTCCAGCGGCAGTTTCCGGTCGGCATCGTAGAAAAATTTACCGTCTGAGAGCCGCGCCCGAATCACCCGCTCGTTGCCAGCGGCGATGATGTCTGTTTTGGCTGGATCACCATTCGATGCCGTGATGAAGTAGGGCAATAAGTCAGTAGAACTCTGTGCCTCTAACACCGGAAAATAGCGCTGATGGCTTTCCATCTCGGTGATGATCACTTCTGGAGGCAGTTCCAGGAAGCCAGGATCGAACTTGCCAACAACGATGCTGACGGACTCCACCAGGTTGGTTACTTCCTGCAACAGGGTAGCCGAGACAGAGGCATACCCCCCTACCGCTTGAGCTGCCGCTTCAACCTGTGCCCGAATGTGAGCCTGGCGGCGATCGCAATCCACTTCAATTTGGGCGGTTTGCAGGGCATCCAGATAGGCAGATGCGGTTGGAATAGCGATCGGTTCAGGATGCAGGACGCGATGCCCCTGGGTGGTTCGTCCGCTCTCGCAGCGTTCCGAGCCGTTGATCAGCGTTACGGGTAACACGTCGTTATCCAAAAGCGTTACGAGCCAGCGAATGGGACGGGGAAAGCGCAGATCGCCATCGCCCCAACGCATAAACCGCTTTCCTTCTAGTCCTTTGATCCAGTCGGGAATTAGGTCAACTAGAATCTCTGCTGCCGCTCGTCCAGGAATCGCCTGTCGCAGAAATACAAATTCGCCTTTTTCAGTTTGACGAATTTCTAACGCCTCTACTGACGCTTTTTTAGAACGGGCAAACCCTTCTGCGGCCTTGGTTGGCTTACCGTCTTTGAATGCGGCCTGAGCAGCAGGGCCTTTGAAGTCTTCTTCTCGATCGGGTTGACGCAACGGCAAGCCATGCACCAGAACCGCTAACCGTCGGGGGGTGGCATACAGTTCCACCGAGTCTGGCGTTAGCAGTTGCTCGGCAAGGCTCGCCGCAATGCGCGATCGCCATTGTTCCAGCGCACTATCAATGAAGCTTGCAGGCAGTTCTTCTGTGCCAACCTCTAACAAAAACGTTGCCATGCCGCACCAGCGTGAATAATGAGACCAAACGTTACAAACCAGTTTCATCAGTTTAACTGGTCTAGGGTGCTGGCTGATGTCAAATCTGAGGAATTGTGAGGCTGGAGCACTTAACCAAAACTATTGACAAACCGCACAGAAGCCATTCCCAAGGTTGAGGCAGCCTTGCCGAATCAATCCTACACTAAGCGAATAATGGATTCCCCATGTGGTGATTGAGTGTAAGCCGATTGGCTGCCGATAGGTTCAGTTCATTGTTTTAGGCGGATGACCGTCCAATGGAGAAAGTATGAGCAACCAGCAACATCCTGCATCTAATTCCTCTGAGCCACCCAACCCGTTGGACTCGACGGCTGAGGTGCATCCGGCCAGCCCATCGTCTACGGAGCCAGAAGTGGGCGATCGCAACCGTCCTCCTGCACCTCCTGTAGTAGAGCCTGTAGTAGAGCAGAGCCACCCAGCACCAGACTCGAACCCGCTACAGTCGATACTTGAGATGGGCAACAGCCTTGGAACGGTAATGGGAGACACGGCGTTTAAAACGGGTAAGGCCGCGTTGGATACGGCGGCAGGTGTGGGCGAAACAGTGGGGCACACGGCCTCCGAGACGGGAAAAATAGTCCTTAAAACCACGTCTGAACTGGGCGAGATCGTGACGCACAATGCGTCGCAGTCGGGAAAGGCGGCGGTCGATACGGCGGCGGCAGTGGGTGGGGCGCTGAGCAACACAGCGATTCATGCAGGTCAGGCGATCGCAGGCATTGCCACGTCGATGGGAGAATCAGCGGTAAAGCAAATTTATCAACTGCTGGAGCAAACGACGAAGGGAGCGGGGCACGCAGTCACCTATGTTTCACGCAATCCGGTGGCGAAGGCAGTCTCGGGGGTGCTAAAGCTGGATTGGATTGCTGGAATTAGCGATCGCGTCGATTTAGAGAAGGCGGAAACAGCGGTTCGCAAGTTGCAGCAAAAGTATCCCACCGAGTCGCCACGGCAGGTTGCCCATCGCATTATGGTGCAGAAGGCCGTGCAAGCGGGTGGTATGGGGCTGGTGAGCAGCATGTTACCGGGGTTTGCGACGGCTCTGTTAGCGGTAGACTTGGCGGCAACGACGGCGTTGCAGACTGAAATGGTGTATCAGATTGCGGCGGCCTACGGCATGGATCTGGCTGATCCGGCGCGCAAGGGTGAAGTTTTAGGCATTTTTGGGTTGGCGTTGGGTGGCCGCTCGGCAATGAAGGCGGGGTTAGTCTTTTTACGCAATGTTCCGGTGGCGGGAGCCATGATTGGCGCTGGTTCGAATGCAACGATGCTGTATTCGTTGGGCTATGCGGCTTGTCGTTTTTATGAGGCGAAGCAGTCTGCCTCAACGGCGGTGCCTGCACCGGAAACGCTGGCGGAGATTAAGCAGGAAAGCGAAAAGTATTTAGAGGTGGCGGCTTCTCAGCAGGTGCTGATGGATCAGATTTTGGTGCATATGGTTTTGGCTAGTTATCCTCAGAAAACGTGGGAGGATATTATGCCTGAGTTGCAGGCGTTGCAGTTGAATGAACGGTCGATGGAGGCGATCGCGACCGATATTCAATCGCCGCAACCGTTGGGTGCGTTGCTCGATCAACTGAATCAAGATTTTGCGGTGCCGTTGTTGGCGCAGTGTCGGCGAATTGCTGAGAGCCATGATGGGGAGGTGTCTCCATCGGAGGCGGAGGTGATGGAGGCGATCGCACGACGGTTTGGAGTGGATTTGGAAGCGATTGGGGCTGAGGTTGCGGAGATGAAGGGGGCTGGGTAGGTCAGCATTGGGAGGCCGAGCATCGGGGGATGCCCCCGAACCCCCATTGGGGGACGACCCGCTTCCCCCAAACCCCCTCCGATCAGGTTATCTGTGGGAGGTTGGGCACCGCTTCGCATTGGTTGTGCTGCAAGTGCAGTGAGAGTGGTTAGGAC
>NZ_JADEWO010000142.1 GCF_015207605.1 Oculatella sp. LEGE 06141
AGGGGTCGTTAAGAAATAACTTCACACTTTCTAGGTAAAATATTGCTTAACTTTGAGCATAGAATTACCAGAGCCGTGTCTGAACAACCAGTGCATCAATGCCAATGTCCGATTTGCCAAGCAACCGCAGAGCATTCCGTTAAAGAACTGCATTCTCAGATGAATCTCTATTTGAGTCGATTGGATGAACAGCAACGTCGTTGGTATGCCGCCTTGGAAGCCAAAAAAATCGGACATGGAGGGACAAAGCAAATAGCTTTAGTCACTGGACTGCATGTCAATACAATCCGACGGGGACGACGAGAATTGGAAGAAGGATTAGCGAGTCGTACAGTTGGACGGATTCGCTCACCTGGCGGCGGGCGGTTATCCGCCGAAAAAAACACCTGAAGTTATTGATCTGCTTGAAGAGTTAATTGAAGGCGAAACCGCAGGCGACCCGATGAGTGGGAGGAAGTGGTTGCGACGCGACCTCAGACAACTGAGTCAAGACTTGCAGCAGGTTGGAATCACCCTCAGTCATGTCACCGTTAGACGCATACTCAAACAACAAAAGTATTCACTCAAAGCCAATCGCAAGGAACACAGTGAATCGACCGTAGAGCGAGACCGTCAGTTTCGCTACATTGAGCGGGTCAAACGATTATTTATCTGGGCTGGACATCCCGTCATCAGTGTTGATGCCAAAAAGAAGGAATTGATTGGCAATTTCAAAAATCCTGGACGTTCGTGGCAGCGTGAAGCTGAGGAGGTGGATGTTCATGATTTCCCATCTGATGCAGTCATCAAAGCGACTCCCTATGGGATTTACGATGTAATTCACAACCTTGGCTATGTCTACGTGGGCATTTCTGCCGATACTCCGCAATTCGCAGTCGATGCCATTTGCCGTTGGTGGCAGCGTAAAGACCGCCCCAGACTGGCTCATGAGAACAAACTGTTGATTCTCTGCGATGCTGGAGGCAGTAATGGCTATCGTAAACGGAACTGGAAAAAACAACTGCAAGAGTCTCTCGTTGACCCCTGCAACCTGGAGGTGATGGTTTGTCATTACCCAACTGGAGCATCCAAGTGGAATCCCATTGAACATCGTTTATTCAGCTTCATAAGTCTCAATTGGGCAGGAATCCCGCTACGCTCATTGAAAATCATGCTGAATTTGATTCGGGGAACCACCACCAACACTGGGTTGAAAGTCTATGCTGCCTTAATCAAGCGCATCTATCCAACCAAAGTCAAAGTCTCAGACCAAGACATGGCATCTCTCAATATTCTCAAACGAAGCATCTGTCCTCACTGGAACTACACGATCAAGCCTCGCTCTGGACTCGACTCAAAAGTGTGAACTTATTTTTTAACAAGCCCT
>NZ_JADEWO010000042.1 GCF_015207605.1 Oculatella sp. LEGE 06141
CACAGGGTGGGGCGAGGCGATATGTTAGTAGACATCAAATGTCACCCAATGCATGGTCGTCTCCCACCCTGCGTCCCAGTGCTGAAGCTGAGTTTATATCCTCCGCTTCAGTCCTGTCCCCCCATAACGCCCATGCACCCGACCGCCAAGAGGTTATCTGTGAGCATTTGACCTTATCTGCGGCGGGTGATGGGCAACGTTAGCTGGCTTTGTTTGTAAGTTATGGCGGTAATTTTGCAGGTTACCTGTTGGACTCAATGATTATTTCGTCGTTCATGTATCAATTTGCTGGTGAAAATGTCTAAATACTGGCGCTATCCAGCAAGAGTTCTGGGTTGTTTACGGAACGGAGAAATTACAATCATTCCTTGTGCTGGTATTGGACTGGCAGATGGTAGAGATCAGGAAACACCTCCCGCTCAAATGATTCCGATCGATTTGAGAATGCTAAACAGCGAGTTTGATGTGTTGTTCGATCGCGCTTCAGGTTACTTTGTCAAAACCCTGCGTAAAGATAAATATTGCCCTGAGGCAGATTGGGAGCAAATTAGCTACTAGACTTTGCAAACTATGGTTGATAGCGAGTGGTTTGGATGGAATTTGAGTGGAACCCAGATAAAGCAAGGTCAAACTACGAAAAGCACAATGTTTCTTTCGAGGAAGCTGCTACTGTGTTTGGCGATTCGCTGTCCGTCACTTTTCCCGATCCAGATCATTCAATTGGAGAAAGTCGCTACGTTATCATTGGCTTATCGAGATTCGGTCAGCTCTTAATCGTTGCTCACACTGACCGAGGAGAGAAAATACGAATTATTAGTGCCCGTAAAGCTACTCGTCAGGAAAGGAGATTTTATGAACAAGAAAGCTGATAGCGAAATGGAAGATGAATTACGTCCTGAGTACGACTTCTCTCAACTCGAAGGGGGTGTAAGAGGTAAGTATGTTGAGCGTTATCGAGCAGGGACGAATCTAGTTCTTCTTGATCCTGATGTCGCTCAAGCGTTTCCGACTAAGGATGCTGTAAATGAAGCGTTACGGTTATTGATGCAGGTTGCTCAGCGCCAGCCAGCTAACAATCCCGTTGCACCCAACCGTTCAGAGATGGGTGGTCAAGTTCGAGAAGATGTTAGCGGTGGGTGAACAGGGTCGTTAGCTGGCTCCGCACCAAGGTCTTGCACTTGTCATTAAAGGCGATCGCTCATATCCAAAACGTCCCCGTAGCGATCGGGGTAGACCGTGTTTTGAGGCGATCGGTTTGGTAGCAACCGTTCCGGAAGGTAATGGTGGAAACAGGTTAGTGAAAGCGATCGATGAAACGCTTCAAGTTAAGAGGTTGGGGGCGATCGATGCAGCGGATTGCCCCATTCCCTTGTGTTAAGTTGAACATCATCTGCGATCGCTGATTTTAGTCGTTAGCTGGCTAAGTTATCGGTAGGAACGTGACCGAGATAATCTGTGGGACACAACATTAAATTGCTTTTATGGAAAACAAAGCAGCACAGATTTCTGTTCATGCATGGGAATCGGATGGGATTTTGCTAGAGCAATATGCTTATACATCAGGCTTTGTGGAGCCGCTTGCTAAACATTCTCATGAAGAATATCAGTTTGGTTTAAGTTTTGACTGCAACGGTGAATATTATTATCGCGGTAAGTACCATTCCATTCCAACTGGAAGCTTGAGTGTGATCCATTCCGGTGAAGTTCATGCACCCAGCGATCGCACTCATCTCACTGCACCTGCCCATTTTGAAATGATGCATATCAATCCAACATGGTTACAAACGGTTGCGGCTGAAATGGCTGAAAAGACTGTCAGTCTTCCCTTCTTCTCAGCAGCATTTCTCACTGATTCAATGTTGAATCAGTTGTTTTTAACATTGCAGACAGCGGCAAAGCAGAGGAATTCTAAGTTGGAGTACGATGTAGCCCTTTGGGATTTTCTCTCCTGTCTGATTAGTCGCTACGGCTCAAATAGCCCTTCTGTTCGTTATTTAAAGTCAAGCCGTACAGATGTCATGCTTGCTTGTGACTATCTTCAAGCTCACTATACCAGTGATATTTCTTTAGACACGTTGGCCGCGATCGCCGGATTAAGTCGATTTCATTTCTGCCGTGTCTTTCGCAAAGAAGTCGGCGTGTCTTCTAGTGTTTACCAAACTCAGCTCCGAATTGCTCAAGCAAAGAAGCTGTTGGCTCAGGGATACTCGATCACCGAGGTTGCCACCACAACAGGGTTCTACGATCAGAGTCATTTTGGCTGGCACTTCAAACGTCAAGTTGGGGTGTCACCAGGAGCGTATGTCAGCAAAACAGCAATATTTTCCTAGACCTGTCAAAAGTATCCGGCATAGTATTCTGTCATTTATCGATCTTTGAGGAAATCAGGTCAGAAATTATGTCAGAGATCAGCCGTCGTCAAATTCTCACAACTGGAGCGATCGGAATCACTGGATTTGCAACCGTAATGGCGGTTCAATCGGCTCAAGCAAATACCCAAACTCCACCTGAACCTCAAGCTAGCGTAAATACTGACGGTCGATTTACAGGTAAAGTGGTGCTGATTACTGGAGCCACCTCGGGGATTGGAGAAGCGACTGCGCGGGCATTTGCTGCCGAGGGAGCTACTGTTCACTTTTGCGGTCGGCGGGAAATGTTAGGGGAGCAGATTGCTCAAAGTATTTGTGATATAGGCGGAAAAGCGACGTATCAACGAGCCGATGTCCGAATTGAGGAGGATGTAAAAGCGTTTGTGGATGGCTGCGTAGAGCAGTATGGGCGCATCGATATTGCTTTTAACAATGCTGGAATTGAAAGTTCTCCTAGCACCATAGCCGATCGCTCTCTAAACGATTGGATGGATGTCATGACGACAAATGCAACTGGCGTTTTTTTATCAATGAAGTATGAGATTCCGCATATGTTGCGTCAGGGCAACGGTGTGATTGTCAACAACGCATCGGTTTCTAGTCATGTTGGTTTTGCGACTATTGCACCCTACAGTGCCAGCAAACATGCCGTTGTTTCACTGACAAAAGTTGCTGCGCTGGAATATGCAGACAAAAATATCCGTGTCAATGCGATCGCTCCGGGTGCAGTCGATACGCCCATGTTGCGCCGTGCTCTAGCAGCCTGGAATACAAACTTTGAAACCGTTTCACAGGATTATCCGATTAAGCGGATCGTTAGACCCGAAGAGATCGCTAGAAGCGTGATGTTCCTCTGTTCTGATGATGCAAGCTGCATTACAGGTATGGATTTAGACGCAACAGGCGGCTATCTCACAAAGTAGGTTAGCGGTAATTGAACATGGCAAGATTGTAGAAGCCCAAAACGTTTGAGCGATCAACATCAAGCAGATCAGTTTTTCTGGAGAGTCTATCCTCTAAACCCCTTACCCGATCGACTGGCACAGTAGAGAAAAATTATGCAATACACAACCCTTGGCAGAACTGGCTTAGTGATATCGCGGCTCTCTTTTGGGGCAATGACCTTTGGTGAAGGTCAGCTTGTTCCTGGAGTCACCAACAGCATTGATCAGTCGATGGCGGATCAAATGGTTGGTCGCGTCATGGATGCTGGAATTAACCTATTTGATACTGCCGATGCCTACACCAATGGACAATCGGAAGTTATGCTAGGCAAAGCCCTTGCAAATCGTCGAGATGAGGTGATCATCGCCACAAAAGCAGGCTTTCGATTGGGGAACGCCATTACCGATGCCGGGTCATCTTATCGTCACATCATGATGGCGGCAGAAGCCAGTCTGAAGCGACTCAACACTGACTATATCGATCTTTATCAGCTTCATATCCCTGATCCAATCACGCCTCTAGAAGAAACCTTACGCGCTTTAGATGATCTGGTGCGGCAGGGCAAAGTGCGCTACATCGGCTATTCCAATTTTCCGGCGTGGAAAGCGGCAAAAATGGTGGGCATTCAAAAACACCACAACTATGCTCAATTTATTGCGGCGCAAATGTATTACTCGTTGCTGGGTCGAGATTTGGAACATGAAGTCGTTCCGTTTGTCGAAGATGCAGGCATTGGGGTATTGGTATGGAGTCCTTTAGCGGGTGGCTTTTTGAGCGGCAAATATACCCGCAAAAACCCAACGCCAGCAGGAGCCAGATTGAACGAGTTCAAGCTGCCGCCAATCGATGTAGAGCAGGGCTATGACGTAGTGGATGCTATTACGCCAATTGCTCAAGCCCATGATGCATCTCCTGCTCAAGTGGCGATCGCCTGGATTCTCACCAAACCCTTTATTTCTTCTGTCATCGTTGGAGCCAATAAAATGCACCAGCTTGAAGACAACTTGAAAGCGGCAGATCTCACGCTCTCTACAGCCGAGATTGAGCAACTGGATATCCTCACTGTCCCACCCTCGCTTTACCCGGGTTGGATGCAAGGCTTGGGTTGGGATGCCAAAGTCAAAGCAGCCTTCGATACAGATTCCAAGAGTCAGTGAAAGAGCTAGGTGAAGCATAGGAGTGATAGGCAGTCCCCCCACAAGCAGCCCCCATAAAGCCTGGCGCAGCGGATTGTTCAAAATTACCAGTACGTTGCAGAAGATACTTACAACCGCCGACCAGGATCGTTGGGAGCTTGCGCGCGGCGTGATAGTGAGCGAGACTTGCAAGAGAAAAAGGATGGCGACACAAGATGAGACCGGAGGAAATTGCAAAAAGCTACGATCAAATCGCCGACGTTTGGAACAGCGACGCATTTCCTCGCACGGATGGAGTTAAGCAGCACGAACGAGCTATCGCTTTTGTGAAAGAAAAGCAATACGCCCTGGATATTGGTTGCGGGTGCAACGGCAGAATCATCGACCTTCTGAGGCGTTACGGATTCTCCGTCGAAGGAGTTGATATTTCAGGCCAGATGGTCGAACTAGCAAAGCAACGTCACCCTGACATTACTTTTCATCAGGCAGACATTTGCAGTTGGCCGTTCCCCAGACGATACAACTTCATTTCAGCATGGGACAGCATTTGGCATCTGCCTTTGCAGGAGCATGAAATGGTGTTGAAACGGATTTTGGAAGTCCTGATGCCCGGAGGAATTTGTATATTTACCACAGGCGGACTGGATGCGCCTACTGAAAAAGTAGACGGCGCAATGGGGCATCAGATGTATTACAGCGTGCTTGGCATTCCTAAAATGCTCGAAGTGTTATCGGAAGCAGGATGTATATGTAGGCACCTGGAGTACGATCAGTATCCAGAGCAACATCTTTATGTCATCGCACAAAAGGTTTGAGCCAATGAGCGTACAAACAATCAACAGGCTTTAAAAAATCTGAGCGTTAACTCGTCCTTTTCTGAAATAAAACAGGACACAATGGCATCAATGGTGCAAACCGTTGCAACGACTCCATTAGAGGCTATCACCACCTTTTGCACTAATGAATTTAGTTCAACAGGCCAGATTCACGCGGTACTGCCGCTGGGGTGATTGTCCCAGGTTACAATGTCTGGATCAACGGGCACGGTTCGGCAGCGATCGCAAATCCGACGATAGTAGGGCAACAGTTGAGAAACTGCCGCTTCCGAGGCTTCTAGCGATCGCAACAAAGATTGATGGGTCGAGAGAATTTCTGCAATTAAAGCGGATTCATTGATTTGGGTTAACTGTCCGTGTTGCATCACGGCAATCCCATCACTCACTACCAAATCAACCGCACATCCCGTTTCTGCATACACTAACTGCCGCAGAGGATGGTTGAGCGGGATAAAGGCAGGAGTTGATAGCCGATATCCAACAATATCAGCCAGGTATCCTGGTTCAATCCGACCGAGGCGATCGGCATACCCAAACGCCCGTGCGCCACCCTCTGTCCCCAGGCGAAACGCCTCTTCTGCCGATAGCCATTGTGCGGGTAGCGTTTGCGGAGACTTATTGAGTAGCGCAGTAGCCTGCACCACCGACAGCATATTAACGCTGTCTCTAGAGCCACATCCATCGCTGGCCAGAGCCACATTAACCCCTGCCTGTATGAAATGCCGTAGCGGCATCTGGCCGCTACCCAATTTCAAATTAGACAGCGGATTGTACACGGCACTGCTTCCCGCATTAGCCAGATGTTCAATATCGTTGGCTGTTGACCAAACACAGTGCTGTAAAGCCAAACGAGGCGATAGAATACCCAGTTCGGCTAAGTGAGCGACCATTGACCGCTGGTAAAGTAAGCCTGCTGTCACCGCTTGTAGCCGAGTTTCCAACACGTGCATCATCATCGGCAGGTTTTGCTGTTCTGCTAACTGATGCAATTGCAGCAAAAAGGTATCACTACAGCGCTGTGGAGCCGATGGCGCAACGATATAACCAACGCGATGCCGCTGCGGGTGATGCTGATGAGCTAGATGTTTAGCTAGATCCAGAAGGCGATCGCGATCGGGAGGGGGTTGGGTATCCAGCGGTTGACGGATCACTGCTGGCATCTCCTCATCAAAAAACGGCACCGAGCGATGAAACGGTAAATCAAACAGACTCACGCTTACCAACGCTCGTAATCCAATATCCTGATAGGCTCGAAACACCGCATCAATACAGTCCTGGGAAAACCAGGGAGCATGGTTGACATCATCAACAACAAAGGTAGTTCCAGTTCGCAATGCCTCGATCGCACCAATCATGGTGCGTAGATACACTTGCTCAGGAGTCAGCGGTTCTGCGCCAACCGGAGGTCGAACAAAATGCATCCATAGCTCCAGCGGCAGGTTATCATACCGTCCTTTATGAAAATGTTCGTGAGAATGAAAATGCCCGTTAATTAAGCCAGGAGCCAGCAGCAAGCCAGATGCGTCTATAACATGATCTGAATTTGAAGCAGTAGTTTGCCCGACTTCAACAATTTGATTGCCCTCAATTTTAATATCAGCAATTTGGGGCACAGCATCAGCGGACGACAAAACCAATCCATTTTTAATGAATAAACTCACGTCCACTCCTCATTTAACCCAAATTAACCCTGTAGCAGACTCAGGGTACGCATAGAACTAGATTGTGTCCGTTTGTTGTGTACCAAATTTCGGTAAATGAGAGAAAAAGATAGGGGCAGTGTTTCTCACTGCCCCTGTATTGATGTCAGATTATGAGCGTTTGAGCCATATCTTTGATGGCTTAAACCGCAATTAACTGAAGACGGTCAAGCCGCCTGCGGCAAGAACTCCAGCGATCGCAGCCGTTGCCACAGAAGTTAAAGCCGCACCAAACAGCCACCAAGCTGCTGTAGCCACCGTTTTTTGAGCCTCTCTAGCCTGCTCCTTAGCTTTACCTTGCAGCTCTTTGATACGTTTTTCGGCTTCTGCTTGCAGCCATTTTGCCCGACCCAGCACGCTATCTCGTGCCGCTTCAACTTGATCAATGATGCGGTCAGCCTGTGCTTCAGACATATCAGAACGAGAGCTGAGCAACGCAACCAGAGTATCTCGATCAAACTGGGAGAGGCGATCGCCCAAGGCATCAAACCCAGCTTCCGGGTCATCGAACAGCTTTCTTAGATCCCGTTTAATTCCCTCGTAGTTGAGTTCCTCCCGATCGAGTGAATTCAGATACTCTCGAACCTGAGCAAAAACACCATCCACCACCGATTGCAGCCGACGTTGCAGTTTTTGACCCTGTTCAATCAATTGGTTACCCACCGATTCAACTTGATCCACAATCCGGTTAGCTTCATCTTCAGAGATATCGTCTCGCTCTGACAGGAGCGCCACCAGCGTGGAGCGATCGAACTGGGAGAAGCGATCGCCGAGTTGCTCCAATCCTGCCCCCGGCTGTTTGAGCAACCGTTGCAAGTCACGACGAATCCCTTCTGGATTCAGCTCGTCTTTGTGCGTGTTCCGCAAATACTCGCTCAGGTTGGTTGGGAAATCGCGGACTTGCTTTGCGGTACGCTTTGCCAATTGTCGGGGCGCTCGTACAACGTTGCCAATGGTTTCTTGTACCTGATCGATCAACTGGTTGATCTGATCTTCATTCAAATCGTCCCGCTGGTTGAGCAACGCCACCAACGTATCTCGATCAACCTGAGAGAGGCGATCGCGTAAGGCCAACGCCCCGGTTCTGGGTTGATTGAGTAGGGTCGTCAGATCGTGGCGAATCCCCTCTGGATTAAGTTCGTCTAGATTGGTATTTCGCAAATAGTCGGCTATTTGGCTCATCACCTGGTCGTATTGCTCCTGCGCTTGACTGGCGACCTGTTGCGGCACCTGCAAAACCGTATCTCGAACGGACTCAACCTGATCGATCACCCGGTTGATCTGCTCCTCGTTCAGGTCTTGACGCTGGGATAACCACTGAACGAGCGTGTCGCGATCGAACTGAGACAGTCTCTCACGCAGCGCTAGCGCCCCTGCTTGTGGATCGTCCAGCAATGCTCGCAGTTCGCGCTGAATGCCTTCTGGCTGAAGGTCTTCCAGGTTCGTATGCCGCAGATACTCTTCCACTCGTTGCTGCAATCCGATAGCCTCTGCTTGCACCTGCTCCCATTCCTCCCGAGAGCGATTGAGAAACATATCGCGAGCGCTTTCAAGCTGGCTTAAAACTTGCTCTGCTTCATCCTGGCTCAGGTCTTGCCGTCCGGCCAGCAGCATTTGCATCAGCGTGTTGCGGTCAAACTGAAGTATTCGATTACCTAACACTTCATAGCTAACCTCTGAATCGGCTAAGACCCCGATAAAGTTTGGCTGAACGTCCTCTGAAGTCAACGTTTCTTTAGGCGCAGATTTCAGGTAATCTTCAACCCGATTGCGTAAGTCCTGCGATCGCTCCTGTTCTTCTGCGATCTGCACTTGATCAAGAACTTCACGACGAATCACTTCTAACTCATCGGCAATGTCGTTGATCTGTTGGGGAAGCGTTCCCTCTCGTTGGTTTAAGATATCTACAAAATAGGTTCGGTTTAAACGTTCTAGCTGCTGCCGCACTAATCCTGGATCGGCCTCTGGATCGTAAATGACCTCTCGAAAGCCCTGATCGAGACTATCCGGTTTCAAATACCACGATGGAGAATCGAGCAGGTAATGTTCAACATCGGTTTGCAGCCCCTGAACGCTTGAACGGGCACCATCGCTCACCGCATGGCTAACCTTGCCAGCTTGCTCCTTAGCTTGCTGAACCAGCGTATTCAACTGTTCAGTGATGTTTTGGGTGTTTGGATCGGCTGGATTGGTTTGTTGCAACACGGTAGAAACAAGGGTGTTAATACCCATCTGCAAGACCTGATCTCTCGTACTCGATCCTTGCGACTTCTGATTCTGCTGCGGTTGAAGGAGCTGCTGAAGGCGATCGCGCAATTGCTCCACGGATTGTCCGTTTTCTGGCATTGCCGATGCTAGCGTCTCGACCAATGCTGTTTGCACCTGATTCGGCGCTCCTTGACCGTTTTGCTGCGATCGAGAGCCAACAACTTGCTTCCATGCCGCTTCTAGCTGGTCGGTTATCTGCTCAATTTCCTGCTGGGATAGGTCAGTGCGACTGCTCACCAAGTTGAGCAGCGTTTCACGGTTCACTGTATTGAGCAGGTCACCCTCTGCAATGGATTCCAGATCGGCATTCTGCAACAGCTTAACGAACTGATTGCCTACTCCAGCGAGATTAAGCTGAGGGACTTGCACGTTGGACAAGTAATCTTCAACCGTTTCTCGCATTTGATCAGGGGCGATCGCCGAGCGCAACTGCTGGGTAACAGCCTCTATCGACGCTTCCACCGTATTAACCACCTGGCTATTAACAGCAGTGCCGCTCAATGCGGTGGCAACGGTAGAGGTTATGCCCTGTGCGCCAGCGCCAGCGGCATTGGTAACCGAACCGACCAGAGAACCCACTGCTTGAGAACCCGACCAGAGCAGCAGCAAGAAGTAAACTGACCAAATCACAATGCTGACGATGGCAGCAAGCCACGCATTATTAATCAGGGTTAGCTTCACCGCCAGAAAACAGGCAATAAACAGGGCGACATTCACGATGAAGACAGTCCACCCGCCGACGCGCAATTCAATGGTGCGGATTTTTTTACCCCAACCGTCTACATCCGTCTCTAAGGGATTGGTTCCCCCAGACAAACCGACTGCTACGGAAAAGTTAGTTAACAAGAACTGAAACGCAAACGCCATGACGACGCCAGCGATTAAAGCAATAAAAAACTGTGGGCCATACAGAAAGGCTAAGGCTGATTCGTGGGAAGTTGGAGCGATCGCCGTTTGAGCTAACAAACGAGCGTCAGAATGTGTCAATCTACTGAGATGGCCAGACCATCCCAGCATTGCTGTGAGTTGAAGCATCATATTGTCCTTTCCTAAACCTGAGATCGGCGATCGCGCAACAGAGCTTATCTACCGTCTGCTGCTTCGCATCGCCAGTACATCTATAAACAACGCCATCGGTTGAGACCAAGAAGAGCATTCGTTCAACTGGCTAGTTTCCACTTCAATTTAGTGGTTCCTTTCTGCCTCACCCTCCCCTAGAGAACAGGAGAGGACTCTGCCCAAAGAGTGAGTCTGTTGCTAAGCCAGTTGGTAAAGTAGACTACTTTTTTTGACGAGGAACGACGCATACCCCTCCCCCATCCCATGCCCTGAACCTCGTTGCGCCATCGCTCACCCGACTGATGCGATCGCAGTTTACCAATCAGTGCTTTGCAACCCTATACCCGGACGTTTAGTTGCAAGCTGGAGGTTGAAGTTGCTGAATCAAAGTATAAACCTTTCAGTGGAAATGAAAGGCTAAACCTCTATCGGTTTACCGTATTTATAATCCTGGATCATAAATCCAGGAATTGCACTGATTTCTGCACCAGTTTCTGCACAGAGGTTCACACTATGGTTGGTTCCGCGCCTCATTCGTTGACCAATATGATTTGGCCTCCATTGCCCATTGCCGCATGGCAAGACACTCGCGAAACGCTGCACCTGTGGACACAAGTGGTTGGCAAAATTCGGTTGGCATTAGCTCCCAAAATTAACCATTGGTGGCACTCGACCCTGTATGTTACAACCCGTGGGCTAACGACTTCGACGATTCACTATGGCACTGGTACCTTTCAAATTACCTTTGATTTTCTCAATCATCAACTTTTAATCGAAACCAGCGATGGTATCACCAGAACCATTGAACTCACACCTCGCTCCGTTGCCGATTTCTATCAAGCGGTAATGAGTACGTTGAAGGACATTGGAATCGATGTGCAGATTTGGACCATGCCGCAAGAGGTGACTGATCCCATCCCGTTTGAGCAAGATACTCAACATGTGGCTTACGACCCAGAGTCGGCTCAACGCTTCTGGCGAATTTTGGTGCAAGCCGATCGCCTCATGACGGTATTTCGCTCCCGTTATGCCGGAAAGTGTAGCCCGGTGCATTTCTTTTGGGGCAGCTTTGATTTGGCGGTAACTCGCTTCTCAGGGCGGCAGGCTCCAGACCATCCCGGTGGAGTGCCCAACATGGCAGATTGGGTAACGCGAGAAGCCTACTCGCATGAGGTGAGCAGTTGTGGCTTTTGGTTTGGAGGTGGCTCAATCGAAGCCCTGTTTTATGCCTATGCTTACCCGACTCCGGATGGATTTAAGGAGTATTCCATTCAACCTGAAACAGCCTTTTATAGCGCGGATATGCAAGAATTTGTCCTGCCCTATGAAGCCGTGCGGCAAGCTGATGATCCAGATACAGCCGTGCTGGAATTTCTCCAAACTACGTACGAAGCAGCCGCTAATTTAGGAGGGTGGGATCGAGCCACATTAGAATACAAGCCAGTGGTTAAGGGTTAAGTTGTCTGCGAAACCATCATTGGATTACATGTTGAGGCTGCTGCGGCTACCAGCACCAATGTCTTGAGTGTAATAACACCGTTGCGTTCATAATCAGGGCGATCGCTTCATTGACTGCGCGATCGCCCTGATTACATTCTCCAGAGAACATTGAACAACATCCCATCATGAGTTTGAGAAAGTTAGGAACATGTAAGCGTTAGCCAACAGACTGGTCAGTACAGAACGGCCTGACTCCAGTGAAAATAAATATTTCATTTATCAGAGGCTAGAGGGGTGACGAGATAAAATTCGGTTGATCTGGTAACGACTGACACCTATCTGGTATCCACTTCATCAATGCAAGGAACATCCGATGCTGGACTACTCTAAAGCCGTCACATGTGCGCTGCTATCACAAGAGGTCTACCGAGATTTTTCTAGCCTGCGATTTAGTGGCTATCCTAACATCGCTCCCAATTTCATCGAGCAGTCTAGAACCGATACTCAATGCGCCATTGTTTCAGATGTTGATGGAGCCTGTAACTACATTGTGTTTCGGGGCAGTGAAAAACGCATCGACTGGAACACCAACTTCAACATTCAGCAAAAAGTGGTAGAGTTTCGGCGGGAAGTGGTTGAAGCGCAAATTGTACAGGAGCGAGAGCAGGTATACCCCTATGCAGGAGAAAGCCGATCGGGTGCAAAAATGCATCAGGGATTTGCCGATGCTTACCTGTCTGTTCGGGACACGATTCACACCTACTTAAACAACCATGCAGCCGCCAAGGTTACGGTCACAGGTCATAGTTTGGGTGGCGCTTTGGCAACCCTGTGTGCGGTGGATATTCAATATAACTTCTCGGATGTGGCGATCGACATTTACACCTTCGGAACGCCCAGAGTAGGAAACGATGGATTCAGAGAATCGTTCAATCGTCGTGTTCCCAATAGCTATCGGTTCGTTTATGGCATGGATATGGTGGCCGCGTTGCCACGACCCTGGCAGGGCTATAGCCATGTGGATACCGAACAGCGGTTAGGGTCTCGCTTTAGCCTCAACTTTTTAACCCGACGCTTTAAAGATCATGACATCGAACTCTACATCACGGCGCTGAAAGAATTGGCAGCTAATCAACGGGGATGATTGCAGCGAGCGTGGAAGCGATCGAGCATCGCAAGCGGTTAGATGATAGGATGCAGCTCAATTGCTCAATTGCGACAAATTCCCAGAGCCAGAGAGGTAGCATGTAATGTGATGTCTTTGTTTTTCTGGCGTGAATGGTTCTAATCGCTCCTCTCCTACCCCGCCTGTTTTGACTGGCGATCGCAACGGCAAGGCCACCGCTTTAGCCAAACCTTTTCTCTCGGCAGATGTTATTGCCCCGCTGGTGGTTGGTATTGTCGTCCTGGTGGTTTGGGAAGTAACCGTACGGGTTAGCGGCATCCCTCCCTATCTTTTACCTGGCCCTATTCTGGTCTTGCAAACGCTGATTCAAGACTGGAATACCCTGTTTCCCTCGTTGCTGGTCACCCTCAAGATTACGATCGTGGCCTTTATAGCGGCGATCGCCACTGGTCTGTTAATTGCCGTTATCTTCACCCAAAGTAAGTGGATCGAGCGCAGCTTCTTTCCCTACGCCGTGATTTTGCAAACCACTCCGATTGTGGCGATCGCACCGCTAATTATTCTATGGGTGCGGCAACTCGTTCCGGGTGAACAATCCACCTTTGTCTCGCTGGTGATTTGCGCCTGGATTGTGGCCTTCTTCCCCATTTTGTCCAACACCACGTTAGGACTCAACAGCGCCGACCACAACCTGGTCAACCTGTTTCAACTGTACAAAGCATCGCGCTGGCAAACCCTATTGTATTTGCGGCTACCAAGCGCCATGCCCTACTTTTTGGGTGGCTTACGCATCAGCGGTGGGCTGGCGTTGATTGGGGCCGTCGTAGCCGAGTTTGTGGCAGGAACGGGGG
The DNA here is from genome assembly GCF_015207605.1 of Oculatella sp. LEGE 06141. Taxonomy (GTDB): domain Bacteria; phylum Cyanobacteriota; class Cyanobacteriia; order Elainellales; family Elainellaceae; genus Oculatella. The sequence goes on from NZ_JADEWO010000042.1 coordinate 13,731, forward strand.
GAACGCAGTCTGGCATTGCTTACCAGATTTTGATGTCTAGCTTCAATTTACAAATTCCGCGTATGTTTGCCGCCTTATTGATGACCACTGTGCTGGGAGTCCTTATTTTTGTGGCACTGACGCTGTTATCAGATATGCTGCTGCGGCAATGGCACGAAAGCGCGATTAAACGGGAGAATTAGCGTGATTCCAGATACAAACCACTATTGGTTAATTAATGCCCATCTGCCCATCCCTTTGCTGGTTGGCACCGACACCGTTACCCATGATACGAAAACATCTGAGTTTGTTTTTGTCGATTTAGAAATCAAAGATGGCTTGATTACTCAAATTGTCTCTGCCGGGTTGCCCCATCCCGACCCAGTGGCTACTGTTGATTTGAAGCGGGGTCTGGTCTGGCCTTGCTTTGTGGATATGCATACCCATCTGGATAAAGGGCACAGTTGGGGGCGATCGCCCAACCGGGATGGCAGTTTCGAGACGGCTCTGAACCTGGTCACCCACGATCGCCAGAAGTATTGGGATGCAGAAGACCTGTATCGCCGTATGGAGTTTGGGCTAAAGTGCAGCTATGCCCACGGTACCCAGGCCGTTCGCACCCATCTGGATGCGATCGATGACCAGGCCACCATTAGCCTCGGCGTGTTTAAGGCATTAAAAGAGCAATGGGCAGACCGGATAACGCTGCAAGCCGTTTCTCTTGTGCCGCTTGATTATTTTCTCACCCCTGAAGGAGAAGTCCTGGCTGACCAGGTTGCTAAGGTGAGCGGCGTGTTAGGCGGGTTTCCCATCATGAGCGATGACCTCGATCGCCAGCTCGATCGCGTGTTTGACCTGGCGACCGAACGGGGACTTGATCTGGACTTTCACACCGACGAAAGCGGCAACCCAGCCGATATTGTTCTGCGACGGGTTGCTGAAGCGGCGATTCGCCATAACTTCAGCGGACAAGTTATCTGCGGCCATTGCTGTAGCCTGGCGGTGCAATCGGCTGAGGAGGTATTCAAAACAATGGATGTGGTTAAGCAGGCTGGCATTGGCATTGTCAGCTTACCAATGTGCAACCTCTATTTGCAGGATCGGCAGCAAACCGCCTCGCAACACTTCTCTCAGGCTAAAACTGCCCATCCGCTGGCTCATGCTGCTAATCTGCCAACCTATACCCCACGCTGGCGCGGAGTAACCTTACTGCACGAGTTGAAGCATTATGGGATTCCGGTGGCGGTCGCCAGCGACAATTGCCGCGATCCGTTTCATGGGTTTGGCGATCATGACGGTTTAGAAGTATTTACCCAATCGACTCGCATTGCCCACCTGGATGCTCCCTATGGCGATTGGTGCAAAGCCGTGACGATGACTCCTGCCGATTTATTGAAGCTGCCCACGGCTGGCCGTGTGGGGGTAGGGTTACCCGCCAATTTAGTGGTGTTCAAAGCTCGCTATTACAGTGAATTGTTGTCTCGCCCCCAGAGCGATCGCATTGTCTTACGAAACGGAAAGGCGATCGATACCACCCTGCCAGACTATGCAGAACTAGATGATTTGCTGTAGCGATGGTTTTGAGGTTGTACTCGTTCCCAGGGTTTACCGGGACGGCCTTTAAAGTGGCTCTGCCTCCAGGCAACAAGGGGCAGAGCTTTTAACGTTCCACGTTAGAGCGTTGCATATTGCTTGTCTGTGCCTTGCTATAGCTCTTGCTATAACTATGGGTTGATAGCCGATCGCCTCAGTCTCTCTCTTCAGCTTGGTGTAAACCTCAACTGACATCGTTACATTGGCAGACAAACAATCGATAAATTCAGCCGATATCATCCCATTGTGACGACGCAGGAGAGAGCCATGACTGCTAATAGTATTCCATCTTCAAATCAACCTATTGATAACCCTGATAACACCGATTTGAGCGTATCTTCATCCCCTGCCATAAAAACCGAGGTGGCAACCGATTCGCAGGAGTCAGGCTCGATCGCCCAAACGATTTCGGCGGCTGTTAGTGGGGGGGTCGCTGGAGCCGCCTTTGGCCGTCTAGTGGGCGGGCGGTTTGGTGCAACGGTTGGGGCGGTGGTCGGTGGTGTTGCTGGAGCCGCTTTCGGTTCGGATGCGGGTAAAGCAACTGCTCAACATGCCACTGAAGCCGTTCAGGACGCAGTGCAATCGGCTTCTCGCCACAGCCACGACTCATCACTAATTCAAAACGCTACCGAAGGTGTTCACAATGCGGTGCAATCCACCCGGTCAACCCTGAACCAAGCCTCATCCCCGTCTCAGCCAGCGAGCTTTGAACTACCAGCAGAAACCCATTTTGAGTTGGGTGTGCAGTTGGGCAAACAGGGACAACTAGATGAGGCGATCGCCGAATTTGAGCAAGCCTTAGCAATTGCTCCAGACTCGGCAGAGACTCATTACAACCTGGGTATTGCTCTCAGCAAGCAGAACAATATAAACCTGGCGTTGACCCATCTACAGCGTGCCAAAGAGTTGTGCCTGGAACAAGGTAACCTGGAAGGGGCTGAGGCCGTTGAAAGGGCGATCGAAACGGTTGAGCAGGCCATGAGTTTAGGCATTACCTCCGAGAGCTAGGTCTAGGGCGTGTTTTAAATCCCTGAAGTTCCAACCTATAGACTTTTGAGCGATTCAAAGTCCCCCAATTTTGGGGGATTTAGGGGGCAAAAAGCACAATGTAACCGAGCAATCAGGAGTTTTAAAACACGCCCTAGGATCTAGAGCCGATTTCTTTATAAAACGAATAATCGGACAGTTCGACTGCTTAGCGAGTCTTCGTCTCCCGGCTTCCAGGCTGGGAGACGTGTTGTTTGTATAGATGTGTATAGATGGGCTAAACACAAGTAACCGGTCCCATCCCGGCAGCGGATGCAGCGATCGCGGCGTCGGGCGATCGGCTGCGTCCACGCCAAAATTAATCACATTTTTTATTCCATTTGGGGTTGCACAACATAAAGATGCACCGAAACGGCGCAGCAAGGCTAGAGTCTGGCTCGTTGCGAGTTGTTGCACCCTTCACTACCATGACTTTGCTGTGCAGCCACAGCATTACCCCTCCTCAACTTAGGCGGAACGGTAAGCAAAGTGTTAGCCCAAATACAAAAGCACTCTATTAGTCGCTGTATACCAATTAAGTTAGTTCAGGTTTTGCGGCTGATCCCACAGAGGGAGTTGTGCTTACTCCATCAATGTCCAGAGGCGTTGCAATGTGCCAACAGGAGAATCGTTCTCCTCTATGGTTTCATTCAGTGCCCAACACCGCTCCAGGTAATCCACTTGCTGCTCGTCTATTAACTCATACGTCAGTACGATGAGCAGCCATCGCCAGGTTTGACGCAAGCCAAACGTAAAGTTCCACATAGCGTTATGTGGTATTTGAACCGACTCAGGAATGAGTTCCAGTTGCTTGTAGAGATGCCATTGAGATGGGGTTGTTGCAGTGTGATGCCGAAATTTCATTGTCTTCACGTATTGCGTTATCGATGTAGCAGGTCGAAGCGTACTACTACTCGCCTCTTTATTGTTTTTGCTGTAGCGACAACAACAATGAACAGAGTACGACTTCGAATTGCCGGATTCAAAATCGTTGCCTTGCTGCACCTGTACTTAGCCAGCGAAGCAACTCAAATGAACAACTATTTCTAATTTCTGTATTGTAAGGCACATATGTCGATCTTTTTTTGAATGTCATGAAGCCTTGAAGAAAGTCAGGTTGGGAGCCAGTCAGCATGGATGGATTAAAAATTGTAGTCATTGGTGCCGGAATTGGAGGGTTAAGTGCTGGTATCGCGCTGAAGCAAGCCGGATTTGACGTAGAAATTTACGATCGCGTCAAAGAACTGCGTCCAGTAGGAGCGGGGATCTCGCTCTGGTCGAACGGGGTTAAGGTGCTCAATCGCCTCGGTTTGGGCGCAGAGATGGCGAAGATTGGCGGTCAAATGAACCGCATGGAGTACCGTACCCAAACCGGAGAGTTGCTTAATGATATTGATTTAATGCCGTTGATTCATGATGTGGGTCAGCGTCCTTATCCGGTGGCGCGGCGAGACTTGCAGCACATGCTGATGCAGGCGTTTCCGGGAGATGTAAAGCTGGGGCACAAATGTGTTGGGGTTGAAGAAGATGAAACGGGAGTGACAGCCTTCTTCGAAAACGGACACCAGGCCAGGGGTGATTTGCTCATTGCAGCGGATGGGATTCGCTCAATTTTGCGAACGCATGTGCTGGGTCAAGAAGTAGAACCTCAGTATGGCGGGTACATCAACTGGAATGGGTTAGTTCCGGCGGATGAATCGCTGGCCCCCAGGGACTGCTGGATCATTTATGTGGGAGAGCATAAACGGGTATCAATGATGCCTGTGGCGGGCGATCGCTTCTACTTCTTTTTTGATGTGCCGTTGCCTAAAGGTACGCCTGCAAATCCGGACACTTATAAAGCTGAATTGAAGCAGCATTTTCAAGGATGGGCAGATCCAGTGCAAACCCTGATTGAACGCCTTGATCCCTATGCGGTAGCTCGTCCTGAAATTCATGATGTTGGTCCAATCGATCGCTTTGTTAAGGGTCGAGTGGCGTTACTCGGTGATTCAGCCCATGCCACCTGCCCGGATCTGGGGCAGGGTGGGTGTCAGGCAATGGAAGACTCGCTGGTACTAACCAACTACCTGATGACCACCAACTTAGGAGTAGAGTATGCCCTCAAACGGTATGAAATGGAGCGCAAAGCGCGTGCCAATGCGGTTGTACAAAAGGCGCGGCAGCGAGCCGAGCAGATTCATGGCAAAGAACCAGACGTGACGCAGCGGTGGTACAGCCAGTTGGCAACTGAATCACCTACCGATGTTACAGGTGCCATTACAAAAGTGATCATGGCAGGCCCGCTTCGTTAATACCGCCGTGATGAGTGTTTAAGCGATCAGTCGTTGGAGGATATATGGCTCAATCCAATCAAGAATTTGTGCTAGACGAGGTGCAACCGTCTGGCGAAGTCTCCGTTAACTCCGAGTTGATCTATGGTTTAGATGACAGACCTCCCGTTATAGAAGCCTTTTTTGTAGCGCTTCAGCATGTGCTGGCCGCCTTCGTTGGCATCATTACTCCACCGTTAATTATTTGCACCGCCTTAGGGCTAGACCCGGCAAATACCAGTTATGTCATCAGCATGTCGCTGTTTGTGTCGGGGGTGGCTACCTTTATCCAGTGCAAGCGGATTGGCCCGGTGGGGTCTGGATTACTGAGTTTGCAAGGCACTAGCTTTTCGTTTCTAGGGCCAATCATTGGGGTGGGTACTGCTGCTGTGCAGGGAGGGCAATCGCCCGAGGGTGCCCTGTCTCTCATTTTTGGCGTGTGTTTCTTTGGCGCATTCATTGAAGTCTTTTTAAGCCGTTTTTTACATCTGGCTCAAAAAATCATTACGCCTGTTGTTTCCGGTACGGTTGTAATGGTGATTGGGTTGAGCTTAATCAAAACAGGTATTACCAGCATGGCAGGTGGCGTAGCCGCACAGCAAAACGGTACCTTTGGCAGCTATCAAAACCTGGGACTGGGAGGGTTAGTGCTGGGTATTATTGTGTTGCTGAACATGACCGGAAACCGTTACCTGAGAATGGGAGCGATCGCCATTGGGTTGGCCGTGGGCTACATCATCTCCATCGGATTAGGACTGGTCGATTTCAGCTTATTAGCAAGGCTACCCCTGGTTAGCATCCCAATCCCGTTTCGCTATGGCATGAGCTTTAACTTTGCGGCATTTGTACCGTTTATTTTGCTGTATTTGATTACGGCCATTGAAACGATTGGCGATTTAACTGCAACCTCGGCGGTTTCAAAGCAACCGATCAAAGGAAAAGTGTATTTCCGTCGCATTAAGGGAGGTGTCTTAGGTGACGGGGTAAACTCCCTGATAGCAGCAGTGTTCAACACCTTTCCCAACACCACGTTTAGCCAAAACAATGGGGTCATCCAGATGACCGGAGTGGGCAGCCGCTATGTGGGTTTTTATGTGGCCGGTATCTTTACGGTGATTGGATTACTGCCAATTATTGGCGGTCTATTTCAGGCCATTCCTCAACCGGTGTTGGGCGGTGCCACCATTGTGATGTTCGGTTCTATTGCAGTAGCGGGTATCAATATTGTGGCATCTACCACGATCGATCGCCGTGCCCTGATCATCATTGCGGTGTCTCTTGCTTTGGGGTTAGGGGTCGTATATGTACCCGAAATATTGGTTGATAAACCAGCGCTGCTGAAGAACATTTTCTCATCCGGCATTTCAACGGGAGGGTTAACGGCGATCGTGCTGAACTGGCTCTTGCCACAGAACTTTGGGGCAGAGGAAACACCACCCGCCGAGCCAGAAGCCTAACCCAGCAGGAGCAAATTAATGGCAGGGAAACTAACGACGCATGTTCTGGATACCGTTCGAGGTGGCCCTGCCGCTGGGATGACCATTGAACTTTGGTCAGTTGATGGTCAGACGGGTGAGAAAACGTTGCTCAAAACTATCATTACTAACGCCGATGGACGCACGGACGCGCCGCTGTTAGTTGAGCAGGAATTCACATCAGGGATCTACGAACTTGTGTTTGTAGTGGGTCGTTACTTTTCCCACTATCTGGATACATTGCCCAAACCAGCCTTTCTCGATCGCGTCCCCATTCAGTTTGGGATTGCCGATCCAACGACTCATTATCATGTACCGTTGCTGGTTTCACCCTGGGCATACAGCACCTATCGCGGCAGTTAATCTGCTGCTGGATTGGTTTCTACGAGGTGGTTTGAAGCGATGGTAATGGGGCAATTAGTTCTGCTGATTGCCCCCATTGCTTACAACAGACGTTCAGCAATTTTAATTCAGTGTGAGGAGCATCATATCGTGACCGTTCAGTCATGGAAATTTCTGTTGGGCATTTTGATGTTGGGGATTCCTTTAAGCGTGGCTGATGAGGCGATCGCCACTCATCAATCTGTTTCAGGTGGATTAGAGTTAGCACAACCTGCAAAGGTCGATCTGACCAAGGACACTATTCCAATCGTTTTAGAACCTCATCAATTGCCTGTGCCTGTTGCGCCTGATCGGGAGGCGATTTATGAACCGGATCAGGCTCAGGCGTTAGGACAATTAACCTCTGTTTCTCAATTGGCCGATGTTCAGGCAACGGATTGGGCGTATCAAGCCTTGCAATCCCTGGTAGAACGATATGGTTGTATCGTAGGTTATCCTGACCAAACTTTTCGGGGTAATCGAAGCTTGACCCGTTACGAATTTGCGGCCGGACTCAATGCTTGTCTCGATCGCATCAATGAGTTGATTGGGACAGCCAGCAACGATTTGGCAACTGAAGCCGATTTAGCAACGCTACAACGGTTGCAGGCAGAGTTTGCCTCCGAGTTAGCCACCTTCCAAGACCAGGTGGAGGGACTGGAAGCGCGAACGACGGCACTGGAAGGGCAGCAATTTTCAACAACAACGGTGCTGACGGGTAACGTGTGGTTCAACTTAACCCAGGCATTTTCGTCAGGGGATGTCCTGGCAGAACGAAGTCTTACGGTGCCAGATAGCGCGTTTGCTCCGCCCACCCGCGACGCAAACAACCGTCCCACCAGGGTGGAACGGGATCAGCCGCAAGCCACCTTTGGCTATTACTCTTTCTTAACGCTTACCACCTCGTTTACGGGGGAAGATGCTCTTGTGACTCAACTGGCCGTTGGTAACAGTAGTTCCCCTGCCAATCAATTAGTGTCTGCTGGGTTCTTCAATTCCTGGGGAACGCCCTTTCTGGATCAAACTGGAACACCAACCACCGGAACGTTTGTCTTGCGTGAGCTGTTTTACTCTGTTCCCATTGGCGATAATGTTCAACTGGCGGTAGGGCCACGGCTCAATTACTACCGATACTTTGATGGCAATCGCTTTACCTTTTTTCTCAATGGCGCAACCAGTTTTAACTCTAACGGCAGTACCTTACTCAACGCGATCGACCGGGGTTCGGGGGCTGTAGTCAGTTGGGCGATCGCTGAACCGCTAGATTTGACCCTGGGATATCTGGCCGAAAATACCGAGTTTTTAAACCCTGCTGTATTTAACACAGCCAGTAATCCAGCCGATGGGTTGTTTAACAGTTCTAATACCATTAGCGCTCAGTTGGCCTATTCTCCCAGTGCGGCGTTCAATCTGCGGCTCATTTATGCTCGCTCTAGCCTCAAGCCCTACAACGGTTTCATTGGTGGAGCGGTAGGCGAACCCCTGCCCTACGGATATGCTGATGATGGCTTTGGCGGCACGGTTCGAGATTCAGGTGCGGATACCTTTGTCGCTAACTTTGATTGGCTGATTACAGATGGAATTGGACTCTTTGGTCGCTATTCCTATGGCCGACTTGATATCAACCCAACCAATCCAAACCGTTCTGGTGGAGATATTCGCGTTCAGTCCTTCCAGGTAGGTCTGGGATTTCCAGATTTAGGCAGGGAAGGGGCATTAGGAGTGATTTCGTTCCTCGTTCCCCATGATTACCTGGAAGGACGGCGATTCTTGCTGTCGGGCGGCGGAGATGGCGGCACGCAGTATGAGCTAGAAGTGTCTTACCGCTACCCTATTAGCAATAACATTGCCATTGTTCCAGCCTTTTACACGATCTGGAATCCCAACAATTTTGACAGCAATCCAACGGTGTTTGTGGGTAATCTCCGAACTCAATTCAGCTTTTAAAGACTATTTGAAACGGGCTGAACGTCAGTCGAACGGTTCTCTTTTTTAACCGCGATCGTTCCATCAAACGGTGTCCAAGCCGTACGGAATGGGAGATTTAGGGAACAAATGCAGAACATTTCATTCGTTTCAAACCATCTTTTCCGTTGAATGGTCGGCTGAACTTAGCGAAACGAGTAATGGGCCGTCGTAGAAAGTTCGGCTCATTACCGATTCAACCTCTTACCTGTCACTACCATGCCTTACAGCATTACTGAATTAAACCAGATGGATCGAGAGACATTCGTTAAAGCGTTTGGGGCTGTGTTTGAAGACACCCCGGCGATCGCAGCTCAAGCCTGGTTAGCCCGTCCTTTTCGTGACATAGATGATCTGCATCAAAAAATGATAGAAGTGGTGAACCAAATGACACCAGACGATCAGCTAGCCCTGATTCGTGCCCACCCTGATTTGGGGAGTCAGGCAAAAATGGCAGAGGCATCTGTCAAGGAACAGGAAGGCATTGGCCTGAATCGGTTAGATGCTCAAGAATATGAACGCTTTCAACGGTTGAACCAAACCTACAAAGACAAATTTCAATTTCCGTTCATTGTTGCTGTCAAGCATCACACCAAGGCCAGCGTTCTAGAAGCATTTGAACAGCGCTTGAACAATACTATTCTTACAGAAATCAAACAGGCGTTGCTGGAAATTAATCAAATTGCTCGATTTCGATTGTCTAATTTGGTGGAGCGATCGTAACCTCTGGCACGCTCAAATATAAATTAATTGATGTTAAGAGTTGTTGATATTATTGGCTCATTAGTTTGGATGATTTTGAGACAAGACAAAACGAACATTGCACAGAATCAAAACGATGAAAGCTATCAGTATTAAGTGAGCCGAATCGTCACAGCCAAGAGCATAAGCGCAATGGTTAGGTGATGTTCAAGTCAAATAACATCCCATCAGCGTGCAGACTCAAACAGGTTGAAAAGCGGTTCGGCAATGATTACAAATAAAGTGTAAGCCCTAATACAAAAGAGCCTCATTTATTCTTGTATACCGTTTACATTCGTTGAACTAATTTTGCTGCCGGGGACAACTATTCAAAGCGTCCCAACGTTTTACATTGAGGTGATTTGATTTTGGTTAACCTTGAGTGTTTGAAATTCTATGGATTATACTCTTCAGTTTTCGGTAGTTTGGAACAACATTGGTCTTTTTATTCAGGGCGTTTTGCTGACGTTGCAACTCGCAATCACATCCATCAGCTTTGGATTAATTCTTGGCATCCTTGGCGCATTGGGTAGAACTTCAGATAATCGTCTTTTTAACGGAATTTCAATTGCATATGTAGAATTTATCCGCAACACGCCATTTCTCATTCAACTGTTTTTCTTCTTCTTTGGGTTGCCAAGTATTGGGCTGCGTTTATCCCCGTGGCAGGCGGCTGTGATTGCCTTGGCCATCAACTTTGGTGCCTATTCGACGGAAATTGTCCGAGCTGGAATTGAAGGAATTCGTAAAGGACAAATTGAAGCCGGATTGGCGCTCGGATTCAAAAAACTACAAATTTTTCGTCATATTGTCTTAATTCCGGCACTGGGTAATATTTATCCGGCATTGGTTAGCCAAATTGTGATCGCTATTTTGTTTACCAGCGTCGTGTCTCAAATCTCTGCTGAAGAATTAACGTTTGTAGGAAATTATTTGCAGTCCCGCACGTTTCGCAGTTTTGAGGTGTATCTCGCGATCGCACTCATTTATGTCGGCATTGTTTGGTTGATTAAAGCGATCGCCTTTTTAATTCAAAAGCGCTTCTTTGCGTTTATGCAATACACCCGCTAATCGTTTTAACGCTACTCACCTGAGCCGACCATGCAAGATTTTACACTGCCGCAAATTTTTACCAACTTATTGCTGGCCACGAGGTGGACTATTGTACTGTCTGCGATCGCCTTCGTTGGCGGTGGCTTCGTTGGGTTTCTGGTCATGCTGATGCGAATCTCACCCAACAAATTTATTCGCTACCCCAGTATGCTCTACGTCGAGTTCTTTCAAGGCACACCGCTCCTGATGCAACTGTTCCTCACCTTCTTTGGGTTATCGGTCATCCTGGATTGGAATTTGTCTCCCTGGACGGCGGCGGCGATCGCATTAACCACCTACAGCAGCGCTTTTTTGTCTGATATCTGGCGCGGGTCAGTGGAGGCGATTCCTAAAGGACAGTGGGAAGCGTCAACAGCTCTGGGGTTGAACTATGTCAGACAGCTTCAGCGCGTTATCCTGCCGCAGGCGGTCAAAATGTCGATTCCGCCGACCGTTGGCTTTGCGGTGCAGGTGATTAAGGGAACCTCTCTCGCCTCTGTTATTGGGTTTGTTGAGCTAACTCGCTCGGCAACCGCTATCAGCAATGTCACCTTTCAACCCTTCCTGATATTTACGATCGCAGCCATTATCTACTTCTGCCTGTGTTTTCCGCTTTCCTTGCTCAGCAAGCGGTTAGAACACCAATTTGCCTATAGAACCTAATTGAACCATTTAGAGGACGCTTTAAAAGTATAATTTGTAGCCCGACACCCGTAGGGGCGTAGCATACGGGCAATACGTCTGGGTCTATTTCAAGGGTTATCTGCCGCATGCTACGCCCTTACAGAAGAGATTTGATACTTTTCAAACATCTTTTTACATCATTCAAGATCAGTCAGGAGATCGAAAGTAATGTCGAATAGAAGAACCACGCGCACCCCATCCCGTTTCTCTCTGCGCCCGTCGTGGTTGAGTAGCTTAACAGTGATCGCTGTCGGTTTGGTGATGATGGTCAGCGTGATTGCCTGCTCTAGCGGTTCTGTCACCTCCCAGGCAGTGGTTGGAGATGTTGCCACCAGTCAGGCGGCCTCCGGTGCGGCTCCTCAAAGCGCATCCCAAGCCGGATCAACCCTCGATCAAATCATTAGCACTGGCAAGGTTAGAATTGCCGTCCCTCAAGATTCGCCTCCCTTTGGTTCAATGGGTACTGATATGCAACCCCAGGGGTATGACGTTGACGTTGCCAAACTGGTGGCAGAATCATTAGAAGTAGAGCTAGAACTGGTGCCAGTTACCAGTACAAACCGCGTTCCTTACCTGCAAACCAATCGAGCCGATATGGTCATCTCCAGCTTAGGAGCCACACCCGAACGAGCCAAGTCCATCTACTTCTCAATTCCTTACGCTCCCTTTTATTCCGGGCTGTACGGGGCACAGAACGTTGCCGTCTCCTCCTATGAAGAGTTGGCTGGTAAAAGTGTTGGGGTAACGCAAGGATCATTAGAGGATCTGGAACTGACCAAACAGGCTCCAGAAGGGCTTGAGGTCAAGCGGTTCGAGGACAACAGCACCACCGCATCCGCGCTATTGGCTGGTCAAGTTGATTTAATTGCCACGGGTAATACGATCGCCAATAAACTCATGCAAGACAACCCAACCAGGACGATTGAAAACAAATTTGTGATGAAAAATTCTCCCTGTTACGTTGGCGTTCGTCGTGGCGACTTAGACCTGTTGCAATGGGTGAATGTCTTTGTAGCCAGTAAGCGACTGTCGGGTGAATTGGATGCACTATCGCAACAGTGGTTTGGTGAACCGTTGGAGCTACCTGCTTTTTAAGTTACCAACCATTGCAGGCATCCGTCGATTCATCACGAATGGTGCAGGGCGTTGTCTGGCAATACCCCTATCGCGTCAAGGCGGTTATCAAGGTTAATGAAACGCGCCCTCGCCAACGGCTTACTCGTCGGGTGAGTGGCTCACGTTGGCACTTTTTAACGCCGCAGGCAACGATTGAGAATCAGTTGCACCGGCCAAACTGCTGTTGAGATGGGAATCAGCCGGGGAAATCGCTTTGATTTGCCGCATTAAGCTTGCCATCTCGATCGCGTTCATTGCGTAATTCCAGCCATGATTGCTCTTAATTCCAGCCCGTTCCAGGGCTTGCTGCATCGTATCGGTGGTTAAGATGCCAAACACGACCGGAACTCCGGTTTGAAAGCTGGCTGCGGCTACCCCCTTAGATACCTCTGCTGCAACGTAGTCAAAGTGAGGCGTAGATCCCCGAATGACTGCACCCAGGCAAATAATTGCATCGTAGCGATGCGTCAGGGCTAACTGACGCGCTAGCAGAGGAACCTCAAAACTTCCTGGTACCCAGGCATAATCAACCTGAGTTCCATGGGGGTCGGGGTCAATGCCATGTCGTCTGAGGCAATCTTGGCAGCCCTCTAGAAGCTTACCTGTGACCAGGTCGTTAAACCGACCAATAACAATCGCAAACCGTAGAGGATCTGCTTGGGTGAATGTGCCCTCGAAAACTGCCATGACAATTGATTTAAGGTGTGTTCTACCTCTAGATTAAACCACTAAGTAGTTTAACCCGCCCACCAATAAGACCAGCGCAACCCAAACGCCCGATCCTAAAAGGATGAATCGCTTGGACTGATCCCAATTTTGCGGTGACGCATAAGCGACTGGAACGCCGACTACCATTGCAAACGACAGCAGTACGAGAGCCGCCAAAGCTACTTGAAACAAAATAGAAAACATGGTTTCCTCCCAAATAGAAGCAAAAACTAGATAGTTATCAGGAAAGCTGCGATCGCCAGCACTTCGATCCGCTCTGAGTAGTAAGCTATCAGAAATTGAACCCCGTCGGTACGGTTGTCTGTCAAGATTGGGAAAGAGGAACAGAATTTAGGTCAAATGGATTTAATCCTCTGCCATACCACAGCCGATTTTGACACGCTAGGGGCAGCGGTGGGTTTGACGCGCCTGCATCCGGGAGCCAGAGTGGTGCTAACGGGCGGCAGTCATCCCACCGTGCGCGATTTTTTGGCACTGCATCGCGATGAGTATGCGTTGATTGAGCGGCGATCGGTCAATCCAGATACGATTCGTACAATCACGGTGGTGGATACGCAATGGCGCGATCGCCTCGGCAAAGCGGCAGAGTGGCTAGATTTACCGAATGTCACCATCCGCCTGTATGACCACCATGTTGATGCTAAGGGCGATATCGCGGCAACGCAAACCCAGGTTGAGGCCGTTGGCTCAACGTCAACCCTGATTGCAGAACAGCTCCAGGCACAGCAGATTCAACTGACTCCTACCGAAGCAACGGTGATGGCGTTGGGCATTCATGTGGATACCGGGTCGCTTACCTTCGACCATGTCACCGTGCGCGATGCCGCTGCCCTCACCTGGCTGATGCAACAGGGAGCCAGCATTAGCGCGATCGCCGATTACGTTGAACCCGGACTCTCTCCCCATCTGCAAGACTGGCTGGCAACAGCTTTAGACTATCTGCATACCGAAACGGTACAAGGACTGGCGATCGCCTGGGTGCTGTTGCCAATGGATAGCTTTGTTCCGGGGTTGTCTAACCTGGCCTCTCGCATCCTCAGCCTCACCGATAGCGACGTGCTGCTGTTGGCGGCTAGCTACCCCACCACCGACGCGAACGAAAAGCGGCTCACGGTGATTGGTCGCTCGCGCAGCAGAGCAAGCACCACTGGCGCAGAAGGCATCAATCTGGGTGACCTCTTTCAACCGTGGGGCGGTGGTGGCCATGCCAGGGCAGCCTCCCTCAATGCGCGCGGCGTTGACCCCGACGAAACCCTCTCCCAGCTCGTAACCCAACTGAAAGCGCAGGTGCCCCATCCACCCGTGGCGCGCGAGCTAATGTCGTCTCCAGTGCGAACGATTCGACCCGACACCACGATCGCCGAAGCCCAACGAACTTTATTGCGGTACGGCCACTCTGGCCTCTCGGTAGTCAACGAACAGGGACAGCTAACGGGTGTGATCTCGCGGCGCGATTTAGACATTGCGCTGCATCATGGCTTTAGCCATGCCCCGGTCAAGGGCTACATGACGACCAACCTTAAAACGATCGCGCCCGACACCACTCTGCCTGAAATTGAATCGCTGATGGTGACGTATGATATTGGTCGCCTTCCGGTTTTAGACGCGGAAAATTTGGTGGGAATTGTGACCCGCACCGACGTACTGCGTCAGATCCATCAGGCTCAAGCCATGAGCGACGGGCAACGAGCGGGCGATCGCCCGTCGGGGCTGTGTCCTCTGCCGCATGTGGTGCGCGATCTGGTGCGCGATCGCATGACCTCTCCGCTGTGGACGTTGCTGATGCAAGCCGCCGCCGCCGCAGAACAGCGCGGTTGGCAGCTTTATCTGGTGGGTGGTGCCGTGCGAGACTTGCTGCTGGCGAATCCCGATGAAGCGCTGCTGCTCAAGGATGTCGATCTGGTGGTCGATGGGTTTCATCGCGCTGCGGATCAGGCGGCAGGAGTCGAGCTTGCCCGTGCCCTGCAACAGCAATATCCGTCCGTGCGGCTTCAGGTTCACGGACGGTTTCAGACGGCTGCTCTGCTCTGGCACAACGACCCGGAGTTTGACTCACTGTGGATTGATATTGCCACTGCTCGCACAGAGTTCTATCCTTACCCAGCCGCCAATCCAGTGGTGGAAGCGAGTTCGATTCGCCAGGATCTCTACCGCCGCGATTTCACCATTAACGCCCTGGCTCTACGGCTCACCCCACCCCGCACGGGCGAACTGCTGGATTTTTTTGGCGGCTTGCTCGACTTGCAGGCTCGTCACATCCGGGTGCTGCACGCCAATAGCCTGATCGAAGACCCAACCCGAATTTATCGTGCCGTGCGGTTTGCCGTACGGTTGGGATTTCAAATTGACCCACAGACCGAAGGGTACATTCGCCACGCGATCGCCAGCGGCATTTACCACCGGATTCAAGCCGAGATGGATAAAACCCCGGCACTGCAAACCCGTCTGCGACGAGAACTGAAGCTCATTTTAGAAGCGTCTTACTGGAAAGCAGCCATTCAACTGTTAGACAATCTGGGAGCGTTGCGCTGCATTCACCCAACGCTAGAACTGGATGATGTGCTGTGGAAACAGCTTCGCCAGGTAGACCGTTGCCTCATCCGTTTTGACCAACCCGCCAGCTTAGAGCATTGGCAAGTGCTGTTAGAGGTACTGTTAACCCATCTCAGCAAAGACGATCGCGTTAAAGTGGCAGAAAACTTGCAGCTTCCAGCAGACAGCATCCATCGACTACAACAGTTGGAAGGGGTGCAAGCGGAGTTAAAACACAAGTGGCCTGATTGCCAGCGTCCCAGCCAGGTGGCGGCACTTCTAAGCCAGTATGATCTGCAAACCCTAATCCTGTTAGCCGTTCGCGCCGATCGCCCCACCCGCAAACAGATCTGGCGCTACCTTACCGACTGGGCCACTGTCAAAGCGCCGCTGGATGGCAACGATCTCAAACGGTTGGGCTACAAACCGGGCAAGCCGTTCAAGCAGATATTAGACGCAGTGATGGCGGCAACCCTGGACGGCACCATCAGCGATCGTGCCGATGCTGAGGTGTTTGTGCAGACCCATTTTCCCAAACCCTGAGGCAACCGGAACAGCCGATTTTCTATCCCTGTCCCTCTTTTCAGCCAATAGTCTCCCGAAGGCGGTAGGATTAAGCTGAAGAAAATGATGTAACTATCAGCCCAGACTTCTATGAACTTAACGGCTGGAACCGCCCTACAAGACGGAAAATATATTGTTCAGGCGACGTTGGGTTTAACTGATCTGGGTGTTACGCTTCAGGCAACTCATGCCTATCTCGATCAGACGGTGATTCTACATACGCTGAATCCCAGTTTGCGCGATCGCCCTCAGTTTGCCAACCTGCATCAGCAGTTTATGGTTGCCATGAAGCAAATTGGGAAACGGCAACCCGCTCTGCCGTCCAAGGTGGTGGACTGTTTTGAAGAAGGCGGACTGCCGTTTTTAGTGTTAGAACGCTTGTCTGGACAACCAGCACTCCTGGTAGAAGACTGGTTCACCCCTACCGCCGCAACCAACGCAAAATCAGCGGTGAACCCAACTCCCGCTGCTGAAAAACCACCTACTGTCGCCAAACCCGTTGTTTTGCCTCCGTTTGCAACCAATGGGGCAGGTCATGCATCACTGGCAAACACCACGTCTGCCAGTCCCAACGGCACGATTATTCAGACGCAAACGATACTGCAACACAACACTCAGCCAGTGCAAAGGCAGGATATGCACCCCCTGGCGCAGTTGCAGGCGGCGGCGGCCACTTCGCCACCTCCATCAAATCCTTCCCGATCGCAGTTTTCCTGGCAGGTGCCAACGCGATCGCAGGTCAAACGGCGCAGATCCAAGCGCTGGCTTCCGTTTGCGCTTATGGTCACGGCGGCCGTTGCCACATTGGGTGGTGTCAGTTTTGGTTTATCGTTGCGGTTTGGGCAAGCGGTATCCAGTCCGTCTCCCTCGGTTCCAGAGGCCAATCCGACAGGTTCCTCTGCTCCGTCTGCATCCCCTACAGCCCCATCCCCTATGCCGCCCGGAGCAGATGGCTTGTTTGGCAGCAGTCAAGAGTTTCTCCCCAGCGATAACTGGCCTGGAACCAGCATTGTTGACACCGATCAGATTACGCCACCATCAGATATGCCCATTGAGCGATCGCCTGCCCATGAGCCGATCCGCCGCAGAAGTTCTGTGGGTAGCTATGAACCGCCCCCAGAAGAGCGTTTGCCGCAATCATTTCCATCGGATGGCCCCAGCATTCAGGAACCACCGTCTGAAGAACCAGCCTTGGCAGAAGAAGTGCCGCCGTTTGAGTCCATTCCAGATCCCAATGTGGCACCTGTGCCTGAACCCATTCCATCGAACTCCGATGCCCCCACGTTCGATTTTGAGCAGTTAAAGCCGATTCCGCCATCGTCGGAGCCAAGCCTCCCCACCGAGAGCAGCAGTTCGCCCAAGGCTCCTGCCCCGGCATCCAATCCAGCGACGATCGCCCCGTTGCCCGATGCCGGTGCCGTCAATTGAGCCTTGCCATGTGGCCAACAGCCGCATAAATTGAACATCGGGCGTTGCTGAATCATGGGCTGAATTCGCCCTACAACCGTCAACGTTTCCCAAACTCCGTTTATTCAGCAACACCAAACATCGGTCTTCATCCCTACCGTCAGTCAGGAGAGTGGTTCATGCTCAGGCTCGTAATGGCGATCGTGCTTGCGGTGATGTTGGCGGCTTGTAGCGTTGCAGGTAGCCCCAGTCAGGCGTTGGTGAAGAAGGCGATCGAGCTGCAACTAGAGCAAACCCAGGCCGAACTCAGCCAACAGATTTATCGCACCCCGACAGCATCACCGTCGTTTAAACTCAACCACGTCACCGTTACGCAGCAAGAACCGCTGGTCATTGAAGACCTGACCGCTTATCGGGTGCGCGGCACCTATGACGTGACCCAGAAGCTAAACGATCGCCGCATAACGCAACATCAAAACCCGTTTGAAATTTACCTGCAACGCCAGATTGAAGGCAAAACCTGGCGACTGGCGCATCTGCAACGCGGCACGGGCGAAACGAGCGATCGATGGATCACCCAGCTCATTCAATAGCCTGCCGTTAAGGGTGAGGCAAGGTAACCTGCCACCGCCATACTTTGCCTTCCATTGCATCATTGCTATCTGCAACTCTTACCATGCCCACCTTTCGCAACACGCTGGCAGAAGGCGTTTCGGTGGCCAGCGTGTGCGCTCTAACTAAGGTGACGCTTTGATCGGCAAAGGCGCGTTCTATCATTGTCCTGGCTGCCTGAGTTGCTAACCCCTGACCTTGATAAGACGGGGCGATCGAATAGCCAATTTCAACGACTCCATTTGCATCCGGATTGCCTTTATACCCGCCGATGCCCACCGCTACTCGGGAATGGTGGAGCATAAACAAATGAGTCCACCAGCGGGGCAGGACGTTCGTTTCAAGTAATCCTTTTAATGAAAACTCCAGCATGTGAGGCAGAAGTTCGTAGTCATCTGCAATGGTCACTCCAAAGGTTTCAAAGAACGGCAGTTTGCCAGCTAACAGCACCTCAATATGCTGAACTGAGCAAGGTTCAACCAGCAATATCTCCTGACTACCCATGCCTGAACCTCCTTAGCTCAATCTTGCCGTACATTCCAGGATGAGGCGTTGATTGACGATCGCATAGGGCTGAATTTCCAAAGCACGCCGAAACGAATGGATTGCCGATCGATAGTTTCCTAACGCCGCATGACACAATCCCATACCGTGCCATGCGCCAAAGTGGTCGGGGTTTAACGCAACCACTTCCTCACAATCGGCCAGGGAGCGACGATACTGCCCCAGGGCATAATATAAAACGGCTCGCTGGTTCCAGGCTTCAGCAAAATCAGGTTGGTTTTCAATCAACTCAGCCAGTAAGGCTTCTCCTTCTTCAATGCGTCCAGCCTGTGCCAACGCCTGACTGCGGCACAATAAATCCAGCCCATGCACTCCTTTCTGTTGAAACCAAATTTGCCAGAGTTGCTGTGTGGCCTGGTTGCGAACTGTTTCATCAGGATTTTTCAAATCCTCTAGAAGCAATTCAATTGAGGCATTATCCATAAACAGAATCTCCATTACAGCGTTATCTTAGCCATCCCTTTCTTCATTGTGTAACCCCTAACAAGATTCTGCGACAATAGAAAAGCTCGATTGCTGGTTACACAAACGCATGGCTGCAAAAATTCCCGTCACAATTATCACTGGCTTCTTGGGCAGTGGTAAAACAACGCTGATCCGGCATCTGCTGCAAAACAATCAGGGTCGCCGGATTGCGGTTCTCGTCAATGAATTTGGTGAACTGGGCATTGATGGCGAACTGCTGCGATCGTGTCAGGTTTGCCCTGAGGATGAGGCAGAAACAGCGTCCAGTCCAGCCGACGGCAGCAATATTGTTGAACTCACGAATGGCTGTCTCTGCTGCACTGTGCAGGAAGAATTTCTGCCCACGATGCTAGAACTGCTCAAACGACGCGATCGCCTCGACTGCATCTTAATCGAAACCTCCGGGCTGGCCTTACCCAAACCCTTAATTCGCGCCTTCCGCTGGCCTGATATTCGCAACGCTGCTACGGTAGATGGCGTTATTACCGTGGTGGATTGTGAAGCGGTTGCTAACGGCACCTTAGCCCCCGACCCAGACGCGATAACGGCTCAGCGGCAGGCCGATCCAAACCTGGATCATGACACACCGCTGCAAGAGCTATTCGAAGACCAATTAGCCTGTGCCGATTTAGTGACGCTCAACAAAACGGATTTAGTTGATGAGCTGGCGGTCACTAATGTGCTGGGTCTGGTTCAGCAAGAGCTACCACGAGCCGTGAAGATTGTGCGTAGCGATCGCGGCCAGCTTGACCCTAGCCTGGTGTTGGGCTTCAATGCAGCCGTTGAAGATGATTTGGACGATCGCCCTAGCCACCACGATGATGAGACCGAGCATGAGCATGACGATGACATTTCATCGACCCATCTGGTGTTCGATCGCAGCTTCAACCCCGATCATCTGCAAACCCAACTGCAAGCGCTGGTACAGCAGCAGGAGATTTACCGCATCAAGGGGTTTGTCTCCGTTCCCAACAAGCCAATGCGGCTGGTGCTGCAAGGTGTTGGCGAACGATTTGAACGCTTTTACGATCGCCCCTGGCAACCAGAAGAACCCAAGCAAACGCGCTTAGTCTTCATTGGCCGTGCCCTGGATGCCGACAAAATCGAGTCTGAGTTAGCAGGCTTAACAAACTAAGTTTTTAATTTCAAACCCAATCCCACCTGAGTTTCAATTAAGACAAAACGTCTGAAAAAAGGAACCTATGTTCAGTCGATTTTTTCATCAAAAACGCTCACTTTCGCTGGCTCTTGGCTTCGCAATTGGACTATCACTTTTGGGAACCCATGCGATCGCCAATGAGCCGGGGCAATTTATCAGCCGTTACGACCCAGCCCAAACCACAACCAATTCCAGCTTTATCAGCCCGCTGGTAGAGCTGTTTGGGGATGTGACTGTGGGCGAAAACGTTTTTGTATCTGGCAATACTATTGTGCGAGCCGAACCAGAGACGCGCATCTGTATTGGCGATGAAACCAATTTGCAAGACAATATTATTTTTGCAGTGGCACGCGATCAGCCTGCCCCAGAAGCACCCTGTGCCGAGATCTCTAGCAGCGCCGGAGAACGAGTGAGCATTGCCCATCAAGCAGTGGTCAGAAACTCCCGCATTGGTGATTTCACCTTCATTGGCTTTCATGCCAAGCTCAACAACGTGGTGCTAGAAGACGGAGCATTTGTGTTACACGGAGCCAACGTTGCGAATGTGACGATCGGCGAAAACCGTCTCGTTCCCATTGGAGCGGTCATCACCAGTCAGGCTGAGGCCGATGCCCTGCCGCTCAAAACTGAAGACAATGCTGAGTTTCAAAACGACGTGCTGGAGGTGAACGAAGAATTTGCCGAGCATTACGGAGAGCTGTTCGAAGCCGATGGGTTTGCTAGCGTTACGGGTGTGAGTCCCGCTCCGACAACCTCCTGGAATACCGATCCTGTTGCCCCAGCGCTCGGTGATGCGGTTCAGCTCGATGAGTTTGTGCGAATAGTAGGGGATGTGCGGCTTGGAGCCAACAGCATTGTCGGTCAACGGACATCTATTCGGGCAGATGAAGGAGCGCCGATTATCATTGGCGACAATGCCGAAATTGAAGATCGGGTCACATTCCATGCCCTTAAAGGCACCAACATCCGCATTGGCAATAATCTCAACACCGATGACAATGTGGTGTTTCATGGCCCCTTAGAAGTCGGGGATGGTTTGACGATCGCAGATGATGCGATTCTGTTTCGCTCAACGGTTGGCAACCATGTCACCATTGGCGCAGAGGCAATCGTGGTGGGGGTAACGCTCCCCGACGGGGCACAGGTGCCAGAACGAGCGGTGATTACAACACAGGAAGATGCCGATCGGCTGATGGTTAGCTGAAGGTAGTGAGAAACGGTTGTAGGGGCGCTATCAGAGCGTCTCTACAGCAGTGGGTTAACAATAGGACTGAATATCTTCACCGCAGACATCGACCAGGAAGCAGAGCGATCGAAAGCGCAAGCCAACAAACTGCTCATAAAAGGGATTCAGTTTGCAGAGCGGCGGAATGTGAGCCACAGTGCGGCCAAACAGGTTAATGTCCCGTTCGAAGGGGCACTGGGACGGAATTAAACGAGACAGACAACGCGCCAGCCTCGCATCTCGAATTTCAATGTCGTCTAGCCACTGACGCACGAGATTGAGAACGCTGGATTGGGGTTTCATGGCTCGAGAATCAAGAGAAGAAGGACGCATGATGAATCAAGGGGTGATGGTGAACACCAAGCAACGTTGGGTTACGCCTCCCACCATAGGCAGGGGATCGCAGAATTAGTTAAAGGAACTAATAAACTCACGGAGGATTTGCTGAAGTTCCAATGAAGCTCATCGAACCCTTCGGGCTAATTACCGATCGCCCAGGGAAAGCCTGATGGGGTTTCCTGACGAGACAGGTAAACGCCTAAGGCATGTGCCATATCGCCACGAGTCATTGGGCCAAGCGGATCAATTTGGCTGTTAGGATCGGTGTTGACAAACCCTTCGTAGAGCGCAGTCGCCATTGATTTACGCGCCCATGCTGGAATTGACCCGGCATCCGGATAGCGAGACAAGATATCGTTGACGGTCGCGTCTGGAAACTGGAACACGCCGTAGGCTTGAGCAAAGATGGAAAAGGCTTCTGCCCGCGTCACTCGCTGGTCAGGAAAGAAGCGGCCTTCACGGTAGCCCGTCATCACCCCGCTGCGAAGAACGGTTTGGATGTCGTCGTAGGCCCAGTGCGATCGCGGCACGTCTTGAATGGCTACGGCAGCGGTCTGGTTGGGCGTACGCTGATTGAGTTGAAAGGTTTTAACCAGGATGCTTGCCAGTTCGGCCCGGCTGAGGATGGTGTCTGCCTGAAAGTCGCCGTTAGAAGTAGGACTCATTAGCCCAGCTTCAATCACGCGGTCAACCGGATTCTGAGCAGGCTGAACTTGGGCAAGAGCAGACACACCTGAAAGCAACACGGTTAAGGAAAGGGCACTCAAAAATCGTTGCATCACTCGAACACTCCTACATCCACAATCGAAGAGGCGGCAATCAAGACTAACGTTGTGTTGATCCTGCCCGCCTGCTGGAAACCGACAAATCTTTCCTTAGCTCTGTTATGCCCTGCATTCTCAGAGATGCGCCAGGGGATGTGACAGTATCTCATCTGTAATGCGATGGATGGGCATAACCCTGCCAGCTAATGTTTTAGCCGGTGGTGGGTTGACACCAAAATGAAGCTGACGTGAGATTGGCGCTGTTGGGTTCCCAATTCAGTTGGAGTTTATGCAGAGTTTACGATCGCTGTACTTGGCGTTGACTCAAACGATTCACTTAACGCATTAAACCAACGCAACTTCTGGCAATGCGCCCTGCATACGGTTGAGCCAATCAATCAGGTTTTCAAGCTGCTGCTCGGCGTTTAAGATCGCCAACCCGCGCACGGTCACTTTGCCGGGAGTGTAGACAAACCGCGAGTGTAAATGAGTGGGCAGATTTTCTTTGAGCAGGTTCCAGGCGGGTTCTTCCATCGGTGTTTCCAGGACAACGTGCTGTTTTCCTTCGGGTTTAATGCGAGAGAACCCTACTTTTTTGGCGATTTGTTTTAATTCCATGACACGAATCAGTTGCAGGGCGGCGGTTGGAATTGAGCCGTAGCGATCGCTCCAATCGGCGGCAATTTGGGTCAGTTCTTGTTTGGACTGCGCTGAGGCAACGGCGCGATAAGCGCTCATTTTCTGATCCAGGTCAGGAATGTAATCGGCTGGAATGAAGGCCGTCAGGTTGAGATCAATCTGGGTATCGTCCACCTGCGGAATTTCTTGACCGCGAATCTCACGAATTGCTTCTTCCAACATTTCCATGTAAAGGTCAAAGCCGATCGCGTCCATTTGACCCGATTGTTCCGCGCCCAACAAATTACCAACGCCGCGAATTTCCATATCGCGCATCGCTAATTGATAGCCTGACCCAAGCTGTGTAAATTCTTGAATCGCCCGTAAGCGCTGACGAGCCGCATCAGAAAGCTGGCTTTGTTTGGGATAAAACATCCAGGCATGGGCTTGAACGCCCGATCGCCCCACCCGACCGCGCAACTGGTAAAGCTGGGACAGGCCAAATCGCTGTACGTCCTCCAGCAAAATGGTGTTGACACGCGGGATATCCAGACCCGATTCAATGATCGTGGTACAGACTAGAATGTCGGCTTCACCGTTGCTAAAGGTGAGCATCGTTGATTCTAGTTCGCCTTCTTGCATCTGACCGTGGGCGATCGCCAGCCGCACACCAGGAATCATCTCCCGAATGCGGGTAGCAATCTCCTCAATCCCTTCCACACGGGGCACCACGTAAAACACTTGACCGCCGCGATCGAGTTCCTGCCGAATTGCCGTTCGTACCATCTCTGGATCGTAGGGCGACAGATGGGTTTTGATTGGACGACGAGAGGGAGGAGGTGTAGTAATCAGGCTCATTTCGCGTACCCCCGACAGCGACATATACAGCGTTCGGGGAATCGGCGTAGCGCTCAGCGTTAAAACATCTACCTGTGTTTTCAGCGCCTTGATCTTCTCCTTTTGGTTCACTCCAAACCGCTGTTCTTCGTCTACCACCAGCAGTCCCAGATCCTTGAACTGAACTCCTTTGCCCAAAAGCTGATGAGTTCCTACAACAATGTCGAGTTCGCCAGTTTGGAGCCGTTGCTGAATGTCTTTGCGTTCTTCGGTCGTGCGGAAGCGGTTCAATAGGCCAATCTGAATCGGGTAAGGAGCAAATCGCTCTTTCAGGGTGTGGTAATGTTGCTGCGTCAAAATTGTGGTAGGAGCCAGCATGGCAACTTGCTTACCAGAAGTCACCGCCTTGAAGATGGCGCGAATTGCTACTTCTGTTTTGCCAAACCCCACATCACCACACACTAGCCGATCCATGGGTCGCAGGCTTTCCATATCCCGCTTCACGTCCTGCACCGCTTTAAGTTGATCGATCGTGGGTTGGTAGGGAAACGAATCCTCCATTTCCTGCTGCCAGGGCATATCCAACGGAAAAGAAAAACCCTCTTGCTGCGATCGCTGGGCATAGAGTTGCAGCAAATCGACCGCCACTTTTTTGACGGCCTTGCGAACCTTGCTCTTGGTTTTCTCCCATGCTTTGCTCGACATTTTGTTGAGCTGGGGAGGGCGATCGCCTACGCCTCGAAAGCGAGACAGGGCATTGAGCTGATCGGCAGCCACCCGCAGCAACCCGTCGGCGTATTGCAGCACCAGATACTCACGGGTTTCGCGGTTGATAGTCAGGCTTTCCAGCTTAAGAAATCGCCCCACCCCATGACTTTTGTGAGCAACATAATCCCCCGGCTGTAGCTTATTGGGATCAACCTGTTTAGAGGTTGCCCGTCGCCGTTTGCGAACGTAACCCGGTGTTGCCAGGGTATGCTGACCAAAAAATTCGCGATCGGTCACCACCACCAGGCGAAAGGTGGGCAGGATAAACCCTTCCAGTTCGGCCAGCCCCGAATACTTGACCGCAACCGGAATGTGCTGGGTTTGCAGCTTGTCGATCGCCAGATAGTCGCGCGGATTGGGTACAAACTGCGCCGGACAGTCGTGTTCTTGCAGCAGGGATACCGATCGCGACGGTTGAGCCGATACCAACCACACCGCAAAGCCACGATCGCGCTCTTGCCGCAAGACTTCGGCCAGTTTGCCAAACTGGTGCGGCGTAGCCGGAACGGGACGGCTGGCCAGGTTCAGTCCTCGGCCTTCCTCGGCCAGTTCGGAGAGGTAGAGCCGCTGAAAGCGATCGAGTTCAGCCAGTACGTCGCCAAAGGGGCGATGAATCTTGGGCAGGGGAAACCTGGCTTTTACTGCACCATTCGCCTGATGCTGGCTGGTAACTTCCTGCCATTGCTCTTCGGCATGTTCTATCCAGCGATCGCTGTGCGCCTGACACTGGTCGGGTTCGTCGATCGCAATCAGCGTGTTGGCTGGTAAGTAATCCAGCAGCGAGGCCGGACGCTCAAACGCCAGTCCCAGAAATCGCCGTGTACCCTCTAGCGGTTCGCCGTTTTCAAACCGTTCAATTTCTTCATCCGAGAGATAGGCGGTAATCGCGGCTGGAATCGGGGGGGCATCTGCGGAGTCCGCTGTGCCCGGTGTCGTCTGTCGCAGGCCAGCCATTACCATGGGTCGAAAGTCGGTGGCGGTTAACACCAGACGGGTTGTGCTATCGAGCGATCGCTGCGTTGCCGGGTCAAACTCCCGCAGTTGGTCGAGTTCGTCGCCAAACAGCTCTAACCGCACAGGCAACTCAGACGCAACAGGGAATACGTCGATGATGTCCCCCCGACGGCTCCATTGCCCTTCTGTTTCAACCAGCGGCACCCGTTCGTAGCCTAGTTGTGCTAGCTGCCGGCTGAAGTCTTCTAAGTTGAGTTCCCGACCGCGTTGCAGCGTCAAACAATAGGAATGAAACGCTGCGACGGGCGGCAGGTGGGGTTGCAGCGCCCGTTCGGTCGTAATCACAGCCAGGGAAGTGGGTTGAGATGTCCCAGTTCTGTCTGCCTGGTCGTCTTGGGGATCGTTGATGCGAATTAGATCGGCTAATACCTGCAACTGCCCCCAGGTCATTTCCGATTCTGGATCGAAGGGTTCGTAGGGAGCGGCTTCAGACGTGGGATAAAAGTGAACCGTCTGCCAGCCCATCGCCTCCAGTTGGGCACTCCAGCGTCCGGCTTCTTCCAGTGTGGCGGCAACCACTAACAGGTTGCGTTGCTGGACTTGAGCCAGGCTAGAGGCAACCAGCCCTTTTGGAATGCGAGCAATGCCGTTGAGGGCTAGAGATTTCTGCTGATCCAGCTTGGTGATCAGCTCAGTAGTGAGGGGCGATCGCCCCAGGGCACGAATAATGGAAGAAAAAGCCATATACGCTGAAGAACGACGAAAACAGGAGTGGGGCGCTGCGAATTTACCTATCTTTACTATTCTAAAAGCCAGACTCAAGAAGGCGGCACTTTAAGTGAGGAGTTAATCGCAATGTGTGACGGCTCAAGCTACTGAGATTCGACCCACCATAGACTTTGGACGGATGCATTGGGCAATGGAATAGCACAGCTTGAGGTTTGAGCGGCGTTGGGGTGAGAAACCGGGGAAGTATTCTGGCGATCGCGTCCCATACATTCAGGAGCAGAATTGCTGTCTGTTGAGTCCAGGAATGCTACTTTTTCTATATCTAGGTTCTTTTAGCACGGTTAGGCGCAGCTATTTTCAGCCAGCGCTATCCGTCTCGGCATAGGCACCGCTAAGCATGTCTTCTATTACTGTTGAAATTCTAATTATTTTGCTCTTAGTGTTTGCCAATGGCATTTTCGCTATGTCAGAAATGGCGATTGTCTCAGCGCGCAAAGTTCGGCTACAGGAGATGGCGAGCCGGGGTAATGCTAAAGCACAGGCGGCACTTGAGTTAGCCAACTCGCCCAATCGGTTTCTGTCAACGGTTCAAGTCGGCATTACGCTGATTGGAGTTTTGGCTGGAGCCTTTGGTGGGGCAACCCTGTCTAGAACGATCGCGGCCTATCTTGAGGAGGTGCCTCTGTTGGCACATTCCAGTCAGGCGATCGCGCTGGGTGTGGTAGTGGTCGGTACTACTTACCTGTCGCTGATCATTGGTGAACTCGTACCCAAACGGTTGGCCTTAAGCAATCCGGAGCGCATTTCAGCAATGGTGGCACAACCGATGCGGTGGTTATCGGCGATCGGTAGCCCAATTGTGCATTTACTGAGTGCGTCAACGGAACTGGTGCTGCGGCTACTGCGGGTGGATCTGTCTACCACCGAACCGTTGGTAACGGAAGAAGAAATCAAAGTCCTGATTCGTCAAGGAACAGAAGCAGGCATGTTTGAAGTTGTTGAACAGGACATGGTGGAACGTGTATTTCGCCTGGGCGATCAGTATGTAGGTGCATTGATGACCCCTCGCCCCGACATCGTGTGGCTGGATATCAATGATTCCCTTGAGGTGAATTGCCGAAAGATGATCGATAGCCATCACAGCCGTTTTCCCATTTGCAACGATACCCTTGATGATGTGCTGGGCGTTGTTTATGCCACGGATGTTCTTTCTTGCAGCCTTGCGAACCAACCCATTGATTTGACGGCAATGTTACGGCAACCGCTATTCATTCCCGAAAGTACTCGGGCAATGAAGGTGCTGGAAATGTTTAAGCAGTCAGGCACCCATGTAGCACTCATTATCGATGAATATGGAGTAGTTCAGGGGGTTGTAACGCTAAATGATGTCATGGAGGTGATCATTGGTGATGTTCCCTTTGCCGACCAACCCCATGAGGCAGACATGATTCAACGGGAAGATGGATCGTGGCTGGTGGATGGTATGATACCCATCGATAAGTTTAAGGAAGCGTTTAAAGTGGCGGAATTACCGGGCGAACGACGCGGTAATTATCAAACATTGGGCGGATTTTTGATTACACAGTTGGGGCACATTCCCAGGTCATCTGACCACCTTGTTTGGGATGACTATCGGTTTGAAGTGGTAGATATGGATGGTAATCGGGTTGATAAAATTTTGGTTGTTCCCCCTCAATCGATCCCCAAGAGTGAATGAAGCTGGAATATCTGATTGTTCGAGTATTGATGACCTACACCAAAGAGGGCGATCGCCATGTTTACTCGGTGAGAGGCAATGAAGTAAAGCTGGGATCTCTCAAATTTTGGCAAGGCTCATTAGAAGAGTTTTTGGATGCGCTCGGCACTCAGGATTGGGAATTGACAGCAGGAACGACCGCTCTTTCCCCCACCATTGTGGATGCTCATTTGGTGTTTAAGCGCCCCAAATAAATAGCGGCGATCGCTCCAATAACGAAACGGATGAATATCACTCACCATCTGCTTGCTAGGGCATCATGTGCTTGATATCAAAGGGCTGGGAACCGATAATGAGCAGGATAGAGCTATGGTGATTCTATCGAACTGGCCGGATCTGGATAGGGCTGTGATGATTCTTCTGGAATGGACGGTAATTCTTCTGGAGTCGATGGATCGGGAATCTGCGGTTCCTCTGCGAAATGCCCTATGACAAACAAAAGGCCAACCGTTACTACTGCTGTTAGCACAATCACTTTTGTGATTTTCCAAACGCTGAAGGGGCGATCGCCCAACACTTCACCTGTTTGGGCATTCACCATCACCTGATATTGCTTATTGTGATAGCGATAGGATGACAACCACACGGGCAGCAACACATGTTTGAAGGTTGGATCATAATAATCCGTTGACACGCTGCTAACTCGCTGCTCGTCACCGCCAATGTCACGCACCACATTCTGATGAATCGTAGAAGCCATCTTTTCCTTGGCGAGTTCAAATCCTTCCTTAAGCTGAATTTGATACCGTTGCACCTTAAACCCCGCCAGATAAGACGAGTTATAGGGCATTAGCTTAGACAAGTCCCACGGTTCTAACGCCTCTAGTCGCTTGGTCTTAATTGTCTCTACGGCTGGAACTAAAACATCGTCAAAATAGCAACTGACATTTCCGGACACCGAACACCAGCGGGTATGCTGCACCTCCCGCGTTTTAGTCTCCGTTTTACCTTCTGAATTGGTTTCGGTATAGGTTTCAGTAACGTAATAATGCGTTCCCCTTTCTCCCCTGTAAGTGCTGTGGGTTTGCGCGTCATACGTCCAAAACGGCAAATAGACCCCCTGCATTCCTTCGTGCTGCGCCAACTTTTTTAACCCGGTTGGTGCAAACCAGCGGCTGTGCAACCACTTTTGAATTCTTTCTTGTGCCGCTTTTTTTCCCAAGCCAAAGGGCAACACGGCCTCTGGCATCAGCACCGGATTGGGCGCGTGGGGTTGGGTGACAATGCTAGTGGCACAAAACGGACACTTGCCTGCAACATCGGGAGGTTGAAACGTAATCTGTGCCCGGCATCCCGGACACTCCACCTCTAGCGCGGTTGTAGAGAGCGCTGCTATTTGGGTGCGGTTAGCGTTAACAAATTCCTCAAGCGATCGCTCCACCACCTGCCCCATTGCCGTGGGCAACTCATCCTCTCGACCGCAATAGGGGCACTTCAACTGAGCGCTTTTAGGGTCAAACTCCAATGTAGACCCACAACCTGAACAAGGAAATTGCTGCGTTAACGGCTGAGTGTTAGTCATGGCGGATGGGAAAAAATGAAACAAGGACTTGGGCGATCGCCGCTCAGTCACCCCATGAAGGGCGATTGGGTCATTTAGAAGTGAACTTTAGGGGCTTTAGTCTTGCAAAGCCCCTACCAACGCTTGTTCTAGCTTGCAGGGGGAGGCGGTGGCACAGAGGCTAACACAGAGGCCAATTCTGGAACTTCTGCGGCGCGTAACCAGTTGTCCATTCCGGCGTGCCAAACATAGGTTTGCGCTGTCAACCCGTTTGGGGTGAGTTGATTGGCTGCAAACGGCCCCAAATTTTGACCATCGCGCGAAATGTACCACTGCACTGCGACTGGTGGCGGCGGGGGAGTTGCAGGGGCAGACGCTTGTGGCATGGTTTGAACATTCGGCGGCTGGTGTTGTAGGGAATTAGTGAGCTGTTGCCCCATCGCAATTCCAACCCCAAAATCGAGTGCCATGTTGCCACCATTTGGATTACGAGCCGATTCTTCGACCGCATTCGCCGCTTGGAACTGAGCGTATTGCTGCATGTTGCCCAAAATGCCCATAGAAGCCCGTTTATCGAGAGCAGCTTCAACCTCAGGCGGCAGAGACACATTTTCAATCAGCAGTTGGGTCAGCTCTAAACCAAACCGCTGGATTTCTGGCTGCATCCCTGTCCGAATCGTTTCCCCCATTTCGGAATAGTGGGAGGCAAAATCGTAGAGCGAGATCCCAGCCCGCGCAAACCAGGTGGCATAGGCGGTCACAATCATGTTGCGAATGTGATCGCTGACCTCATCCACCTGAAACAGGCCATCGGTGCTGACCAACTGTTGCAGCATAACGGAGGGATTGGCAACACAAATGTTATATGAGCCAAACGCCCGGAGCCGAACAGGTCCCAGTTCAGAATCGCGAATGGTAATGGGATTGGAGGTGCCCCATTTAAGGTTGGTAAAAACTTTGGTATTGAAAAAGTAAACTTCTGCTTTAAAGGGAGAGTTGAAGCCGTAGGGCCAGCCTTTGAGCGTACTCAGGACGGGCAAATTTTGTGTAGAAAGCGAGTACATTCCTGGCCCAAAGGCATCACCAATTTGACCTTCGTTGACGAAAATGGCTTGCTGTCCGGGACGCACCGTTAGCTTAGCGCCCATCTTAATTTCATTGTTGTGGCGTTGAAACCGATACACGATCGTGTCGTTGGTTTGATCCAACCACTCGATAATATCGACAAACTCACCCATGATTTTGTCGAAAATGCCCATTGACTCACCTCCTAAGTAGGTCTAAGCCTGAAAAGCTCTATGCGGCTCCAGAAGGCTATAACGATTATCTTCAAGAGTTCCCAGTAAATCTTCCGCAGGCATCATGCGAGATGTTACAGTTCGCGCCAGTTCCTGAGATCTACAGCGAGGGGTAAGGGCGAGGAGACTGGCTACTTTGGGGGAGGGTAGAGAGTGGGAGAGCGAGAGAAGGCGGATTACCCTTGCCCATCCTGCTCTCTCCATCACATTTAGCGACGCTCCCAACCGTTAGATGCACCCAAACGGTAACCAAAGCAGACTCGGTCTTTCTGACTCTTTCTGAAGTAGATGCTGGTGGACGGGGGCTTGCAGCCGTTCCATTTAACTCCCGCTTGCACGATCGCTCTTAGAACGTATGTACTGAGGTGTCAACAATACGTTACTATAGGCGTTTGGATAAATGCTCGTCATCTTTCGACCGGGTTCCCTCAACCTGGGAAAGTTAGCGATAAGATCATTAAGAACTGTTTCTTGCTGCTGCCGCTAGAGTCCTGCCCCCATGCCCAAACGTGCCAAAGTAACCGATCGCCAAGTTACCGAATCGCCCAACGGGCACCATTCTCATTCGGTTGCCAACCCTCAGAACACGATTCGGATTCGTGGCGCACGACAGCACAACCTCAAAGATATTGACCTGGAACTGCCGCGCGATCGCCTTATTGTCTTTACTGGAGTATCGGGTTCAGGAAAATCGTCGCTGGCGTTTGACACGATCTTTGCTGAGGGGCAGCGCCGCTATGTTGAATCGCTGAGTGCCTATGCACGGCAGTTTTTAGGGCAGGTCGATAAACCCGATGTGGATGCGATCGAAGGGTTGAGTCCGGCCATTTCGATTGACCAGAAATCGACTTCGCACAACCCGCGATCGACCGTCGGCACCGTTACCGAAATTTACGACTATTTGCGATTGCTTTACGGGCGAGCAGGAGAGCCGCATTGCCCTATTTGCGATCGCTCGATTGTGCCGCAAACGATTGATCAGATGACCGATCGAATTCTGGAATTGCCCGATCGCGCCCGGTTTCAGATCCTGGCTCCGGTGATCCGGGGCAAGAAGGGAACGCATAAGAAACTGCTGTCGGGGTTAGCCTCGGAAGGGTTCGTGCGCGTGCGCGTGGATGGCGAAGTGCGCGAGCTGAGCGACAACATCGACCTCGACAAAAACCACTTCCACAATATTGAGATTGTGGTCGATCGGCTGGTTAAGCGCGACAACATTCAGGAACGTTTGGTAGATTCCCTCTCAACCTGCCTCAAGCGGTCTGGCGGCATTGCCATCATCGAAGTGCTGGGCGGTTCTGACAACAATGCCCGTCGCGCTAAGAGCCACTCGGACGAGGAGAGCGATCGACCTCCTATTTCCATTGCACCGGGACAGTTACCCATTGCCGCAGAACTCGCTGCCCAATATGGTCAGGCTAAAGGCGGTTCTGATGCGTCTGGCGAAGACGAGGCAGATCATGCTTCGTATGAACTGGTTTTTTCAGAGAACTTTGCCTGCCCTGAGCATGGAGCAGTGATGGAGGAGCTATCGCCCCGGCTGTTCTCCTTCAACTCTCCCTATGGAGCTTGCCCGCATTGTCATGGGTTGGGCACCCTGCGAACGTTCTCGCCAGAATTGGTGATTCCTGATCCGGCCTTACCCGTGTATGCGGCGATCGCGCCCTGGTCAGAGAAAGACAACACCTACTATTTCTCGTTGCTTTACAGCGTGGGGCAAGCCTTTGGGTTTGAAATTCAAACGCCGTGGAACCAATTGACACCGGATCAGCAACAGGTGATTTTGCATGGCTCCGATGAGAAGATTTACATTGAATCGGACTCTCGCTACCGCGAAAATAAGGGATATCAGCGTCGTTATGATGGCGTGTTGCCGATGCTGGATCGGCAGTATCGAGACAGCACCTCTGAACTGCACAAACAGAAATTAGAGCAATATTTGGTCGATCAGGCGTGTGATGTATGTAAGGGCGATCGCCTCAAGCCTGAAGCCCTCGCGGTTCGGATTGGACAATACCGAATCAAAGATCTAACCAATGTTTCTATCCGCGATGTCCTGCCTCGCTTGAACGGATTACAGCTTTCGTCTCGTCAGGCGCAAATTGGCGACCTCGTGCTGCGAGAAATTAAAGCGCGACTGCAATTTTTGCTGGATGTGGGTCTGGATTATTTAACGCTCGATCGCACAGCCATGACTCTTTCGGGAGGAGAGGCACAGCGCATTCGGTTGGCAACCCAAATTGGCTCTGGCCTGACGGGAGTTCTCTACGTTTTAGACGAACCCAGCATTGGCTTACACCAGCGGGATAATGCCCGGTTGCTTCGCACGCTAACACGACTGCGTGACCTGGGTAATACTCTAATTGTGGTAGAACACGATGAGGACACCATTCGAGCGGCAGATTACCTGGTTGATATTGGCCCCGGTGCCGGGGTACATGGCGGCAGCATTACGGCTCAAGGCTCGTTAGAGAACTTGCTAAAAGCAGAAGACTCATTAACAGGGGCTTACTTGTCAGGGCGACGCGTGATTACAACTCCAGTGGAACGGCGGGCGGGAAATGGGCGATCGCTCCGGATTCGCAACGCGTGTCGCAACAATCTGCAACGGGTAGATGTCGATATTCCTTTGGGCAAGTTGGTGAGCATTACGGGCGTTTCTGGGTCGGGAAAATCAACCCTGGTGAATGAGCTACTCTACCCGGCATTGCAGCATCACTTTGGCCGCAAGATTCCGCAACCAAAAGAGATGGAGGAAATGGGTGGATTAAGTGCCCTGGATAAGGCGATCGTGATTGATCAATCTCCCATTGGACGCACACCCCGTTCAAATCCTGCCACTTATACAGGAGTCTTTGATATCATTCGAGACCTCTTTGCCGAAACCATTGAAGCAAAGGCACGAGGATATAAACCTGGACAATTTTCATTTAATGTGAAAGGAGGACGGTGCGAAGCCTGCGGTGGTCAGGGTGTTAACGTCATTGAAATGAACTTCTTGCCGGACGTTTATGTGCAATGTGAAGTTTGCAAAGGGGCACGATACAACCGTGAAACGCTTCAGGTAAAGTACAAAGGTAAATCAATTGCTGATGTGCTGAGTATGACCGCAGAAGAAGCCCTGGAGTTCTTTGAAAACATTCCCAAAGCAGCGGCACGGCTACAAACAATGGTGGATGTGGGGCTGGGGTACGTGCGTTTGGGTCAAACGGCTCCAACTCTGTCGGGTGGCGAAGCGCAGCGGTTAAAGCTAGCCACAGAACTCTCGCGGCGTGCTACTGGCAAAACGCTGTATCTCATTGATGAACCCACCACTGGCCTTTCTTTCTATGATGTTCATAAGTTGCTAGATGTGTTGCAACGATTGGCCGATATGGGTAATTCAATTTTAGTCATTGAACACAATCTGGATGTAATTCGCTGTGCAGATTGGGTAATTGATTTGGGGCCAGAAGGGGGCGATCGCGGCGGCGAAATCATTGCTCAGGGCACTCCAGAGGAAGTGGCTCAAAATGAGCGATCCTATACGGGGCAATACCTTAAGCAGGTACTAGCCCAACATCCGGCTGCGGTTAGCAATGCTTGATTGCAGATCGCAACTTCAAACCCCAGTTCGTACCTGTGATGGCTGTTTGATTCGAGCTGTTCTACAGAATAGGGGCAATTGACTTCAGGTATTTCAATCGGTTAGGCTCTACCAACTCTTACTCAATTGAAGCTCATGATGTTTTAACCACCATGACCTGACCCCTTGTATTCTCGCAACTATCTCCTGAGATGAGGCAGGCCAAACCTTCTGGTTGACAGTCTTTCACAGATGCTTGAGAATTCTGGGTGTGTTTAAAACGTCCGGGTGTGTTTGAGTACAAGCAAATCCCTTCTTGAGTCTTTGTAAAATGGAACCACTGATTCGACCGTTGCCCGACCAGATCCATCCGTCTAATACGGCTCTGCTGGTGATTGATATGGAACGGGATTTTGTCGATGCTGGAGCGGTGCAAGAAACTCCGGGGGGGCGTGACCTGGTGCCCATCATCAATCGGTTAATTGCCTGGGCACGACCACATTCCATTCCTGTGATCTTCACCCACGAAATGCACCGTGCCGACAAAAGCGATTACGGGATTGAGTTGGAATACGATCCGGTTCATTGTCTTGAAGGGACTTCAGGGTGTGAACTAACCGACGGCTTAGATGTGCAGCCTCACGATTATCGGATTCTTAATAAGCGCCGTTACGATTGTTTTCTTGGCACCGACCTTGACCTGTTGCTGCGATCGCAACGCATCGAAAATCTGGTCTGCTGTGGCGTGACGGCTCACGTCTGCGTTATGAGTACCGTTTTTACGGCACGTAACCTCGATTACCGGGTGATTGTGCCCCGAGAGGCGATCGCCGGAGTCACCCCCGACCACTATGCAGCCGCACTGCTTTGCATGAGCGATGTCTTCGCCTATATTTCAACGGTGGATGAAGTGTGTGCGATCGGAACCGTAAGTTCAACCAAATCAAAGTAATTATTGACACCGCTTTCAGGTTGAGTTACGCTTTTGGCGCATCTTAACAGCTATCTACCAAAGAGAGCGTGAATATGAAACCAGTGAAAGAGCTCGCCCCCCTGTTTCAACCCTGGACACGCCGTCAAGCCATTTACTTTTTAGCTGGAGCAATAGGTACCGTTACGCTGAATGCCTGCACGCAGTCCACTAGAAACGACAACGCAGTTTCATCTGATTCATCAAGCCTTACGCCTGCTGCTATGGGCGTTAATCCCTGGATTGGTCAAGCGCCTCTTCACATTGCTCAGGAAAAAGGCTTTTTTCGTGAAGCCGGACTGGATTTAGAGGTCAGAACATTCGGTGCCAACCTGGAGATGATTCCTGCTTTCTCGGCGGGACAACTTCAAGGCTGTACGGCCATGCCATCCTCAGAGGCCGTCCTCATGGCGGCAAAAGGAACAGACTACCGTGTCATTGGAGTGATGGATCTCTCATCCGGTGGCGATGCTATCCTGGCGCGAAACAGTATTGGCGATATTCAAGCCTTTAAGGGTAAGCAAGTGGCTGTACAAGAAGGGGGACTGGGGCATTTCTTTCTGCTGCAAGTGTTACAGGAGGCAGGGCTAAGCGGGGATGACATCAAGATTGTGAATATCAGCCCCGATGCAGCGGCAGCGGCGTATCAGGCTGGCAATGTTGAAATAGCCTATACCTACTCGCCGTTCCTGGAAAAGGCAAATGACGCGCAGCCCGATGGACGGATTATTTACGACACGTCCAAGATGCCGTCGGCAATCATTGATTTGAACATAGTTAGCCCTGAATTTGCTCAAAATCATGCTGATGCAGTACAAGCCTTTCTCAAGGGCATTTTTAAGGCGCAAGAGTTCCTGGAAACCAATCCAGACGAAGCTTATGCGATCGTTGCTAAGCCGTTAGGCATTCAACCAGAAGAGGTAGGAGAGCAACTGAAGGGAGTACGCTTACCCGATCTACAAACTCACTCCGAGATGTTGACTAACCCCCAAAGTGACCTCTACTTGCTCAATTCCCTGTCAGCGATGGCCGAATTCCTCCAGGCTCAAGGTCAAATTGACACCATTCCCGATTTGTCTGGCTTTATTGATCCTCAATTCCTTTCAACCCTAAGCTAATTATGGTACCTAACGTGGGTTAGGGCTATCCAACTAACGATGTCGGGCGTTGCTGAATAAAGGTATGAGTCGTTGAAAAATTATGGCTCTGCTCGCTCCTCAAGTTCCCCAATTCTGGGAAATTTGGGGAGCGAATTTCTGCGATTCGGCAATGCCCGTTACTCCTGGGCACTCATTGATCTTGAGCATTACCGTTTTACTGGTAGTCAATCTTCATCAAAAGAATTGAGGGAATAGGCTGGTCATGATGCTGGCGATCGCTTCCCCATATAGCTTACAAAGCTCACAAAGTCCGCCGTTGAGGAGGATAGTATCTGAGACGCTGCCGTTTCTTAAAGACTAGCTAAACAAGCGTTAAGCCTTTCCTTACCTGAACCCTATACAATTGCTGCGTCCTTTGCCCCGATTTCCAACTGCTCTGCTATGGCGAAAAAAAACAGCATTCAACGTGTCATCAAAAAAATGGCAGCGTCTGAGGATGCCATCCACAACACCTCTGCAAACGACTCATTCGATCAGGTCTTGACCCGTGCGCGTATGGGGCGGCGGGGTTTCCTCAAAGGTAGCTCATCTCTGGCAGCAGCCTCCATGCTAGGCATGGGGTTGGCATTCCTGGCTGATGCAGTCAATCACAAAGGGCAAGTTGCTAAAGCGGCGGATCTTAGCCTCAACTTTAATCCGGTTGCTAAAAGCATCGCTGACACCCTAATTGTTCCCGAAGGCTATACCGCCAGGGTGCTCCTGGCTACAGGCGATCCAATCAAAAGCAACGTTACGGCCTACAAGAACAACGGTACAGACAACGACTTCAATGTTCGAGCGGGCGATCACCATGATGCCATGCAATACTTTGGTCTCAGCCGGGACGGCAATGGCTGGGATTCTAATAACAGCGATCGCGCTTTACTGTGCATCAACCACGAAGTTTGTGAAGATCTGGGTTTTGTACACCCCAACGGCCCCACTGATTACGGCTCAGAGAGTACGGCTGCCCGTCCACCCATCGAGATTGACAAAGAAGTTGCGGCTCATGGCATCACCATTGTGGAGATTGCCAAACAGGGTTCTACCTATCAGATAAACCAAGATTCGCGATACAACCGCCGCATTACAGGTGCAACGGTTTTTGAGATTTCTGGGCCTGCTCGTCGCAGCCCAATGTTGGCTACGGCCTTCTCCCCCAACGGAGAACAAACGCGCGGGACCCTGAACAACTGCGGTCATGGCTATACCCCCTGGGGCACGTTCCTCAGTGGTGAGGAAAACTGGGCCGGGTATTTCCATCGTCGGGAAGAAGATACCGCCCTCACAGAGAAAGAATTAGCATCCTTCAAACGCTACGGCATCAGCAATGCTACATCGGGTCGCTACAACTGGTCACGGGCGGGCGCATCGGATAACACCGACCTCTACCGTCGCTGGGATGCTAGCAAGACGGGCAGCAGTGCCGATCAGGATTTTCGCAATGTCGCTAATACTTTTGGCTGGGTTGTGGAAATTGATCCATTTAACGCAAATGCGACACCTAAAAAGCGCACTGCTCTGGGTCGCATGGCTCACGAAGGAGCCTGGCCTGCTAAAGTTGTTGCCGGTCAACCGCTGGTGTTCTACACCGGCGATGATGCTCGTAACGAATACGTCTACAAGTTTGTCTCCGCTGAGGCTTGGGACCCCAGAGATGCAACGGGCGGACTGGCTGTAGGGGATAAGTACCTGGATAATGGCACCCTGTATGCCGCAAAGTTTAATGATGATGGCACAGGAGAATGGTTGCCCCTAACTCTGAGCAATCCCACCATTGCCAACTACTCTGACTATGCCTTTGCCGATGAAGCCGATGTCTTGATCAATGCCCGTATCGCCGCCGATGTAGCCGGAGCCACGAAAATGGATCGCCCCGAATGGGGTGGGGTCAATCCGGTGAATGGAGAGGTTTACTTTACTCTGACCAATAACGTGTCGGGCAGCAATGGGCGAGGTGTAACAACACCGTTAGATGCTGCGAACCCCCGATATTACGCCGATGTCAAGGATGACACAACTAAGGGAAATGTCAATGGTCACGTTATCCGCTGGCGCGAGTCCGGTAACGATCCGGCGGCTACTACATTTAGCTGGGATGTGTACCTTTTTGGTTCCCAAGCCGATGCCGAGGCTGACGTTAACCTCTCCGGTCTGACCGATGAGAATGACTTCTCCAGTCCAGATGGTATCTGGTTTAGCGAGGCCATGCCTGGTTTGCTGTGGATTCAAACCGATGATGGTTACTACACCGATACAACGAACTGTATGATGCTGGCAGCATTACCAGGATCAGTTGGGGACGGAGAGGCCAAAATGGTGACCAACAAGGCAGTGCCCACTAATGCCGATGGTGATCAAATGGTTAAAACCTATGTGGGTCAGGCTGCTAGCCCAACGGTGTTGCGTCGGTTCCTGGTTGGCCCACGCGACTGCGAAATCACCGGCATCACGGAATCACCCGATGGTAAAGCCATTTTCGTCAATATCCAGCATCCGGGCGAAAATAGTGAGTCGGCCACCGACCCGACGCAGTTCACCAGTCACTGGCCGGATGGCGGCAATGCTCGTCCTCGTTCAGCCACAGTGATCATTACACGGAATGATGGTGGCACCATTGCCATTTAAGTTGCGTTAAGCCAACGTTGATGGACAAAAGAGCCTGACTTACAGTCAGGCTCTTTTCAGTGGTCAGCCTTTTTCAACAATCGCTAGCGGCACCACAATCGGCACACTCACCAACTAGGCACCTGGCAGCACCAGCGCCAAGGGCATTACTGATTGAAGCGATCGATTGCCCGATGGCACTTTAGCGATTGACAACACTCATGTGCTGAGGCGCATAGCGATCGCCAGCCGCAACTCCTTTAGGAGCCACGGACTCAATCTGCTGTAAATCCTCTGGCGTTAAAGTGATCTCGGTTGCTGCTACATTTTCCTCCAGGTAGGTGCGGCGCTTAGTACCGGGAATGGGCACAATATCGTCTCCCTGTGCCAGTAACCACGCCAGAGCCAGTTGACCGGGAGTTACCCCTTTTGCGGTAGCGATCGCCTTCACCTGTTCCACCACTTGCAGATTTTTGCTAAAGTTTTCACCCTGAAATCGCGGTGAATTGCGGCGATAATCATCCTCTGCCAGATCTTCTGGACGAGTGATTGCGCCAGATAAAAAGCCTCGTCCTAACGGGCTGTAAGGAACAAAGCCAATACCCAATTCGCGCACCGTCCCTAGCAGTTCATCCTCCGGATCGCGGCTCCAGAGTGAGTACTCGGTCTGCAAGGCTGTAATGGGATGAACAGCGTGTGCCCGTCGAATTGTGGCGGGTGCGGCCTCAGACATGCCCAAATAGCGCACCTTACCTTGCTGCACCAGTTCCGCCATTGCACCAATCGTCTCTTCAATGGGCACAGTCGGATCAACTCGATGCTGGTAGTAAAGGTCAATTACATCGACCCCTAGCCGCTTGAGCGACGCCTCACACGCTTGCCGTACATACTCCGGCTTACCGCTAATGCCTGCCCATCCGCCATCCTCTGTGCGAACATTGCCAAACTTGGTAGCCAGCACAACTCGATCGCGGCGATCGCTAATGGCTCGTCCCACTAATTTCTCATTGATAAACGGGCCATACATATCAGCAGTGTCAAGGAAGTTGACACCCAGTTCCAGGGCACGGTGAATCGTGGCGATCGATTCTTGCTCATCTCGCCCTGCATAGAACTCAGACATGCCCATGCAGCCCAAGCCCAACTCCGAAACAATGAGTCCTTGATTCCCTAATTTGCGTGTTTTCATGATCCAATTCCTGAGTAATGTGTGGTGTATGCGATCGCAACGTGGCGTTTTCAACAGATATATTCTGCGGGCTCAGAGGGCAGGGATGGTGCCGTTTCAATTTCCAACCCTGCCCTTGCACAACGGATGGGTACCGTTTGCAGCAACGCACTCCTCTTCCAAAAACCGGACAAATTGGGTGGCATTGGCTATTCTATCCTTAACGTAAACGTCAGATTTGAGACAAAAAAATGAGTTGAACTAGGCATGTTCATCGATCCATTGCTGGATGCGATCGATGTTCGTTTTTAGATCGGAACGGAATTGGTTGAGTGACTCCAGCTTCTCTTCGGTTTCTTGAAGATGAGCGTTGAGGATTTCTAAGACTTTGCGTTTGCCCCGTAACCCGGTCGAATCTTCAAAGTAAAGGGGAATGACTACGGCAATCTCATCCAGGCTCAAACCCAATCCCTTAAGGACATTAATTTTTTGCAATCTGGCGAGTTCCACTTCGGTATAGTAACGAAATCCACCGCCCTCACGCTCGTTGGGGCCAAGCAACCCCAAGCTTTCGTAATAGCGAACCGTTCGGGGCGTTACCCCTGCCCGTTGTGCAAATTGTCCTATCCGCATTTTGTCATCCACGCTTGTAGTTGTATCACAACCTTGACGTTAACGTCAACCACTGATTAAGCTGATGTTCGCGGTATATCCCCTGTGCTTGCATCTACAGCAGTTCTCAATCGAGTCAGCCACAGTCTCGCCAAGATGGGTGTGGGGTGTAGGGTTTGGAGTATGGTGAATGCAGATGAAAGTGGCTGTAAGAGGATGTTTGAACCGGAGCCGAGGGGGGTTTCGTTCATCCCCTTTTCTGACAGGCTCAAAGGGCTTTAAGCCCCCATCCTGAGCATAGAAGGGAAAGCAGTTCAACACCGACGATAAACGCCAGACGTGGATCTCAAATGCTAGTGGCGATCGTTTTATCGTTTTATTTAAATTCGTACTTTTCAGGTCTATTGCTTTTGTGCCCGCACTTTTTGTATCGGTATTTTCTATGCCTGTACTTTTCGCGTCTACTTGTTCGCTGTTCGCTGCAATAGTACTCGGTTAAAGTAGCGGTTAAGCCCCCAAAACAACCCTGCTATAAGCAAAACTAAGCCAAACGACAGGCTAGTTTGGTTCAAGTTAGCGGCAGTTGAGCCAGTTATCGCATAAATGAATGCGGCTGGAATTGAGCCAGCCAGAGCCGCCAGAGCAACGCTGCTCCATTTCAAGCTGGATGTCCCGGCAACAACGGCTGTTGTTTCTGCCAGTAACGGCAGCGGACGGGTCAAAATAATGGCTAGCAATCCCCATTTTTTCAGTAATGCATCCGCTTGCTGTTGTTGCTGTAAAGACACAACGCGAGCAAGCCAGGATTTACCGTATCGACCCAGCCAAAATCCGCTTAAGGCTGCGCCTAAACTGCCAATTAGCGACAGCAGCGTACCGATCGCAATGCCAAATAACGCGCCATTTGCAATCATGATGAAGCTCGATGGAATCGGCAAAATCACATCAATTGTTAGCAGCAGAATTCCGATGAGGGCGGCACTAAGGTTGCCAGTCTGCATCCACTCAAGAGATTCACTCATGATGGGTAGATGGAGCTGCTCAGCGACCCCAAAAATTATCAAAAATAGGAGCAGCAATAGCCCGATGAACGTCCAATAGTTCTTCATCATTTCCCAATTCCTATTCGCTGCACCAAGCCATGTAACTTAACATTCCTGAGGTGACATCGTTGCATGTTTAATTACTTTTTACACGAATACGATCTTTTGTTTAAAGAAACATACCCAGCCCAATCATCCTGGTACTATACAAAGCTATTCAAATCGTTGGTTTAGCCTTTGC
This sequence comes from Oculatella sp. LEGE 06141, assembly GCF_015207605.1. GTDB lineage: Bacteria > Cyanobacteriota > Cyanobacteriia > Elainellales > Elainellaceae > Oculatella. Next base: position 56,261 of record NZ_JADEWO010000042.1, read on the forward strand.
TTCAGCAACAATTTGTAGCATGAAGCCCCTCTTTATCGGTTGCGATCGCTCCGTCAGAAGCAGTTTGAACAGTAGCCCCTGTCTCTGTAAGAGCATAGTATTCAGCAAATAGCGCTTGAAACAAACTCAGGATTCTTGCCCGACTGCAATATCTCTACAAGCTGTCGGGATACAAATTGGACTTTTCAACTATCCTTTAACCAACGATTCAAAATAACCAGTATGTCTGCTGCTATTAATCGTTCTGTCTCTTTGTCCAGTGCTGTTGAACTGTTGCAGCACTGGCTTTCTTCGCATTTAAGTCCAAGCCAATGGGTTTGGTTCCAGGAGCAACAAACTCAAATCGCTCAAGGCGCTCCATTACGCCGGTTTTTTGCTGCTTTTAGTGCGGTGCCTCGCTTCACAGGGAAAGCAACGGTGGAGATGCCAGCACACGAGCAGCAACAGGCCAGCGTCGTTTGTGAAGGTTGGGAGCCGCAGTGGTGGAGTCTGGATCAAATGGGGCGCACGCTCTTGCTGTTGTCGTTGCCGCATGATAACCCAGCAACCTATGGGCGATCGCTTGACCCTCTTTTCACCGCCGCTGATGTCAGAGAACTGGTGGCGCTTTATCAAGCTTTGCCGCTCTTGCCATATCCAGAGCAGCATCGTGCCCGTGCAGCAGAAGGGATACGGAGTAACATGACTCCTGTTTTCAATGCGATCGCTCTGCATAACCCGTATCCAGCTCGCTACTTTGATGAGGGAGCCTGGAATCAACTGGTGTTGAAAGCCATGTTTGTGGGCAGTCCACTCCATTTAATTTGGGGACTTGACCACCGTGCTAACCCTACCCTGGCTCAGATGTCTATTGATTATGTTCATGAACGGTGGGCAGCTCACCGCACGATCACACCAGAGATTTGGCGACTGGTAGGTCGCTTTGCCGGAGCTGACCTTCGGGCCGACCTGGACAGAGCCTTACACGATGCCGATCCGGTTCAGCGCAGTGCCGCCGCGATCGCCTGTTCTCAGTCTCCAGCGGCTGAGATTCGATCGCTGTTGAATCATGATCCAGACCTACAGCGTGCCCTTCAGGAGGGTCGCCTGACGTGGCATCACCTTACTCACGATCAACACCATGTGGAATAAATACTCACGCTCAGGGAGCCATCATGCCACTTTCTAATGTAACGGTTATTGATCCCCATATTCACATGAGTTCCCGCACCACCTACGATTACCTGATTATGCGGGAATGGGGCATTGTCGCTGTAATTGAACCGTCTTTTTGGTTAGGACAACCGCGCACCAATGCAGGGTCTTTTCAAGATTATTTCAGCAGCCTGGTCGGCTGGGAGCGCTTTCGCGCCAGTCAGTTTGGCATTCAGCATTACTGCACCATTGGTTTAAACCCAAAGGAAGCCAACAATGAGCCTTTAGCCGAGCAAGTGATGGAGCTGTTGCCGCTCTATGCCTGTAAAGAAGGAGTTGTGGCGATCGGTGAAATTGGTTATGACGATATGACAGAAGCCGAAGACCGCTACTTTCGCCAGCAGCTTCAGCTTGCCAAAGAACTGGATTTGCTGGTAACCATTCACACACCGCATCGCAACAAAAAGGCCGGAACCCGTCGCAGTATGGATCGCTGTATTGAGCTAGGACTCGATCCAGCTCGCGTCATCATTGATCATAACAACGAAGAAACCGTAGACGAAGTATTAGCCCGAGGTTTTTGGGCCGCGTTTACCATTTACCCCATGACCAAAATGGGCAACGCCCGCATGGTGGAAGTAGTGAAACAATACGGCTGCGATCGCATCATGATAGACAGCAGTGCCGACTGGGGCATCAGCGATCCGCTGGCCGTACCCAAAACAGCCCAGTTGATGTTAGAGGAAGGCATTCCCGCCGCACAGGTTCGCGCCGTTTGTTATGGGAATGCGCTGGCGGCCTATAGCCAAAGCGGACAGATGCAGGAGGCAGACTGGCTCGACCCGGCAGCGGTCGATCCCAATCATTTGTTCAACGGCAACTCCGTGTTGCGCGGACAAGAGCCGAATATGCAATCCATTCGCGATCGGATGTTGATCGAGTAGGGATAAGGTATGCGTTGCTCCAGGTATCCACCTCTGCTCCAGGTATCCACCGCTGAGTGTATGCCAGCTTGTTCAGAATCGTCCCAGCCCCAAGGAATTTTACCTTCAATGAATACAGCAACCTTACAGACAAATCAATGGTGGGCTTATCTTCAGCTCATGCGTCCGGCAAACATTGTGACCGCCTGGGCTGATATTGTGGCAGGTTTTGCCGTTTCCGGAGCCATTCTGGGACTACAAAACCAGGATGTATCCAGTGTTTTTGTTGTCATTGTACCGTTAGGATGGCTGCTGCTGGCAACCACGGGCTTGTATGGCGGTGGCGTAGTATTTAACGATGTATTTGATGCCGAATTAGATGCCATAGAACGCCCCGAACGCCCCATCCCAAGCGATCGCGTTTCTCGAAGAGCGGCCACTCTTCTGGGAAGTGCCCTGTTAGCCCTGGGTATCCTGGCCGCCTCCCAAAGCTCCGGATTCAGTGCGGCGATCGCCAGCATCATTGCCGCAACGGCCTTACTGTATGACGCGATCGCCAAACACCATCCCGTCTTTGGCCCTCTAACAATGGGACTCTGTCGCGGCGGCAACTTATTGTTGGGGGTCAGCATTATTCCAGCAATGGTCAGCGATCGCTGGTATTTAGCCCTCATTCCCATACTGTACATTGCCGCCATTACTGCCATCAGCCGAGGCGAAGTGGAAGGCGGCCATACACTCACTGGCATCACAGCACTGGTGCTAATGGCGATCGTAATGAGTAGCCTGATCGTCCTCGGTAGCCTGTTCAACCATCAACTCCTGGCCGTCCTGTCCTTCACCGCACTCCTGGCAACCCAAATCATTCCCCCATTCATCAAAGCCACCCGCAACCCCCTCCCAGAGCACATTCGAGCCGCCGTCAAAGCCGGAGTCTTATCCTTAATTATTTTGGATGCCGCGATCGCCGCCAGCTTTGCCGGACTCTTCCCCGGACTCGCCACCCTCCTATTGCTACCCCTCTCAATCGGACTAGCCAGGATTTTCTCAGTAACATAACGCCCAACCAGACCCACCCAACCAGATACACCCAACCACCCCTGCAA
>NZ_JADEWO010000143.1 GCF_015207605.1 Oculatella sp. LEGE 06141
GAGAGTGGTCAAATTTTTGTGTAAGCCTTTAGATCGTCAAAAGTTGAAGCGTCCTGGAAATAGGATAGCAAAATGTGACAACGCTGCCTTCCAATTTTGAATCGGTCGGTTCCACCGCTTGGCAATGTTGTTCATTGCCAAATATATCAACTTGAACACGGACTCTTCATCCGGGAACACCGCCTTGGTCTTAATCACCTTGCGTAATGAACGATTGAGCGACTCAATCGCATTAGTCGTGTAGATAACTTTGCGAATATCCATCGGATACTCAAAGATAGGAATAATGTTCTCCCAATGTCGAATCCAAATCTGGCTAATCGCTGGATAAAGATGATCCCACTTGGCTGCAAAGGCATCAAGGGCTGCTTCTGCTTGCTCAAGTGTCACCGCTTGATAAATGGGCTTGAGGTCTGCTGCCACCGCTTTTGCATCCTTCCAAGGAACATAGCGCAGGCAATTACGAATTAAATGCACGATACACAACTGCACCTGGGTTTTGGGATAGAGGGTCTCAATTGCTTGGGGAAAGCCTACCAGCCCATCACAGCAGGCAATCAGAATATCCTTTAAGCCTCGGTTTTTAAGGTCCGTCAACACTTTGAGCCAGAACTTGGCTCCCTCTGCTTCGGCTTCTCCAATCCACAACCCTAGCAGTTCCTTATTGCCCTCGCGGTTGATGCCCAACACGACGTAGACCGCTCGTTTGCTGACGCGCCCGGAAACCTTGATATTGACGTACAAAGCATCCAGATAAAGGATTGGGTACACCTCCTCTAAAGGACGCACCTGCCAAACTTTTACCTCGTCGCTGACGCTATCAGTGACCTCGCTGATGAGAGCAGGGGAGACGTTCACGCCATAGAGTTCTTCCAACTGGGCACTGATGTCGCGAGTGCTCAACCCCCTTGCATACAGCAGCAGAATCTTCTCATCGAGCCCAGCTAAGCGTCGTTGGTGCTTGGGCACCAGCACTGGTTCAAACTCACCATTGCGGTCGCGGGGGATCGCCAAGTCCATCTCGCCGTGGTTCGACTGCACTGTCTTTTTCGAGTAGCCATTGCGGCTATTACCACGGGGCAGGTTCTCTGAAGCCGACTGGTCAAACTCGACTGCCTTTTCGACCTTGAGATGGTGGTTCAACTCCCCAGCCAAAGCCCGTTCAATCAGCCGTTTGCTCAATTGTTTGAGTAAACCCGATTCGCCCAGGATATCCTCTGGACTCTGGCAGTCTGCCAACAGTTCATCGAGCATCTCATCAACGCGATTGGTTTCGTTCTTCTTTCTTGCCATGATGCGGTCTCCTGAGTTACTGGGATTTTAGACCGCTTACACAAAATCCTGATCAGTCTC
>NZ_JADEWO010000144.1 GCF_015207605.1 Oculatella sp. LEGE 06141
GAGAGTGTTTTGATTTTTGTGTAAGCCTTGAGATCGTCAATAATTGAAGCGTCCTGGAAATAGGATAGCAAAATGCGACAACGCTGCCTTCCAATCTTTAATCGGTCGGTTCCACCGCTTGGCAATGTTGTTCATCGCCAAATACATCAACTTGAAAACAGACTCTTCATCGGGGAACACTGCCTTGGTCTTAATCACCTTACGCAATGAGCGATTGAGCGATTCAATTGCATTGGTGGTGTAGATGACTTTACGAATATCCATCGGATACTCAAAGATGGGAATAATGTTCTCCCAATGTCGAATCCAAATCTGGCTAATTGCTGGGTAGAGAGCATCCCACTTGGCAGCAAACGCATCCAATGCCGCTTCTGCTGCTTCCAGGGTAGCGGCTTGATAGATCGGCTTGAGGTCTGCCGCCACTGCTTTAGCGTCTTTCCAGGGAACGTAACGCAGACAGTTACGAATTAGATGCACAATGCACAGTTGCACCTGCGTTTTGGGATAGAGGGTCTCGATTGCCTGGGGAAAGCCGACTAGCCCATCACAACAAGCAATCAAGATGTCCTTCAAACCTCGGTTCTTAAGGTCTGTCAGCACTTTCAACCAGAACTTAGCGCCTTCCGTTTCGGCTTCGCCAATCCACAACCCCAACAGTTCCTTGTTGCCCTCACGGTTAATGCCCAAGACGACGTAGACTGCTCGTTTGCTGACGCGCCCAGAAACCTTGATATTGACATACAGGGCATCGAGGTAAAGAATCGGGTACACCTCCTCTAGAGGACGCACCTGCCAAGCCTTCACCTCGTCGCTGACGCTATCGGTCACTTCGCTGATCAAGGAGGCTGAGATGTTCACCCCATAGAGTTCTTCCAACTGAGCACTGATGTCTCGCGTGCTCAAACCCCGTGCGTACAGCAGCAGAATCTTCTCATCGAGTCCTGCCAATCGACGTTGGTGCTTGGGCACCAGGATGGGCTCAAACTCACCTTTGCGGTCGCGGGGGATCGCCAAGTCCATCTCGCCTTGGTCTGACTGAACGGTCTTTTTCGAGTAGCCATTGCGACTGTTGCCGCAAGCTGGGGTCTGTGAAGGCGGTTCGTCTAACTCGGTCTGCTGTTCGCCCTTGAGATGGTGGTTCAATTCGCCTGCCAGTGCGCGTTCAATCAGGCGTTTGCTCAATTGTTTGAGTAACCCCGATTCACCCAAAATATCCTCTGGGGTTTGGCAGTCTGCCAACAGTTCATCGAGCATTTCATCAACGCGATTGGGTTCTTTCTTCTTGCGTACCATGATGCGGTCTCCTGAGTTACTGGGATTTTAGACCGCTTACACAAAATTCAGAACAGTCTC
>NZ_JADEWO010000043.1 GCF_015207605.1 Oculatella sp. LEGE 06141
TCAAGGAACCAGCGACTGGTTCACGGATGCCGTCAATGTCCACTGGAGGAGCGGCGATGAAGGCGATGATGAAGCAGGTGGTGGCGGTGAGCAGGGTGGGGATCATCAGAACGCCGAACCAGCCTACATACAGGCGGTTATCGGTGCTGGTGACCCACTCGCAAAACCGATCCCACAGGTTGGCGCTTTCGCGCTGTTGAATCGTTGTTGTCATGATCTTATGAGTGCTTTACGAATGAACGAACGGTCGATTGAGTTATGTATTGACTAGGTATGATTTCCTAGCTCTCCTACATCATATTTACATTTGTTGATTTTCGCAAGGTGTTTTGCAAACTTTTGTAAATCTATTTTTATAGAAGAGAAGGCGATCGCCCGCTTGAACAGCGTACAATCCCTGGCACAGAAGAATTGTAGCGATCGCATCCCTCTCACCAGCAAGATGAGATTTTAGACTTTCTTTAGAAGGCTCAGATCGACAAGTATTGCCTTAAGGCAGATCAGCAAACGCTGTCGATGGCGTACCCTCAAGTTGCTAGATTGAAATGGTTAAAGAAACGAGGAGATGAAAAGGGATGGCAGGACGCTTGTTGCTAGTAGACGATGAACCAGGACTGCGGCAGGCGGTGCAAGCCTACTTAGAAGACAGTGGCTTCGAGGTTGAGGTTGCCAGCAACGCTAAGGAGGGCTGGGACTTGCTACAGCAGCACACGCCAGACCTGGTCATTTCCGATATCATGATGCCCCAGGTCGATGGATATCAGTTTTTAAAGCAACTGCGTGAAGATCCCCGGTTTCAGGTAATGCCAGTCGTGTTTTTGACGGCTCGCGGCATGACGACCGATCGCATCCAGGGGTATCAAGCTGGAGTCGACGCCTATCTCTCGAAACCGTTTGATCCAGACGAATTGGTGGCGATCGTCGAAAACCTGCTGGAGCGCCGCTCAGCGACTCAGGCCAGCAGCAGCGATACTGAAAATCCTGACATTGCAGATATGGCACGTCAAATTGCCGAGATTCGAGCCATTTTGACGCAGCGAGGCTCAATTCCTCAATCCCCGGCTCCGATTCGGCTCGACTTTACGCCCAGGGAACAAAGCGTATTAGAACTGGTTGCCGAAGGATTAATGAACAAAGAAATTGCGAGACGGCTTGAGACCAGCGTTCGCAATGTCGAGAAATACGTCAGCCGCTTGTTTAGCAAGACGGGAACAAACAGCCGTACAGAGTTAGTTCGTTATGCCCTGGAACATGGCCTGACCAAATAATGGTGTGACACGGTCATTTGCATACCGCTCTGCCCAACATCCGTGTGACTTGCTATGGAAGCAGCTACTACTGCGAACATTAAGTTACGTTACGGTCTTTTAAGTTTATTTCACTTTTACGTCCCTCATACGAACTGCTGCTATTCTCAGTAAATACTCGGAAATCTGAGAAAAGCACATTAATTAAAGGGAAAAACTTATGAAAACTTCAAGACATTTAGGCCAATCGGTTTCCTTAGCAGCACTGTTAATGCTGACCTGTGTTGGCGTATTTAGTCTGATGATGATTCAGAGCGGTTCATTATAAGTTGGCATCCGTCAGCATTCGTCAGCCCGACTGACTCGTCCGTGCCGCTACCACAACAAACTATGACAACGCCGTTCTGATTGTTTCTCAGAATGATGTTTATCCAGGAACCATTAAAGCCTCTGTCGTGAGTAGACAGGGGCTATTGTTTGTTAATGATTTGTTTCCACAGTGACCCACAGGCAGCAAGCTTTGGTGCCGCGATGTCGGGTTTATAGTCGTTGCAACAAGCTCAGGCCGTGGGTATCGGTGCCGCAGGTGTTTAACAAACCGTAAGCTTCACTTAATTCCAACACCTCTTCTGTTTGCCGAGGGCTTGGCTGCCACGGGGTAGGGTTGTTGTAGGCGTAATAGGCTTCGACTCCGTCAATGCCCAGTTGTACGATCGCCGGGATCAGTTCCGCAGGCGATCGCTTATAGCGAGCCGGGTGCGCTAAAACCGCTATGCCACCTGCCTGACGAATCGCTGTAATAATTTGGCTGGCCTGGTAGGCTTGCCCGGTGGTTGTTCTTCCCTGTAAGTAGGGCTGAATAGCGTCGTGTTCTGGGTCAAATGCATACGCCAGAATATGCACTTCACCTCCTAAGAGGTTGGCGTTAATCTCTATCCCGGTCCAGAGGAACGGCGCTTTATCAGCATCACCCGGTGCAGACGAGGCCAGCCAGTTCGTTAACCACTGCTGCGCCCGACGATAGCCGCTGACGCTGTGGTGATCGGTAATAGCAAGACCTTGTAGACCGATGCTAACGGCCTGCTCCATTAGCTGCTCAGGTTGTAGCTTGCCATCAGAGTGAACGGTATGCATGTGGAAGTTGAACAAGCGAGGACAACTTTCGGCGTGAATTGCCCCAAACACCTGTCGTAATGCCGATGCATTTTGTGCCGCTACTAATGTGGAAGCCTGAGCCAGATTGACAGTCATAACTCCCCGTTTAAAATGCTTAATGTTTCGTTCCACTCTATTCTGACCCAAAGTATCGGAATCGGGGTGGGGGGTTGACGGTTGCGGCAATCAGGCACAAGCGGGCAGCAATTCAGCTCAACCTCGGTTAATTAATAGGGTGACAGCATAGGCAGCAATGCCTTCTTCTCGACCAACTGGGCCTAGCTTTTCGTTGGTGGTGGCTTTGATGCCAATTTGATCCGGGGCGAGTTTGAGGACGGCGGCAAGGCGATCGCGCATGGCCTGGATATGCGGCTTGAGTTTGGGACGTTCGGCCACGATCACCGTATCCACATTGCTGATGTACCAGCCTTTCGCCTGAATTAACTGATTGACCTGTTCCAGCAGCAGCAGGCTATCGGCTCCAGCCCATTGCGGGTCGCTGGGGGGGAAATAGTGACCAATATCGCCCAAGCTCAACGCGCCGAGCATGGCATCCATAATGGCATGGGTCAACACATCAGCATCGCTGTGCCCCAACAACCCCAGTTCATGATCGATGTGGATGCCGCCGAGAATGAGGGGGCGATCGCTCACCAGACGGTGAATGTCGTAGCCGTTGCCAATGCGGATGTTCATTGTTCCCAGTTCACGTTGTCACTCAACCACTCTACGCCAAAATCGACAGTGCTTTGACTGAGGTAATTGTCGGCTTAGGGGCATGAATTAATCTGGGTTACGGATGGCTGGTTCAGTGTCGATCGCCACTGTCTCTTCATCCTCCAGGTCATCCACAAAGATGCTGATGCGGCCATCTCCTTCGATGTAGGCTTTCTTAACGCCGTTGAGGCTGGGGATACCTTGTTGGCGAATTTGGCTCATCAACTCTCGTTTGCTGATCAGCCCACGCTCCAAATTGTCTTGAATGATTTGACCATCCTTAACGAGCAGCAGCGGTGGTGGGGTAATAAAGCGTTGAAACCGGGGAAACTTGTAGCCTGCCCAATTAAACAAATAGTTCCAACAGACGATCGTGGCCAGCAGAACTAAGCCATCGGTGATCGACGAATAGGTGCCCACCATCGCGTTTTGAACGGCATTAGCAAACAATAGAATCACCAGTACATCCGAAACGCCGACTCCGCCCACTTGCCGTCTGGGAATCAGGCGCAGGATAGCAAGAAGGGCTACATAGACGAGCGAACCGCGCAGCACAAGTTCAAGGATAGAGGTATCTGGAACAAAGAGATGGTGCCAATCAACTTGAAATAGCGTGTTCATGAATGGTTGGGCGCGAAATCTGAAGGTAAACAACTTGATTGGTGATGTGTCAAGGTTAGCGGCGATCGCGTCACCATTGGCAAATCTAATTCGAGGCAGATGGGTGCCCCCATCTACCAGGCGCAAACTGTAGACTAATCAATTAGGCAGAGGTCAGAGAAAGACTGAATGATGTTTTGTTGCTCTGCTGTTGATTGTGGTTTTTCTAGCCGTTGCATTGTTGGATCATGAAAAGAGTCGTTCTGTCTACCCTACTATCGCTATTGCTGCCGCTGGCGGCCTGTACGCCTGATTCCTCATCGTCGTCAAACGAGGATGCAGCCACACAACCGTTGGTCACCAGCGCCATTCCAGACCAAGATCCAGAAAAGCTACAACGGCTCTACAGTAAGCTTGCCGACTATTTGGAAACGGAGTTGGGGGTGCCCGTTGAATATAAGCCAGTCACCGATTATGCCGCTGCGGTAACCGCCTTCCGAGTGGGTGATTTAGACATGGTGTGGTTTGGCGGTTTAACTGGAGTGCAGGCTCGCTTGCAGGTTCCAGGCGCAGAGGCGATCGCCCAACGCGACATTGATGCCGATTTTCACAGCGTGTTTATTGCCAACACAAATAGCGGTCTTACCCCCATTGATGATATCGCTCAACTGGCAACGCTCAAGGGACGTAGCCTCACGTTTGGCAGTGAATCGTCTACATCAGGTCGGTTAATGCCGCAATACTTCCTGGAGCAAGCAGATGTTAACCTGGACGACTTTAAGGGGGAGGTTGGGTTTTCTCAATCGCACGATGCCACGATTCAACTGGTGGAAGCAGGAACGTATGAAGTGGGCGCTTTAAATGAGCAGGTCTGGAACAGTCGGGTGCAGGAAGGTGCCGTTGACCTGGATCAGGTGCAGGTGATTTGGCGCACGCCTGCTTATTATGACTATCACTGGGTTGTGAATCCGGATGTGAAAGAGCGCTATGGGGAAGAGTTTGTGGGGCGCGTGCAGGCGGCGTTAATGGCGCTAGACCCCAGTGTGCCAGAGGAAAAAGAAATTCTGGATTTGTTTGGCGCGAACCAGTTCATTGAAACTGAGAATTCCAATTACTCCCAAATTGAAGACATAGGACGGGCGATCGGCAAAATTCAATGACGTTACCCGCACCGCTGTTTGAACTCCGACAGGTAACTCAGCAGTTCGATCGCAGTCTGGCACTGAGAAACATTACGCTCCAAATTTTTCCGGGAGAGCGAGTTGCCCTGGTTGGGTCAAGCGGTACTGGAAAAAGCACCCTGATCCAGTTGCTGAATGGCACGCTGTTACCGAGCCAGGGAGAGGTGTGGGCGTTAGGACATTCCTTAAGCCAGGGTTCGTCGCGGCAGCGGCGGCAGGTGCAACGGCAGATTGGCACCATTTATCAGCAGTTTCATCTGGTCGATACGTTGCCGGTGATTCACAACGTCAATGCTGGACGGTTAGGGCAATGGTCGTTTTTCAAAGCTGCCGTCTCATTGCTTTATCCGCTAGAGGTTGAAGCAGCGGCCAAAGCCTTGCACCGGGTTGGCATTCCCGAAAAGCTGTATGCCCGTACCGACCAGCTTTCGGGAGGGCAACAGCAGCGCGTGGCGATCGCCCGTGTCTTGCGTCAAGATCCGGTAGCTATTCTGGCGGATGAGCCTGTCTCTAGCCTTGACCCTGAACTGAGCCGCGAGGTCATGGCTCTGTTGCGAGAGTTGGTGCAGGAGATGGGCAAAACGCTGGTGATTAGTCTGCATTCCATTGAGCTGGCGCAGCAGTATTGCGATCGCATCATTGGTTTGCGGGACGGAACGATTCTGTTTGATATACCGTCCTTCGCGCTGTCTGCCGAGAGGATCAGAGATTTGTATCGCTTGCGAGAGCCAGGATGACCCGCCCTGCTGTTGATCGCCCTTCCTGGCTAACTCCCCGATCGCGGTGGGGGCTGATTGTGCTGGCCGCGATCGCCTTTTCGCTCTGGCAGGCCAGGGTATTTGAACCCAATCGGTTCAATGTGGGCGGCATTCCGCAACTGCTGCGGTTTGTGCAAGCGAGTGTTCAGCCTGATCTAAGCCTCGACTTTTTACAGTTAACGCTGGATGCTGCGATCGTTACCTTTGCCTATGCGGTGTGCGGCACTTTCTTTAGCATCGTCTTTGGCTGCGTGGGCGGCATTTTGGCCTCGGAGGTGTGGTGGGTGTCGGTCTTGCCACGCCACGCCACGCGTCCCATCTGGTTGGGAATTCGAGCCACGCTGGCGGTGCCCCGTGCCATCCATGAGCTAATTTGGGGGCTATTTTTCGTTAATTTATTTGGGTTAGATCCGCTGGTGGCAATTGTGGCGATCGCCGTTCCCTACGGGGCGATCGTAGCAAAGGTGTTTTCAGAAATTTTGGATGAAACGCCGCGCCAGCCGCTTATTGCCCTGCTCAACAGCGGCGTGGCTCCGTTTACGGCCTTTCTGTATACCCTGTTGCCGCAAGCGTTTCTAGATTTGCTGTCTTATACGTTTTACCGCTTCGAGTGTTCGGTGCGATCGGCGGCAGTGCTGGGCATCATTGGCGCGGGTGGATTGGGCTATCAAATCTTGTTGAGTCTGCAATCGCTGCGGTACGAGCAGCTTTGGACGCTGTTTTATGCCCTGTTTCTGCTGAATGGGGCGATCGACTTTTTTAGCGCCTGGTTACGGCGACGGTTGGGTTCTCCCAGCCGTTTAGATTTGAATCTGCGGAAACAGGCTCGAAGCCGTGGGTCTGGTGGTTCTTTGCCAGATGCACACCCCGCCCGCCAACCACCCGAGCGCGATCGATGGTTAGTTGCCGTTGGCTTAGGGGGCTTGCTGCTGCTGCCGTTTTCGTTTTGGTATGTGGGGGCAGATTTCAGCAAGCTCTGGTCAGCCCGAACCCTGGAACTGTTGGGCGATGTGGCACAGACGGCATTTCCCCCCAACCTGGATCAATCGCAGTGGCAACTGGGGATGGTGGCCGTGCAAACCGTTGCCATGTCTATTCTGGCGATCGCGATCGCGGGCTGTGGCGGTATTCTGCTGTCGTTTCCGGCGGCTCATACGTTCTTTTTGCCCGGAGGATTGTTCACCCCAGCCCAACCGAGCTGGCGCGATCGAGTTCTGGCCTGGACAGGCGTATTGGGAACCCGAGCCGCATTGCTAATCGCCCGTGCTGTTCCTGCCCCCATTTGGGCACTGGTGGCGCTGTTTGTTTTGTTTCCAGGTATTTTGCCAGGAGCGATCGCCCTTGCCCTGCACAACATGGGCATCCTGGGTCGCCTGATGGCTGAATCAAACGAAAATCTCGATCCGCGTCCGCTGGTGGCGCTCAAGGCTCAAGGTACGCCTGCCGCACTCGTTTTTCTTTACGGCGTTTTGCCCATGACTCTGACGCGATCGATCGCCTATATTCTGTACCGCTGGGAAGTGTGTTTGCGAGAAACGGTAATTGTTGGCCTGGTGGGAGCCGGGGGCTTGGGTCGCTTACTCACTGAGCAGTTAAGCAGCTTCGATTACCGCCGTGTCGTGGTAACGCTGGGTTGGTTTGTTATTCTCACCTTTGGGGTCGATTGGGTCAGTGGTGCGATGCGGCGATCGCTGCGCTAACGCTCCCCTTCATGCTCTGGAATCGAGTGGGGCATGACGTACCAACCAGCGATGCAGAATAACCATCACCCCGGTCAGGGGCAGCAGCACGACTGGAATAATTCCTAAATTGAGCTGATTAGCCAACCAACCAACCACAGTGGGCACCGTTGCAGCTCCCAAACTGGCGGTGCTGGTAAGAAACCCGATCGCGGCTGGCACCAAAGCCGGGGGCACTCGCCTTGGCGTGAGCAAGATAGTAGTGGGAAAAATTGCGCCCAGCGCCACCCCAATTAACGGCAAACTCCACAACTGGTCTGGTAACAGCACCCACGCCGCCAACCCCAGAGCCAATAGCCCCATTGAACCATCCAACGTGCGAATTGCACCCAAACGAGCGATCGCCACCCCCATGCCCAACCGTCCCAGGGTTAACCCCAGCCAGTAAGCGCTGATGCTGTATCCAGCCACCATTTCTGGTGTGTTGCGACTAATCACCTGCACACTGTACGCCCAGTTGCCAACCGATGCCTCTGTGCCCACATAAATCAGCAGCAGTAAGCCCGACATCAGCACAATGGGAGTGTTGAGCGCCAGCCGCAGATTGGCAACGGCATCCATGTCAGAGGTTTCAACGCGCACGGTCAAAGGCTTGTAGTCAAACACGATCGCCCACATCATACCTGCGATCGTTAGCCCCACCACGGACGCAATCACCAGATAAACCGATCGCCAGTTCAACCCCACTGACAGCAGCGTGGTAGCGACTGCCGGCCCCAACAGGGCACCCACCCCATAGAACGCGTGCAGCAACCCCAGCAATTTTGCATTACGTTCATCGTTGGCAAAGTAGGTGTTGATGCCTGCGTCAATTAAACCAATGCCCAATCCCAGCAACACTCCAGTGACCACCATGACTGACCACAGCGGCGTGAGGGCGTAGATCAGCAGGGAAAGGGTCAACATCCCAGAGGCTAGCAACAGCATCCAGGCCAGCCCAATTCGGCTAACCAGCAGGCTACTCGCTAATGCGGCTACTATGTATCCCGCTACCTGGCTCAAAAATAACAGGGTTACGGTTGCAGGGCTTAAGTCAAAGGCATTCAGAATAGACGGGATGAGAACGCCCAATCCGCCTTCGGCAATGCCGATCGCAATGAAAGCATAGAATCCGAGGGCGGCACCTACCCAGGCAACATTGCGAACATTTGAATTTGAGGATGGCATGATCTGTGGTTAGGTCGTCAGAGAACGATGCAAAGGTGTGATGCTCGATCGAGTGAACGGTGCTGGCTATGAGAGTTGGGGAGCGATCGCGCTCCATCCGGTTCATTCAAGCACCATGACAAACAAGCACCATGACAAATCGGTTGAACAGCGTCTTCCAATGTAATCCACAGCATACGTGCTGACGACCTTGCGCGGCTTCAAACATCCGAATGCCACTATCAAGTGCCACTATCAAGTGCCACTATCAAGTGCCACTTCAAACTGCCCCAATCCTATGATGGATTTAGCTAATACAGAGTCAACACAGAACTAACAACGATTTATCCCAGGCCGCCACGCCGAGCGTTGTACCACGGTTCAAGCCATCCTTACCCCATTTGCAGCCCAACATCAAACGTGGCGGCGTACCCCCGGTTCGCTTCGCGGAGGGTGAGCAACAACTGGTTTCCACCTTCTCTAAAAATTCCGTCGCGATCGTTCCTTACAGTGCGCTGTCCTTTGCTGGCGTAGGGTGCCTGAGTATGCACTTGATCGGTAATTGAATCATCAAAGTATAGCTGCGAGGTAAACTCATGACTGGAGCCAGACGCGGCACTGGTGCGAATTTTGAAATGGATGTGAACCGTTCTACCTGGATACCAACCGGGATAAATAGAGGTGAACTGAACGAGTCCATTCCGATCGGTCACCTGATATCCACGCAGGAAGGTTTGGCCAACGGTATTGAACGGTCGGTCGGTCACGTTTGAATACATCCCCACTGCGTCACAGTGCCAAATATCAACGATCGCCCCTGCCAGGGGTGTACAGCCAGTGCCACCCATTTGAGAGACGCGAAACGTTAACTGAAGCGGCACGCCCTCTTTCGTTACTCCGGTCGAGGTGTCGGAGCGAACATCGGAGCGATCGAGCGTTTCATCTACAAAATAGGGGCCTTCGGTTTGCGCTGGACGAACAACACAACCCGGTAACGGTGCCGAATCGACGGTGGATGCAGTTGAAGCCGATGCACTCGGTTTCAACTGCACAGAGTTAGAGTGTCTGGGCATACAGCCAACCAGCATAGCCGCTCCGGTTGCCCTAAATAAAGCCAGTGCTGCTCTTCGACTCACCATTCGACCTAAGAGGCGATCGTGGTTTATCACGTTCTCTGTCTCCAGAATGTCTACTCTTCTAATTCAATTTGGCTCAAATGACATTCTGCTTATCCTCTAAATTACAGTTTTGTCATCTTGATTGGAACCAGAACTAAATTAAAA
This sequence comes from Oculatella sp. LEGE 06141, assembly GCF_015207605.1. GTDB lineage: Bacteria > Cyanobacteriota > Cyanobacteriia > Elainellales > Elainellaceae > Oculatella. The sequence goes on from NZ_JADEWO010000043.1 coordinate 9,827, forward strand.
GTCCCCCAGAACTGAGGGATCTGGAGGATGTTCTGAAATGATTAGCGGTTGAGGGTGCTGTCACGTTCGCTGTCGAACCGCTCTGTTAACCGATTTAGACCCCGATTGAACTCATCCTGGTGGCGATCGGTCAGCCCTACATCAGTCGCAATTTTCTCATCCGCTATCATGCTTTTGTTCAGGTTGTCACGATAGGAATCATTGAAGCGATCGGTCAACCGATACAGCCCTTCATTGAACGAGTCTTGATGACGGTCGCTCAAGCTTACATCCGTGGCTAAACCTTTGTTGAGCGTATTGCGGTATGAATCGTTGAAGCGTTCAGTTAAGGCTGAGGCAGGAGCGCTAGCGATCGCAGACAACGCAACAACAGATAGACCAGTCAGAATTAGACGTTTCATAATTTTGCTTCCTCTGGGTTGCTAGTTGGTGCAAGGTGGTCTTGCTTAATTACTAGAGTGCGCCTCAAGCCTGAATCTCGTTTGAGTCGTAGATGAGTAAGGATTAAGGGTTAGCTGAGAAAACTGAGAAGGGCGATCGCTCAATGATATGCCTTTGGTTTCAGTTGAGGAAAAGGTGAAGACAGAACAGCGTTCAACCATCGCACACAGAAGCATCTCAGAAAGGCTGGGTGCCATGACATCCTCACAAGTTCCTCAACTTTACCAGTTAGTTTTTAAGTAGCTCCATATTCAAAGCCCATAGAGGTTATGTGAGCCTGGTTAGGCATGGTCAGGACAATCAATGACTCGGGCTATATCTTGTTAGGGAGGGTGGTTATGAAAAGAATTACGGCTTTAGTAACAACCATTTCGGTGCTGGGTCTACTGTTTACTGGTTCTGCCACTGCCCAACCGCATATAGAGCATGAAAGCAGTGGATGCGGAAGAATGGGCGCACCAGCATCCCGGATGCATGACCTCAGTACAGTCGAAACCATTACAGGAGAGGTGATTGCTGTAGATACCGTGTCCCGTAGGGGTGGCAGGTCGGATGGTGTGCATTTAAGAGTAGCCGCTCAGAGTGGTGAGGTTTCGGTTCATTTAGGGCCAGCCTGGTATCTTGATCAGCAGGGAATACAAATTGAATCGGGAGATCAAGTTGAGGTAATAGGTTCCCGAATCACCATGACAAACGCCTCTACTATCATCGCCAGACAAATTCGTCAGGGCGATCGGGTTTTAACGCTGCGAGATGAAAACGGGTTTCCAGAATGGCGACGACAGCGATAGTGTATCGGTTGAAGAGAAAGGGTTTCATCCTCAACAGCGCAAGGACTCACACATCCATTCAGCCCTGTCTAATCCTTAACGTTACCTGGACAACCTGAATCAAGGAGATCTGAATCAAGGAGATCATTAAGGAGATCTGAGTGATGCGATCGATCCAACCTCAACCCTTTTCTTCAGTGTATGGGCCTGTACAATCATGGCGCTTCGGGCGATCGCTCGGTATTGACCCGATTGGCCTGGTATCTACCTGCTCGTTTAATTGTGTGTACTGTCAACTGGGTAAAATTGAGTGTCAATGCAGCGATCGCCAGATTTTTGTTTCCACTCAACACATCCAACAAAACTTACAACCCTTTGCACCATGGGATGTGGATGTTATCACCGTCAGCGGCAGTGGTGAGCCAACATTAGCATTAAATTTAGGCACCATTCTCACAATGCTGAAAACGGTGGCCAACAAACCGATAGGCGTATTGACCAATGGTAGTTTGTTGACTGATGCAACGGTGCGATCTGAATTAGCGATCGCCGATCAGGTAGCCGTTAAAGTAGATGCCGTCGTGGATAATCAATTTCGACGGCTCAACCGCTCCCTTACCAACTGCAATCTGACGCAATTTTGGTCAGGTTTACAGCAATTTCGTCAATGCTATCAAGGCAAATTGGCGATTCAGACCATGATGCTGTCTCCCTGGAGCGATCGAGACCAAGCCATTTATATTGCCCTGATGTACGCCTTGCAACCCGATGAAATTCAACTCAACACACCCACACGCCCAAAACCGCTGAATCATCAACTAGAGGCACGGGGCAATCATCATCCTTCTGCATTACCCTATCTGGCACGCTGCCTCAAACCAGTCAGTGTTGATGTGTTGAAGACCTTCGCCGATCGCATTCAAGCAACCACCAGTATTCCAGTTCATTATCCCCACCTGCTTTACAACGAGCTAAAGGACGTACAGCATGACACACACAAAACACAATCCTTATCTAGAACTGATTGAAATTCCGGCTGGCTATCTCAATATCATGGGCTATGTTGATGAGTCAGAGGTCAATGGGCCTGGCTGCCGTGCTGTGGTTTGGGTGCAGGGATGTTCACGGGAATGTTCGGAGTGCTTTAATCCTGCATCCTGGTCGTTTGAGATGAATCAACTCATATCAATCGATACATTAGCTCAGAAAATTTTGAGTAACCCTCGTCATGAAGGCGTTACCTTTTCGGGAGGAGAACCTTTCTGGCAAGCACCAGCTCTGGCAGACCTGGCTATTCAGATAAAAGCGGCTGGATTAAACGTAATGTCGTTTACAGGGTTCACGCTAGAGCAACTGCGATCGCCTTACGCCCCGGCGGGTGCTGAAGATTTATTAGACCAACTCGACCTTTTAATTGATGGGCCTTATGTCGAATCGCTGGCGATTCATCGTCCTGACTCGCTGGTATCTTCTAGCAATCAGCGAGTACATGTCTTGAACCCGGCCTTGCGCGATCGCCTCACATGGGCAAGTGACCAAATCGAAATTCACGTGCTCAAAGATGGTAGCCGTATTGTTACGGGATATCGGGGGCAGTTGAACTTGTCCGAATAACGTTATAGACAGTAAGTTGGCAAACGTCACTTGCGTTTTTGATGCCGTTGGCGATCGCCCTGCCCATTGCTTATGTTGAATATTAAAGTTGAGAAGAGATTGTGGCACCCTTCTCGTTCGTGCGGTGTTGATCATCATGCAAGCTCCATCTGAACACCATTGGCTCGTTCGAGATCGCTTCCTGGAACTGCGCTCTCGTTGGATGACCCTGATCGGCGAACATCTACAACCGCCTCAAGGGCAAGAACTAGACTATTGGCGCATTGAAAAAGCAGACTCCATGGTAGTTCTGCCAATTCAAGACCAGCAGATTCTGCTGCCGTCTCCCAGCTATCGCCCCGGCCTTGGACAGGTTACACTGGATTTTCCAGGTGGGCGGGTTGCAACAGGACAAAGCCCTACTGAAGCGGCGATCGCTACATTACAACGAGAGCTAGAAATAGGGGCAACAAGCATCACCGCACTGCTGCCCTTAAATACCTACGGGTGGGCTATCAACAGTTCCTTTTCCAATCAAAACCTTTATGGGTTTGTCGCTCAGATTCAAAACACACCCTTGTTACCTGAAGGGGTTGCAAGCACCTATCCTGCCAGCGCAGATGGAGTGCAGCAATTGTTGCAGGAAATGAGTTGCTTACAATGCCGTGCGGTGCTGTTGGAGTGGTGGTTACAGCAATATTGACGCAATATCATGTCAGCCTTTTTCTATTCAGCAACGCACTACAAAGAAAGCGCCCTTGAGCGGGCGCTACACGAGACACGAAGCAGAGATAGCAAACCTTAGCTGGAAATGGCGGGAGCTATGAGGGCGATCGGTTGCGCCTCAGCAAAGGCCAGGTCAAGCGGGAAGTTGTGGGCATTGCGCTCATGCATTACCTCAATTCCCAGGTTGGCTCGGTTCAGGACATCGGCCCATGTGGGAACGGTGCGTCCTTGATGATCGAGAATGGAACTGTTGAAATTCAATCCATTCAAGTTAAATGACATTGTGCTGATCCCTAACGCGGCAAACCAAATGCCCACAACAGGCCAAGCACCGAGGAAGAAGTGCAGCGCACGGCTATTGTTGAAAGAGGCATACTGGAAGATCAATCGTCCAAAGTAACCGTGAGCCGCCACAATGTTGTAGGTTTCTTCTTCCTGCCCAAATCTATATCCCTGGTTTTGTGATTCCGTTTCGCTCGTTTCACGTACCAGAGAGGATGTCACCAATGAACCGTGCATCGCGGAGAACAGTGCCCCACCAAACACACCAGCAACGCCTAACATGTGAAAGGGATGCATCAAGATGTTGTGTTCGGGCGAAAACACAATCATGAAGTTGAACGTACCAGAAATGCCCAACATCATCCCATCTGAAAAGCTACCTTGACCAATCGGATAAATTAACAGCACAGCCGTTGCCGCCGCCGCCGGGGCGGAAAACGCAACCGGAATCCAGGGACGCATCCCCAGGCGATAGCTCAATTCCCATTGCCGTCCCATGTAGGCATATACAGCAATCAGGAAATGCAGCACTATCAGTTGATAGGGGCCACCGTTATACAACCATTCATCCATAGAAGCCGCTTCCCAAATGGGATAAAGGTGCAACCCAATGGCGGCTGAAGTGGGGACAACAGTGGCAGAGATGATGTTGTTGCCATAGAGCAGTGAGCCTGAAACTGGTTCTCGGATGCCGTCTACATCCACTGGAGGAGCGGCAACCATAGCCAGAATAAAGACGATCGCGGCAGTTAAAGCGGTGGGAATTAACAGAACGCCAAACCAACCTACATACAGCCGATTCTCGGTACTGGTGATCCAATCACAAAACCGATCCCATAAACCAGCGCTGCTGCGCCGTTGTAGAAGTGTTGTCATAATTTAATGAGTGCTAATTGAGTACAAATGATGGTGTGAGGTATTGATCGACAGGAAAATCCTGCTTTATTAATTTAATAACTCTATAGTTATATACTTGTCAATAGGTGAAAGGTAAAATGCGTCGTTCCTAACCAGGCTAATGAGGGAACGTTGTCAAAAAGTTATCAGGGCAGGCAGCATGGCGATCGCCTTTCCAGGCGAGATTTTGGCTGGCATCAGCGTCGCTCTACAACCTGTCGTCCATTCCTGATCGTTATCTATAGCTAAATCGCCACAACAATTGCAGGGCAGATGTTTTACGTCATTTACAGTTTCTACAACGTGCCACCAAATTTGTTTATATTTATAAAGGCATTTGGCTAGACCTCTGGCATAATACAATTGAACTATTTGCAGTCTCAGCCTGCTTGTTCAATCAAGAAAGCATTTCTAGTCATCCTAAGATGCTTTTAGATAATAGATCTGCCCCTGTGCTGCTCCATGTATAGTGTTAAAGCGTCAAGAAAAGGAGTTTGTAGCACTAAATGCTACACTCCTTGAATAAAGTTGACAAACACCTACTGCCTATTGAGATTTTTCCAAGTCTTAACAAGAGTGCTTTTTAGAAGAAATGATCGCTAAGAAGACAATTAAATCTGAAAAGATTTCAAGTGCTTCCTTCTTTACTGGCATAGGGGGATTTGATCTCGGCTTTGAAAGGGCTGGTATTGAATCTGCTTTCCAATGTGAGATCGATGAGTTTTGTGGAAGCGTCTTAGATTGGCACTGGCCTAATCTTAAAAGGTTTAACGATATCCGAGACGTTGACTCTTCATCCATACCAGAGACTCAGATCTGGAGTGGCGGATTTCCCTGTCAAGATGTTTCTGTGGCAAGAGGCTGGTTGGGCAGAGAGGGCTTAAAGGGCCAAAACTCTGGGCTTTTTTATCCCTTCGCAAATCTAATTAGAGAAAGGCTCCCAAAAGTTGTAGTGATGGAAAATGTCACGGGCCTTCTCAATTCGCATAATGGACAGGATTTTGCCATTCTGCTTCATACCTTAGAAAAACTGGGCTATGGAGTTGCTTGGAGAACACTCAACACGCGTTATTTTGGAGCACCTCAATCACGTCCACGAGTTTTTATATGCGCTTGGGCTAACTCCACCTCATCCGCTTATCACGTCCTTTTCGAAGGAGGTCAAAGCTATCTACCCGAAAAACCTCGACTTGGTTTTTTAAGGGAATCGCGATGTGATGTCACTGGTGCTAGGGTTCCAGAAATTGCATTTTGTTTGGCTGCAACTTCTGGTAGACACACAGGGACGGACTGGAGTCGTTCTTATGTCTCCTACGAGTCTGAAGTCAGGAGGTTGACACCAAGGGAATGCGAAAGAATTCAAGGTTTTCCCACCAACTGGACGTTGCCAAACGAAGATTACCCGCTAGAAGGGGTAGACCTTGACAGTCGTAGATACAAGGCAACAGGAAACGCAGTGTCCGTTCCTGTTGTTCAATGGATTGGCGAGCGGATAGTAAAGGAATTGCGACAATCAAGTCCGGATCTGTTTGAATTTAGTCTGTTTGATGGCATAGACAGGTTTGGTAGCCACACTCCTGAACTCTCAGGAAAGAGAGCTCAAAAAGTAAGCCTTCCTTCAATTTCTGGTCACGACGACGCTCCCAAAATCAAATGGGGCAATGGGGGGGTTGTGGAAAAAGGCGTTTGCCTAATGGGTGCCACCACACAATATCCTCTTAAACCAGTTTCTTCACGCTTGATTGATGTTCTTGATAAGTTTCGGCCAGACGATCGATATTTTCTAACTTCGAATGCCGCTGAGGGAATACTAAGACGGGTGAACAGCCAAGGTAGAGAGCTTTTTGCGCCCCTTGCTACCGCCTTAAGTCGTTTACAAAGTTCAGCCTAATATGAGAATTGCTTTAAGACCCAGCGGTGGCCGAGGAGATTACGAACTTGCTGGTTCCGATAATGGAGTAAACGCTTCCGAGCTACTTGAAAAAGATTTTTATTTTCAAATAACTCCAGGCTTGGAAATTGACGGAAAAGCAAAAGCCCACAGGCTGTCTGGGAAGCCGAGAATTCGTCCAGGGTTAGATGGCAAGCATCCATATGCAGTGATTTACTCAATCTTGCTTCTACCAGAGCCACGGAGAGAGCTAATTAAGACACCTAAGTTTGCCTTAACAAGTCTTTCCCACAAGAATTACATTCTTTATGGGATTGATGTTGACTTGGTTGAAACTGATGCAACAAAAGTTGTTTTTGCCCCGACCAGTGTCTGGGCAAAAAGCCAGGGAGGGGTTCTTAAAGTCGATTTTGCCGAGCGAATGGCAATTATCAACATGCTATGGACAATATCAAGTCAACAGTCGTCCGAATTGAGTAATTTAATCCAAGCACATGAGGCCGCAGTAACCACCTCCGACCATTTGGGCATTAAACAAACTGCGGAAAAAATTCAAAAAAGATTTTTGCTTAACACTGATGTACTACCGCAAATTCTCAATAAATTTAACTTACCAGATTACTCAAGTTCTGATTACACAGGTATTACGGACGAGATAACGGGTTATGAGTCTGAAGATAGCGATATTTCCCCCCTAGATTCGCAGCGTAACCGAGTAAGGAAGTGGCGTAGGCAAGCCGACAGAGGCCCAGACGCACGGAGATTCAGCAAGGATGTTCGTGACGCTTATGGTCATCGGTGTCTTTTTTCAGGGGAACGTTTGCCAAGATTAAAAGGTTTTGACTCTCCTGGCGTCGATGCAGCCCATATTTTACCGTGGTCTACGTATGATCTAAACTCGGTGAGGAATGGAATATGCTTGTGCAAGCAATGCCACTGGGGGTTTGACAACGGGTTGCTTAAATTGGATTTTGACAGTTCGTCGAGCAACTACTTGCTGTCAATTCCTAATAGTATTAAGGATATAGCCATTAAAGAAAACTTTGACTTATCAAGTTTTCAAAAAAATGTCGGAGTGATAGATGAATCCAGGCTTCCCGTTAATCAAAAGCAATGGCCGTCTCCTCAATACATCGAAGCGTACAATTCTGAATCGAAGCTGGGTTAATCTCCATTAACATCAAAGTTGCCATAATGTAGGCTACAGATATGTGGTGATGAGAGCGTGTCACCTTCTGAGTAGAAAAATCAGAATGGAGGAATACTCAATCACTGGATGATGGATCATGACACCTGAAGAAGAACAAGCCGTTGCGTATCATGTCCGCGAACTTGCCAAATTGCTGTACAAGGATGCTGATGCTAGTCAAATGCCCATGACCAACCTGGGAAAAGTTGAAGCAACGGTGCGTGAGCAGGTTCAGAAGCATGTGACACCTGAGATGGACATTTTTTATCGAAACAGTTACGGGCATAACCGAAGGGTACCCGCGACAGCTAAAGAGCATTTTAGGACCATTGCAGTTGACCAGCGAACAAGCCAATCAATTGGGGGTCGGCAAAGGGAGCCAGTTGAGTCCCTATCTGGAGATGTGTTGTCTGAGAATCAGTGCGAATGTGTCCTATGCTCATGCCACAGAAGATGTGGCCCTTTTAACCGGAGTCCGGGTCAGTCCAAAAACTCAGCAACGCCTGGTGCAACTCGCTTGACCTCGGGTTGGCTGGGTTGCTGGAGGTCTCAACGTTTGCCTTGAAGCCTTTGGATGGAAGAAGGCTAGAATTTTTTGATGTTTTCTTCGGTTTCTTCTGCCTAGGTTGCAGTCCTTGAACCAGTTCCCGCAATTTAACCAACTCCTCCCATAACCCCACAATCAGGGTGTCCTTCTCTTCGTTGCTCAATTGCTTGAGATCGGGGAGTTCCTTCATTCCTCTAGCTTACCATCCCACTCGAACTCCGGGTAGTTGAGTAATTACCTGCATCCTTAGAGAAGTGCTATTAAGCAATGACAGCGTCTCGTACTCCCGTTAACTCGGCCATCACCTCAGCGACGGACAAAATTTGCTCTGCTCGTCCGACATTGGCTCCAGAGAAAACCAGCCCATTCTCGACATCGCCACAGGCTGCCTTTGCGAGTGCCTGAAGGATGCAATACGATTGACGATGGTCGCGGCACAGACAGTTTTCCAGACAGTTGGCAATACAGCGACGCTCTAAATCGGGGGAGGCGGCGATCGCTTTTTCTGCAAAGGCATTGCGTAACGCCCGGGCGGGTTTACCAACTGGACTGGGTACCACTACCACGTCGCCTGAACTGGCGTTGAGATGAAACTCTTTGTAGCGGCGATCGGCATCACATTCTTCGGTTGTAATGAACCGGGTGCCAACTTGTACTCCGCTGGCTCCTAGCGCCAACATGCGATCGACATCGGCTCGCTCCCAGATTCCTCCGGCAGCAATTAGCGGAATAGTAACCTGTAGCTGATTTTGAAGATAATTCTGAATGTGGGGAAGCACGTTTTCAATCTGGCTGTTGAACTCTTCACAGGTGGTGCCAATGTGCCCTCCAGCGGCTTTAGAGTTTTCGACAATGAACGCATCGGGTAAGCGATCGTACTGTTGCTGCCAGGTTTGACAAATGGTTTGCACGGCTTCTAACCCGCACACCATTGGCACCAGAGCTACTTCTGGATAGCTGGCGGTGTAAGCGGGGAGGTGTAGGGGCAACCCGGCTGCGGTGATGATTAAATTAGCGCCATTTGCGGCGGCTGTCCGTGCGACAACGGAGTAGTCTTTGGTGGCAACCAGGATGTTCACCCCAATCATGCCATCAGGGCTGAGGGCACGCGCTTTTTGTAGTTCGTCAACTAAGGCCAGTTGGTTGGCAATGAAAAAGGTGCCTTGTCTGAGGCGAGTGCCGAAATAGGGAGAGTTCAGCCCCAGTCCTAGCGATGAGATGACACCCACACCCCCCGCGTTGGCAACGGCTCCCGCTAAACTGGCACCGGAGACGCGAACGGCCATTGCCCCTTGAACAATTGGATAATGAGCGGTGTGCTGACCTATGCGGAGAGGAGGAAGCGATCGCAGCATACAGGTATTTGAGTTAATAACTAAATAGCAATTTAACGATAATACTATCTCAAATACCGAAACTCAACTAATTTCTGATGTGGGAAGTTGGAGCTGGCGCTTTTTCTCTCGTTTTTTGGGACGGTGTTTTTTGGGATGTTGTTTTTTGGGATTGGGTGGTTTTATTGGCGGTACGGTCGTTGGGTGGGAAGGGGGCGGCTTGCAGAAATGTTTTGGCCTGTTGCTGGAGGCGATCGCCAATTTGCCCACAGGCCAGTTCACAAAACTCGAATACCAAGGGATCGGCAATGTTGTAATAGGCGCTGGTTCCTCTGGCTTGCCGGGTGAGAATTCCGGCTTGCGTCATCACCTTTAGATGTTTGGAAAGATTGGCCTGCCCTAATCCGGTTGCTTCACACAGTTCCATCACGTTCATTGAACCTGAGCGCAAAGATTGCAAAATCTGCAATCGGCTCGTCTCTGAAAGAATTTTGAAGTAATCCGCAACGGCTTCGAGAACAGCCACAGGGACGAACGGTTTGGCAGGTTTCGACATCGTTTTGGTGAAATACAATAACGATTAAATAACTATATAGTAGTTTAGTTTATTTGGGGCGATCGCAGCTATCTCATTGCGATGTTGGTGCTTCGCTCTGGCAAGCCATCTGTTTCAGTACCGTTGCCGGGATTCATTGGGCTGCAAGCCCTGGAACGCAATGAGTCCAGAACAGCGAATTACAAGGGTTTCAGTCCCGTTGCCGGGATTCATTGGGCTGCAAGCGGAGTCGTTGTTCGAGCAACGGCACGCACTAAGATCGTTTCAGTCCCGTTGCCGGGATTCATTGGGCTGCAAGCCTCCAGCCTGGATTCATTACTTTCTATGGCTTCAATGTTTCAGTCCCGTTGCCGGGATTCATTGGGCTGCAAGATTAAGCAGCAATTGCTGTTGCAATTCTTCCCTGAAAGCTTCAGTCCCGTTGCCGGGATTCATTGGGCTGCAAGCTGTTTAGAGTTCCGCATGAACACCGCTTTGATAAGTTTCAGTCCCGTTGCCGGGATTCATTGGGCTGCAAGTGGAGCGGAGATGGCTAGCCCTAAGAATCCGACAAGTTTCAGTCCCGTTGCCGGGATTCATTGGGCTGCAAGAACGCCACCCTGGTAGTGTACAAGAGCCAGACGATGGTTTCAGTCCCGTTGCCGGGATTCATTGGGCTGCAAGAGCGCAGCCTGAGATGCCCTCCTGGTAACGCTTCTGGGAAGGATTTTGGCAGACCTCCAAAAAAGCGCCCATTCCAGCCCTTCAGCGTCGCTGATTTTCAATTCCTTTGACGAAATGAAAATCCAAACATATTGATTTTTCAAGGTTCTGGCGATTTTGGCGAAACCCCCAGGGTTTTGACCCCCGCTTCGATCTGCCAAATTTAGCGTACCCCCATCATAAGACGATCGCCTGCTCCTGTCGAGGCCAACATCTCACCCGATGGTGGGTTAGAAGATCGTCTCAAATCGTGAGATTAGATCTTCAGCCGATCGCATCATAACGGAATAAGGCGATCGCCCCACCAGCACCACACACATCACCATCATGATCAATGCCGCTGTTTGAACCGTACCGAATGGTTCCATGTCAGGACATAGCATTCGGCATCTCCCTTGCCAAGGCCGACCCCAACGCTATGCCCCAACAGAGAGCCACAAACCAAACCGCTCAAACCTCCGGATCAGGACGGAGTTACATCATGATCCGGCTGAGAACACACATCACCTTATCAGGACAGTTGGGCACCGGAATCGGCTTACTCCATGCCCCTGCTTCGGCAAGGCCAAGGGTGTGTTGGCGCAAGATATGCGCCTTTACATTATCTTTCGTGCCAATCACCAGCGTAGTGAGGATACGCGGGTCGGGATTAATCGCTTGCATTGGGGCACAATGATCAGTCATAGCAGTTTTCACTCCACTAATGGAACGGGGTTGATGAGATACCCAAAACCAAAGCCACCCTGCTGCTTTTATTGCCATAGCAAAGTCAGGGTGGCTAGTGGAGTGATAAACTGCCCTCTAGCCCTCCGAACTGTTCACGCAGTTTTGAGGGTTAGTCGCCTGGGGCTGTTGGCGCAGCTTCCAGGTGACGCTTCGATTGCGGATATTTTGTTACTGAGAAACAACCGTACTGGAGAATTAGACTTTTTGCAAGTCTGTCTTGATACAGGTTTACACGATGGGCGTGCGGAGATGGCACCAAACCATTGCAGGGAAGCCAATACATCGACCTCCCTTAACGCTACAGGTGAACCGCCCAAAACTATGGCACAACTCGCACACTACTGGCACAGTTCTCCAGAGCTTGAGGCCATTATCTAGAAGGCTTTCAGAGTGTGTACCTCTTTTACCCCAACCGTTCGGCAGGGGTATCTTCACCAGCCTGATCCAGATCGCCCAAGACCAGTTCTGCGGCTCCAACCAATACATTCAGTTACCATGCTCAACCCCTCGATCGACCAGCAAGGTAATCGGAGTGTGAATCAGGTAAGGGGTTTGCAGGAAAATAACACACCCACTGATCGGGCTTCGACTGCGCTCAGCCCTCATCTCCCTTTGGCTCATGGGTACATGATTATTTTGCAGATCCCTAAGACCCGTTTGGCGCACTCAGGCACCCTCCGATACTGCTATTAACCTGGCAGCCATTGTTCCCAGGGCAAACCGTATTTGAACTCCGCTCACCACTCGCTCCCGTATGGAGTGTTTGGACTCCGCTCACCACTCGCTCCCGTGTGGGGTGTTTGGACTCCGCTCACCACTCACTCCCATGTGGAGTGATTACACTCCGCTCACCACTCACTCCCTTTGGACTCCGCTCACCACTCGCTCCCATGTGGGGTGAGCGGAGCCGAACCCCAATTCCTTATGCCAAATCTTTTATTGCCGGGTTAATAAACGGGGAGAGATTTGATCCACACCATAATGAGGAGCATCCTCAAAGATGCCCCCCATTGAGTTCAGCAAACTACAGTTCACCTGCCGCAATCATCTGGATCAACCGGGGTGTTCCCGGATCGAACCCAGCAATATCCCACGACATTGAATCCTGTGGATCAACCAGCGAGATATTGTAGGGAGCCAGGGTGACATAGACCGCTTTTGCCCCAGGATTTACCTTACGGCGATACTCGGCTAACGCCTGACTCGGATGCTTGCGCCCTGCCCAGCTTTCGCAGTCCGTCCAGAAGCAGAACACGTCTGCCTTAAACTTGTGCTTAATTGCCCAGTCATACGCTACCGATGCATCCGTTCCCCCAAAGTTCTGGTTGCTGGCTTTGGCGATCGCCCCCCCAAACGAATCCCGTGCTGTAATCTTCAAATCACGGAAATCCGTAGCAAATCCGCGAATGACATAGTGCGGTTCGGCCTTTGCCGTTGCCAGAGCCATTGTGGTGGCAATCTCACAGCAAGTTAACCCAATCGAACTGACGCTGGAATAGGACATGGAACCGGAGATATCGATCGCGTGCAGAAACACCTTACCCGTTGGTTGCAACACCTCAAAGGAAAGTTCCAGCGCTTGCTCCAGAATATCCACAATGCGGGGAACAGGCTGCCAGGTTTTCTGGCTGCGTCCCAACTGCCCACCCGATTGATAGGTCTTGAGCGCTTTCAAAACATCGATCGGGTGAATGCGTCCTTTCCGCAGATGCTCCGCACTGTTGAGGACTTTCGCAACCCGCTTCAGGTTGTCGCGGTTGTCAGCCGTCAACACACCCAGTTGAGTTAACGATCCCAAATTTCGCAGCAACGCTCCGATCGGCATATCCTTGAACAGCAGTTGCCATGCCTGCTTGTCCATCTTGCCCACGGGTGCTGCCATTTCATGCGTTAACCGACCTTTGGCGATCGCCTCATGGGTCTTTTCAGGATTACGCTTCAGCCACTCGTACCACCAGAGTTGAGCCAGCGCATCCGAAGGGATTTTCTGTGGCAGGTTGTCCCAGCCTTGAATCACCCACTGAAATAGCTGGTTGTGATCTTCCGTCAACGGTTTAACGTGAAACAGCCGCAGCGCATCCCGGTGCGAGAACCCCTGACGCTGCTGATATTTCAGCAGTTGATAGGCCAGCCCTTTCACATCCGGGTTGGATAACCAGGAATGACCCGCTTCACGAATAATCTTGCCAAATCCACGCATGGCTTTGGTGTAGCTCAACCACTCGTAGAAATGGCTTCCGGTTCGTACCACCTGGGGAAAGATCGACTGAAACGCGTGCTTGGCTTCCACCGTCTCACCCATCGACAGCAACACTAACGCCAATAGTGGCGCACTGTTATTGATTGCCCGTCCGTCGCTGGCATACAGGATTTCCGAGGCAACGCGATCGGGGTTGAGGGCGATCGCCCGTTTCAACACTTCGACAAATTCCCCTGTCAACTCTTGCTTGCCCGCGTAGTAAGCCCCTTGAGCCGTTCCAATTAACAGACAGCGACGCAGCACACTCCAGATATCGGCCTTGAACATCCAGCCACCGGAACGCCCCTGAATCATGTCTGCTTCCCGCCCAGGAATCACCTGGTTCTGCGGTGTTTGCGTTTTGTTCTGTACAAAAAACTTGTACGTCATTACAACCTCCAGCCCGTCAGGGCAATGTCTGGAAATTGGCAGGGTGGGAGTTGCACCCACATCACCCGCTTAGAAGGCGATAACCCTCATTCGTCGTCCCTTTCGGGCAAGGTATGAACAAGGATGTTTTAGGCGTTCTACTGTTAAACTACCTGCCAGCGTTTGGTGTAGCGGCGCGGGGGTTGCACCCGCATCTCCGGCGATTAAGGGGGGAGTCGTCCAAAGCGATAACCCTCAATCTGCGTCCCTTTCGGGCAATGGTTGGCGCTCTACTGTTGAGCTAGCCGCCACATGGTTGAAAATTGGGGGGTAGGAGGTGAGAAGCGTTCTCTCGTCTCCCTTCCCTTTGATGAATCCAGAATAGGCGGTTCATCTTCCCCCAGGCGAATTGAGTATGAATTGTTGGAGAGCCTGCAATGACTGGAGTTTGGGAGCTAGGGGAGGTTCAAGACCTGGGGGATGCCCCTGGCTTTGTAACGGCCATCCCTCCCTAACCCTTCACACAAACAAGCTGCTTCAAGGTTGCCACCACCTCCACCAGGTCGGACTGGTTTGCCATCACCTGGTCGATCGGTTTGTAGGCTCCGGGAATTTCATCCAGCACCCCTGTATCCTTACGGCACTCAACTCCCTTTGTTTGCTGGATCAGATCCTCCAGCGTGAAGTTGAGCTTTGCCTTATTGCGAGACATCAACCGTCCCGCCCCGTGAGAGCAAGAGCAGTAGCTTGCCGCATCCCCCTTTCCCTTCACAATGTAGGACTTGGCTCCCATCGAACCGGGAATGATGCCGTAGTCATCTGCCTGTGCCCGGACTGCACCCTTACGAGTCACATACACTTCCTCGCCGAAATGCACTTCTCGCTCGGCATAGTTGTGGTGGCAGTTGACATTCAGGCAGGGGGTGAAGGGCTGACCATTTGCCAGATGCTTTTCCAGCACTCGCTGCGATCGCGCCATCATCACCTCGCGGTTCACACGGGCATAGTTCTGTGCCCACTGCAAATCGCGCCAGTACGCCTCAAACTCTGGAGTTCCCTGCACAAAATGTGCCAGGTCAGGATCAGGCAATTTTTCACCCGCCAGCTTTGCCAACTCCTTCGCCGTTTCGATATGACGCTGTGCCAGCACGTTGCCAATATGACGGGAACCCGAATGCAGCATTATCCACACCTGATGTTGCTCATCCACACAGACTTCAATAAAGTGGTTGCCGCCACCCAACGATCCCATCTGCTTTACAGCCTTGGCTTCTAGATGCTGTGCGCCAGCGTGCAGATGCTTGAAGTCTTGCCAGCCCTGCCAGTTCAGCACTTGTGCGTCCGCTGCATCATTTTCGTTAAAGCCAACCGGAATTAAGGCTTCAATGTCTTGCCGAATTTGTTGCAGTTTGCCGTCCAGTTGGTCAGCCACAAACGGCGTTTTAATCGCGCACATACCGCACCCAATATCAACACCCACCGCCGCCGGGACGATCGCCGCTTTCGTTGCCACCACCGAACCGACCAAAGCCCCTTTCCCTAAATGGACATCGGGCATCAAGGCAACATGTTTGAAGACAAAGGGCAGGGATGCCACATTCTTTGCCATTTTGGTTTCATCCTGACCGAGTTTGTGGTTTGCCCAGGAGAGAACAGGTTTAGGGGTAGAGAGGTTTAACGTTTCGTAAGGCATGGTTTCGTGTCCTTCTTTTCCATTTGTTTGATGTCTCAAGAATAGGAAAGATAAGCTCCCCCAGGCGAATTGGCACAAAAATGGCTAAAAGCGTTACTCCACAACCATCCTGACGTTAGGGGAATGATTGAACCGGGGGAATTCCCCTGGCTTCTGGGGGAAAATGTGAGTTAGAACCGTGAAGCATTCTCAATTTGTCTCGAAATCCCTTGTACAGCATCGATTTCTTTACCGATGGCACGCCCCAGTTACGGCCCTGAAGCGAAAAAGCGATCGCTCCACCTGTTCACCACCCTGCTCGACTACGCGAATGACGAGTTGGACTGTGATGAGGTGGCTCTGGATGGGCTGCGATCGCACATTCAGACTCACTGGCAGACCGAGCAACGGTTGGTGGTGCGAACGAAAGTTCGATTCTTAGAGGCTCTAACCAAACTGGCGGAGTCTGCCCTCAGTGGCGAACAGATCAAGGAGGCATTGCGGCGGTTTGAGGATTTTCTGGAGATCCTGGACGACAATCGCCCCAACAAAGGCGGATCGGAGGTGTGGCACTTTACCCTCAACCTGTGGCACAGGCGGAGCGATCGCCCAGCAAACCTGCACCAATTCAAGCAGGAATGGGAGAAACGCCGCCCCCAGAAATCGAAACAGGTGACAGGCGAGGAATCAGCAGAGCCAAACGATCCGGGAATGGATGGGCAAGACTTCTGGTGGCAACTTTGCCGCGACAGCCTGGAAGTACAGCAACACGAGCGGCTGACGATCAATCCATTGACGGTCAGCGATGGCATGGCGTTCAACCTGCATGAACTCTATTTGCCATTGGGCTTGATCGAACGCAAGCAGCGGCATCGCGAAGCCAGTGGTTTATCGACTCTTGGTCTACAAGTTGAGGAAGGGGAAGAATCAGAAAATACCCTTTTATTAGACGAATTGTTTGATCGTTTGCGATCGCCCCAAAAACAACGAGTGGCGATCGTGGGTGAAGCAGGTGCAGGTAAAACAACCCTGCTCCAAAAGATCGCCTTCTGGCTTTTGGAACAACAGGCACTCCCCATCTGGATTTCGCTGGCCGATTTGCAGGGAGCAACACTGGAGAACTATCTCTTACAGGACTGGCTGAAGCAGGCAACCCAGAAGATTAGTGTGCCATCAGAACTTCAGGAAGCGTTTGCCCAACAGTTCGAGCAGGGGCGGGTTTGGCTATTGCTGGATGCGATCGATGAAATGGCAATGGATGGGGCAACAGCACTCACCAGTCTTGCCCGTCAACTGCGAGGGTGGCTTGCGAATGCCCATGTGGTGCTGACCTGTCGCCCCAATGTTTGGGACAGTGGCAAAAATGCTCTTGATGGGTTTACGGTCTACTGCAACCGCAGCTTCAATGATGGAAGTGGAAGCGATGGAGATCAGGTGGGGCAGTTCATCGATCGCTGGTTTCAGCACACCCCCCCATTAGGCGATCGCTTGCGACAGGAATTGAACAACCCCCAGCGAAAGCGGATCAGGGATGCCATCAAAAATCCGCTGCGGTTAGCTTTGCTTTGCCGCTCCTGGTCACTGGCACAGGGAGCATTACCTCAGACAAAATCCTTACTCTATCGGCAGTTTGTCGAAACCATCTACGAATGGAAGCAGGATCGCTTTCCCACCGCGATCGCCCAACGGCAACAGTTAAACGAAACATTAGGGCAGGTCGCACTGCGGGCACTGTTGCAAGAAAAAATGCGGTTTCGGCTGTCCCACTCCTTTGCTCAGGCAGCGTTCGCCCAATCATTGAACTTAATGACCCTGGCATTGCAGTTGGGTTGGCTCAATCAGGTTGGAATTTCAGCGACCACAGGCGAGAAGATTTACGCCTTTTACCACCCCACGTTCCAGGAATATTTTGCCGCACAAGCCATTTCAGATTGGCAGTTCTTCTTTGATCCGGCTCACGATTTTCCAGTGTTTAATTCCTCCTGGCGAGAGGTGATTCTGCTCTGGTTGGGGAGAACGGGTATTGCTGTTGCCGAGAAGGAGGCATTCATTACAGCACTCATGACGTTTGACGATCGCTGTGGCGGGTTCTACTCGCACCGGGCATACTGCTTGGCGGCGGCAGGGTTGGCGGAGTTTCCTCAATCCACTCACGCCCACACGATCCTGGCTCAACTCCTCCAATGGCGATTTGGGGTATTTCCTGCTTCCCTCTGTGAAGGAGCCAGAGTCGCGTTGCTGCAAACCGATCGCCAGTTGTCGATCGCGGCTCTGGAGGAGTTTGTCCAGACAGCGGAGAATCCCTTTGCTCGCTGGCAGGCCGCTTACACCCTGGGTAAGACGCTTGATCGGGGTAATCCAATGGCGATCGCTACCTTAGTTCAACTCATTGACACACTACAGAGTGAAGCTCTGAAATTGCAGGTCATTGAAAGCTTAGGCAGAATTGATCCTGGTCATCCGATTGTGGTTCGTTCCCTGGAAGAGATTCTGGAGTCAACCCAGGAGGACAATATTCGTCGTAGAGCCGCCTACAGCCTGGGAAAAATCAATCCTGGTCATGGGAGAGCGATCGCCACCCTGGAGCAGATTATTGACTCAACCGAAAATGCTACATTGCGATTGCGAACCGCAGAGAACTTAATCACCCTTGATCCACAAAACGGTGTTGCAAGTGCTGTACTCCAGTCCATGAAAAAAATCGAGAGAACAAGTCAAAAACATCAAACCAAAACAACCAATCAGCAAGATCTCAATCAACTCATCAATACATTAGAACAACGGTTATTCACGGCAAAAGATTGGGCAAATCAACGGCGAATTGCCTATCGACTGGCAACCCTCCAACCTGGACATCCAAAAGCGATCGACTGCTTATTGCACCTTCTTTTGAACGAGAAGATCTCACTTCACCGCAAACGAGTTGTCGAAGATTTGAAAGAAGTCATGTTAGACAACCAATTAAGCCATGTTGTCTATCAATTAAGCCTATTGTTTACAGACGTAGATCTTTCCATGTCCAATCAAGCTACAGTGCAACTGCATGAGTGCCACAAATTATTGTCATACTGCGCTCAACAGATGCCTTATGCCGAATTCTCAAACGCCTGGTGCAAGGGAGTTTGAAAATACAACGACTACTCGACTACAGAGCGAAGAAATAGGGATGAATGTCACCATCGCTTTTTACCTCAAAGCTCTACAGAGCAGAACTTTGAGGTCTTTTAGTCACCAACTTTTAGAGAAAACGCCACCGAAGAATGACTGTCGTTTCGTAAGGCCACCGAAGGAATAAATGACTTGTCGCTCCTGCAATGAGTACAAATCTAACTGAACCGAAGCTCAAGATCCGCTCACCGGAGAAACCGTTATCCCTGATAAAATTGAGCAGGAATGGAGTCAATGGTACGGCGATCGGCAATTACAGCCATTTTCATTTGCATTCACCACATTCCACACCCTACACTCCACACCCTACATTCCACACCCTACATTCCACACCCTACATTCCACACCCTACATTCCACACCCTACATTCCACACCCTACATTCCACACCCTACATTCCACACCCATCTTGGCGAGACTGTGGCTGACTCAATTGAGAACTGCTGTAACAATATGAAGCGGCCAGCATGACTGCGGTAACGTCTAAACGCTTCAGTTCATTTCAGCCTGCTTTTTGCCTTGGTACTTTTACTTCCTCCTCTAGTTGTATGGGGTCTACAAAGAGGGAACAGGCTGCACATAAAGTCTCCTCTACTGGCCTGACAGGTACCTTATCGGGTCAGGACTTGATGGTGAGATCGCTCGAACATAGGGAACTCTGTGATGAGGATTTAACCCCGATTTAGCGACCTCGCTCTCTGTGATCTATGGTCTCTCCAGCAAGCACCTCTTCTAACGCTTTGGTTACGATTTCTGGCTATACCACTGTCGAGCAACTTTATCTGGGATCTCGAACAGCAGTATATCGAGCGCTACAAAACTCAACGCAGCAGCCAGTGGTCATCAAGGTACTGCGGCGAGAATATCCCAGTTTTAGCGAATTGGTTCAGTTTCGCAATCAATACAGCGTTGCCAAACACCTGTCCAGTCCTGGCATTATCCAGCCTCTGGGTTTGGAGCCGATGGGGAAGGGCTTTGCCTTGGTCATGGAAGATTGGGGTGGAATTGATCTGGGGCGCTACATTCAGCAGCATCCTCTAGAACTGGCAGAGGTACTAGCGATCGCCATACAACTGGCGGATATTCTGCACGACTTAGTACAGCATCGGGTTGTACATAAAGATATCAAACCTGCCAATATCGTCATTCATCCAGAGACAAAACAAGTCAAGCTAATCGACTTCAGCATTGCCTCGTTATTGCCAAAGGAAACCCAGGAAATCCAAAGCCCCAACGCATTAGAAGGAACCTTATCCTATTTAGCTCCAGAGCAGACTGGACGCATGAATCGGGGTGTTGACTATCGAACCGATTTTTATGCCCTGGGTGTGACCCTCTACCAGCTCCTGGCCGGAACGTTGCCCTTTACCGCAGACGATGCGCTGGAGTTAGTGCATTGTCATATCGCCAGACTGCCCAAACCCGTAGAGCATGTGAATACTGCCGTGCCTGCAATGGTGGGGGCAATCGTCGCAAAACTGATGGCAAAAAACGCAGAAGATCGGTATCAAAATGCTCTGGGACTAAAGCATGATTTACAGCAGTGTTTGGCTCAATGGCAAGAAACCGGAGCGATCGCTCCCTTTGCGCTGGGTCAACGGGACTTGAGCGATCGCTTCATCATTCCTGAAAAGCTCTATGGGCGGACGGCTGAAGTTCAAACACTCCTGGCAGCCTTCGATCGTGTGACTCAGGGAACATCAGAACTCATTCTGGTCGCAGGGTTTTCTGGCATTGGCAAAACGGCAGTAGTCAATGAAGTCCACAAACCGATTACCCGTCAGCAGGGCTACTTCATCAAAGGCAAATACGACCAGTTCAACCGCAATATTCCGTTTTCTGCCTTCGTTCAGGCATTCCGCGACCTGATGAGACATCTGCTGAGCGAAAGCGACGAGCAGCTAGTCCAGTGGCGACACCGCATTTTATCTGCGGTTGGCGACAATGGGCAAGTACTCGTTGAAGTGATTCCAGAACTGGAGCAAATTATTGGCAAACAGCCGCCTACGGCTGAAATTTCAGGCAGCTCAGCTCAAAACCGCTTCAATTTGTTATTCCAAAAGTTTATTGCTGTATTTGCCACTCAGCAGCATCCCCTGGTGATGTTCCTTGATGACTTACAGTGGGCAGATTCTGCCTCGCTCAACCTGATGCAAGTGCTGCTTGTTGGGCAAAAAACAGGGCATCTGCTGATGATTGGAGCCTATCGAGATAACGAGGTCTTCTCAGCTCATCCCCTCATGCTGACCCTGGATGAGATTGCCAAAGCAGGGGCAACCCTCAACACCTTGACCCTGGCTCCCTTGAGCCAATCAGATATCAGTCATTTAATTGCTGAGACACTCAGTTGTGAACTGGCACAAGCGTTACCGCTCAGCAAGTTAGCCTATCAAAAGACCCAGGGCAACCCCTTCTTCACCACACAATTTCTCAAAACCCTGCATCAGGAAGGGTTCATTACGTTTGATCCAGACGATGGATGCTGGCAATCGGATCTAGCTGGTGTGGAAACCTCAACCATGACCGATGATGTGGTCGAGTTCATGGCACGTCAGCTTCAAAAATTGCCTCCAGAAACTCAGCAGATGTTGAAGCTGGCAGCTTGTGTGGGAGCGCAGTTTGATTTAGAGACCCTGGCAATTGTCTCCCAGCAACCCGCTGCTCAGGTGGCAGTGGAGTTGTGGCAGGCATTGCAAGAAGGGCTAATTTTGCCTAACACTGAAGTGTACAAGTTTTATCATCTCTCCCCAGAGGAGTGGGCATCTGAGGTGGGCTCTCAAAGCCTTGACCTGAAGCAGGCGTTAAACTGCACCTACCGCTTCCTGCACGATCGCGTTCAACAAGCCGCCCATTCTCTTATTCCTGATAATCAGAAACAGGCAACCCACCTTAAGATTGGTCGCTTACTCTTAAATAACGCATCTGAAACAGAAAAAGACGACAAGCTCTTCGATATTGTTAATCATTTAAACGCAGGGCTTGATCTGATTACATCGCCAGAAGAACGGAACCAATTAGCTCAACTTAATCTCCTGGCTGGACAGAAAGCCTGCTCATCTACAGCCTATGCCGCAGCGACCCAGCATTTTGGTATCGGCATTCGTTTACTAGAAACAGAGAGTTGGCAAAATCAATATCACTTGACGTTGTCGCTTTATGAAGCTGCGGTTGAAGCCGAATATTTGAATATTAACTTTGCGAAGGCACAAACGTTAGCCAATGTGGTTCTACAACACACCACTAATTTGTGCGATCGCGTCAAGATCTATGAACTGCAAATTCAAATGTACATGGCTCAGGCAGAAATGCCCAAAGCTCTTGAAGCAGGAATGTCAGCGCTGGATCTTGTGGGTGTTGATTTAACTCAGGCTCCTTCACTTTTAGAGATCCAACTGCCGACCATGGCAGAGATAGAATCGATGCCGATCATGAAGGAGCCGAATCAGCTTGCGATCCAGCGCATTTTAATGGCACTCTTTCCATCTGCCTACACCACGCAGCCAGAACTGCTGCCGCCTATGGTGACCACAATGATTGCTTTGAGCCTGGAACACGGTCAAGCTTCGGTCACTGCGATCGGTTATATCTATTACGGTCTATTGCTGGGTGGGCTGGAAGAACACCTGCTGGATACAGGCTATTACTCTGGACTGCTAGCCCTCAAGATCGTAGAGAAGTTTTCTGCAAAAGAACTGGAATGCCGAGTCAACAATCTCTTCAACAGCTTTATTAAACCCTGGAAACAGGCAATCCGAGACACCATTGAGCCACTAGCAAGAGCCAGCCAAATTGGTTTTGAAACCGGAGATATTGAATATGCCAGCTATGCTACGGCTCACGGTTGTACACACTATTTCCTGACAGGAGAACCATTAGAAGAAGTCCAGAAGAAACAGGCTCTTGCGCTGGATATTCTTCTAAAGACCAATCAGGAGCATGCGCTTTATAATACTAAAGTTTGGCAGCAATTAGTATCTAATTTACTGGGTGAGGCAACGACGCTCTTGCAGCTAACGGGCAAGTATTTTGACGAAGTTGAGCTTCTACCCGTTTTTTGTGCAGGAAATGACCGGACGCTGCCGTTTGCAACCTACATAGCAAAGAGCATCCTCAATTATTTATTTGAAGACCATTCAGCCGCTGCCCTTTACGCAGCTCAAGCCACGGATTATTTAGGAGCTGTCCCTGGCTTTATCACGGTTAGTATTCATAACTTCTATTATTCGTTGGCGTTGCTGGCTCAATGTAGTGAGTCGCTTCGAGTAGAAAACAGTGATGACGAAGCTTCCCAGGCAAAGATCGCAAGTGCTCTCCAGCAAGTTGAGGTTAACCAAACCCATATGAAGGTTTGGTTGACTGATGCACCTGCCAATTTTGAGCACAAGTACAACTTAGTAGAAGCAGAAAAGGCAAAGCTGCTGAAGGATTGGTCTCTAGCGATTCACCTTTACGATCAGGCCATCGCTGGAGCTAAAGCCAATGCATTTACGCAAGAAGAAGCTCTTGCTAATGAACTGGCCGCAAAATTCTATCTGGAATGGGGAAAAGTCCGCATTGCACAGGAATATATGGCTCAAGCCTACTATGGCTATGCCCGTTGGGATGCCAAAGCCAAAGTTGAGGATTTGGAACGCTGCTATCCAGACTTGCTGGCTCCTATTCTCCAGCAAACCCACCCCTCTCTTTCCATTTTCGAAACAGTCTTCGCGACGGGAAAAGCTACGTTTACCAGTTCTGCTTCCAGTGTTTCCAGTGCTCTCGTTTCGCTTGATCTAGCAACTATTCTCAAAGCGTCTCAGACACTCTCCAGCGAAATTGAACTGGAAAAACTACTGGCATCCTTGCTCTCTATTGTTCTCGAAAATGCTGGGGCAGACAAATGTGTGTTGATGCTTCTGCGGGACGATCGCTTGCTGATTAAAGGGTCAATCATAGCAGGGTCAAAGCCTGTTGTCTTCCAGCGTATTCCCGTTGAAGAGAGTCAGGATATTCCTCTGAAGGTCATTTACAAAGTTAAGCATGAGGGGCAAACCGTCGTCCTACTGAACGCCAATGCCGATGTAGTTCTAGCTAGCGATCCATATATTATGCATCGGCAGCCTAAGAGTCTATTGTGCAGCCCAATTTTGCATCAAGGGAAGTTGTTGGGTATTTTGTATTTGGAAAATAGCTTAGTCCCAGGTGCATTCACAGCCGATCGCGTTGAACTGCTCAACTTACTGTGTGCTCAAGCAGCTATCTCCCTGGAAAATGCTCAACTGTACGAGCGATCGCAACAACATTCTCAACAGCTAGAGCGATCGCTACGGGAGTTGAGCATTGCAGAATCTAGCTTACGAGCTTCTCAACAACGCCTCCAGTTATTAGTGCAACAAACTCCCTTAGCCATTATTGAGTGGGATACTAATCAACAAATTACGAGTTGGAACCCAGCCGCAGAAAGAATATTTGGCTACACCCAGGAAGAAGTTTTGGATCGTCACAGCCAATTTCTAATGTCTGAGATTCAAGCCCAAATTGAAAACAACAGTTCCGGGCTTTTATTGCACCAAGACAGTACTTTCAATGTAAATGAAAATATCACGAAAGATGGCAAGTCTATTTTTTGTGCCTGGTACAACAGCCCACTTGTGAATGAGATCGGTGAATTCATCGGAGTTACATCGCTAGTGGATGACATCACCGATCGCAAAATGGCCGAACTCAAACTTCGACAGCAGGCAGAGGAACTAGAGGCTGCGTTGAAAAACCTGAAGCAGGCTCAATTGCAAATGGTTCAAAATGAAAAAATGGCAACCTTAGGCAACCTGGTTGCAGGCGTAGCCCATGAAGTCAACAATCCTGTTGGCTTCCTCAACGGCAGCATCAACAACGCCAAAGACTACGCACAGGCTTTGTTTGAACACCTCGAAGTTTATCAGAAACACCTGCCTCCAACTCAACCTGTGCAAGACCATGCTGAAGAGATTGATCTAGAATTTCTACTGAAGGATTTGCCCAAGTTGCTGGATTCAATGACGGGAGCAACGAACCGAATCCAAAGTATTAGCACTAGCTTACGCACCTTTTCTCGTGCCGATACTGAATACAAAGTTCGTGCGAATCTACACGAAGGAATTGATAGCACGATCTTGATCCTGAAGTATCGGCTCAAAGCCGATGAGTTCCGTCCTGCAATTGAAGTGGTAAAAGAATATGGCAATCTACCTTTGATCACCTGTTTCCCTGGACAGCTCAATCAGGTGTTTATGAATATCTTAGCCAATGCCATTGATATCTTTGATGAAGCGGTACAAAAGACTACCGTTCAAGATCTAGGCCATACTCCACAACAAATTACAATTCAAACGGTATCTTTACCTGAACAAAATGCAGTTGAAGTTCACATTTGTGATAACGGTAGAGGTATGAGTGAAGAAGTGAGCGCGCGCGTTTTTGATCATCTTTTCACGACGAAAGATGTAGGAAAAGGAACAGGATTAGGACTGGCGATCGCTCGTCAAATTGTAGTAGAAAAACATGGTGGTCGTTTAGAAGTGCAGTCGAAACTTGGTCAAGGCACTGAGTTCTGCATCTGGTTACCAACGTCGGTTGTGTCGTAAACACTGGTCAGTGGAAGAGTGGCGATGGCATCCGACCAGCGTTTGAAATCCTCCTGGTCTTCAAAACCTACATTCCGCCCTTTGAAGTGTCACATTGAGGATTGAGCGGCATAATCTTCTCAAGGTTGACGCCAAGGGGTGCGATATTAACAGCGAGTTGATAGTTCAGAACCCCGACCATTTGGGCATCGTTGCCGGTTTGGTAGACGAGCTAGAGATCGTTGAGCCGGTGAATCAACACCTGGGTGAGGATGCCCGAGAACAGATTAGTCCTGGAGTAGCGGTGAAAGCCGTGATTCTTCAATGGACTAGGACTGGTTTCTGCCCCGTTGTACCTGTTGGAACCGTTTTTCGTGGCGAAGGCGACGGAACCATCTACTAGGAGCAGGGGTACTGCCGGAGCATCTCAATGACAACCGCTTAGGACGAGTTCTCGACGGTTTGTACTTGGCAGGATGAAGCCAACGGTTTGTTGCCATTAGTATGGTAGCGGTTGGCAAGGTTGGGATTGACCCCAAAAGTGCTCATTTCGACTCCACCTCGCTGTCGGTAGAGGGAGCGTACTTACCGGAGTCTCGGGTTGCAGAGGCACCTGCCCCGGTTCCGATTCACAGCCCCCTTGCGAGTAGCCTCAGGTCGAGGGGGAAGCGTTGCGCGAAGATAGGCCGATTGCCGATCGCCTCGATGCTGCATCCTACCTTTGCAGCTTTCAAACGTCCGTTAGCTTGAGCAAGTTTTCCTTCAATCATTTCCCTTGCCTAAATCTTGCCTAAAAAGTGATGGGTTATTAGGGATGTTCAGGGAGTTATTAGGGATGATTAGAAAAAAATTAAACAACCCGTATCCCTATTGAAATGATGGATAGGGGCTGTTTAGTTTTATGCGAAAAATGGCTCAGGCGGGATTTGAACCTGCGACCTTGGGCTTATGAGTCCCCTGCTCTAACCACTGAGCTACTGAGCCAGACACGTCTGCCAAACAACAGCCTTCAACCAGAAAGGGCTGTTATTTGGCAGCTTTTTTAAACTAGCATATTGCGAAGCCGATCGCTATCCCCATCCACTGCTTTTGTCAGCTTCACCCCCAAATCATATAGAGACGTTCGTTAAACGCCTCTATATGAAGGGAATGAACCAAACTATCACAGCCGACTTAGCGAGGCAAATACGCCATTGGGTTAACCGTACCCTGGCTGGGCAGATGAACCTCAAAATGTAAGTGAGGGCCAGTGCTGTAACCCGTGCTTCCCACTAAAGCAATTTGCTCACCTTGTTGGATTTGTTGACCCGCACGAACCAGGTTGCGGCTATGGTGAGCATAACGAGTCATGCTGCCGTCAGAATGACGAATCTCAACCATGTTGCCGTAGCCACCAGAGTTCCAGCCGGAAAATTCAACAACGCCATCCGCTGCCGCAAACACCGGAGTTCCTGTTGGCGCACCGATGTCAATTCCCCGGTGCATCCGTCCCCAGCGCCAACCATAGCCGGAGGTTAAAGTACCTCGGGCTGGCCAGATATAGCCATCAAATGCAGCAGCGCCATCGGGAAGATAGGCCGTCGCATCAGATAAAGGAGGCAACTCAGGAGAAACGAGCCGCCCCGTGATTGACTCCGTTAACGGTGCATAGTTCTCAGCACCCAGTGGTGCGGCTGCAACCAGTTCTCGCTCAGGGACTCTTGGAGTTGAAGGAGCCACATCAGCGACGGTTGCTTCCGCTTCCGACTCAGCGTTCGCTTCAGCCGGAGCCGCCTCGATCGCCTCAGTGGGCTTAAACTCTGGATTAACAGCGCTAGAGCCAGCATCTAAGGGCGTTGGCACATCTGTAGTGGCCGCTGCCGCAATCACCGTTTCCGATGGGTTACCATCTAACTCGGCAAGGCGATCGCTCTGATACCGATTGCGTAGCGTCATAATTTCAGACACCAGGTTCTCCACATAGGGATTGTTGGGTCTAAATTCTGAACCTCGTTCCACAGAAGAACTGGGCAAGCCGGTCACAGGCGGCGCAATTCGAGCAGGGATCGCTGCCGTCACTTGCTGAGGTTGTTCAATCGCCCCACCTGTATTAGGCGGCAACGGATACGCTTGAGCCTGAAGCGTTGAAGGCACTACAACACCCGCAGCCGTTGCTGCTGGGACAGTTGGAATAGACACCGCAACGGGTGTCGCCGATTCTGTTGCTTCTGCATCAGGAACGACCGGAACCGCTTCAGGAACAAACGGCACCGTTACCGTAGCATTTGCTGTAATCGGACTGGCCTCATCTGAGATCAAACTCGGCACCGTATCCACTGGCTTCACCAATGGAATCTGAATCTCTTGACCCACCACAATTAAATTAGGGTTCGTCAGGCCGTTAGCATTCACCAACAGCGCTCGAGAGATATTGTAGGTTCGAGCAATTTCGGCGATCGTATCACCCGCATTCACTCGATACACAACCGACTCAGTTGGAGCGATAGCCTCAGTTGGAGCAACCGCATCAGGCTGAATCACAGTAGGCTGCGATACTCCAAGGCGAGAAGGCATAGGTGCCGTTACCGCCGCGATCGGGCTAGACGGGTTGAATTCTGGAGCGCTAACCTGTGACTCAGAATCAACGGAAACCGCCTGGGGAATAATCAGAGATTGATTTGCTCGGATGTGGTTCGCATCAGCCAGGTGGTTCGCCGCAACCAACTCTTGCCGAGAAACACTGTGGACACGAGCAATGCTAGAAAGCGTATCTCCAGGCTGTACCTGATAGGTCGTCAGACTGGAAGAACCCGCTTCCTGAGCAACAGAACCTTGCGCTGAAGAAATAGTTTGCGGTACGACGACTGTATCAACCGGTGCTGAATGGTCAGTCTGAGAATAGGAGCTGGCTGGAATCGTAACATCAGGTGATGTAGCGATCGATTCTGAATCATCTCTGTCACCCAGTTCAGATCCACTCAGCTCAGATGCAACCGGCTCAGTTTCACCAGGATCAGCCAGTGCTGAAGTTTCTACCTGCACTTCAGGCGATTCCACAGCAATCCGTTCCGACTCCTCACTCCTCAACTCCGCCAAACTGCTGCTTAACTTATCTCGCTCTTGTCTGAGGCGACTGAGCGCATTATCTCGTTCTGCTTTCAGTGAACTAGTCGTTTCACTGATGGCATCCGGTTCCGACGCTGCTGGCAACTGACTCAGGTCAGTAAAAGCAACGTGAGATAGCCTCACCGGACTGATATTGGCAGCCTCAAGATTAGATACCCTGGCGGCTACTTGCCTCACTTCTGGTACGCTCTGGCTGGCTGCCGGAACTTTAATCGTCTGCCCAACTTGGAGGACAGAGCTTGAAGTCAAACCGTTGGCATTGGCTAAAACTTCAACACTCACCTGGTATTGGTGAGCGATTTGCCAGAGTGTTTGGCCTTCCCGCACCACATGGTTAGTTAAGGTGGTTTTTGGCGCGGACATCACAGCAGCGGATTCAACCTCAATGGCTGAAGGAAGAGCCGCAACTCTTAGATTTGCAGTACCTGCTGCAAGAGCAGAATCAGTCGGTTTAGATTCTGCGGCTGCTGCTCCGTCATCTTGACGAGGTAGCAACAGGCTAGATGCTCCCATTGAGAGCGCCAACCCAATCATGGCAGCAGAAGTGCGAGCCTTGCGATGAACTCCTAAAGGAGTTTGCCTGGATGGTTCCACCGTATCATCACTACCAAATTGGTGGCAGGAAACAGGCTTAACCTTCTGCGGAAATGCTCGTTTCAAAGAACGACCTCCTAATGAGCAGCGTTTAACTGTCCTCGAGTCACTCAATCTGTCACCAGTCAATGATGTAGATCACATCGAAACAGGGACAAAAATCACCGACGGTGTCGTATGACTAGGTAAGATTACCCTGCTTTTTTGACTTAGACAAGCTTACACCACTTAACAAAAAATTCAATACCGAACGTCCAGGGAAAATAGAATCTGTAAGAAGTTGATGTGAATGAGTACTGGATTACCCTGAATGATCGATGGACAACGGCTTAGTTTACACCACTCTTTTGGGAATGGCAGCTAGTAATACTAACTAAAATATTTCTTGACCGAAACAAAAAGGAATTACATAGTCAACCTTGCCAAACCAGATTTGTTTAGTAGTGCCCCAAATCTTTATCCAGTAACACTTTGGCATGAAGTAACTTCTATCAACAACCATTAAATCGCGGTTGCTAACTTGTCCCTAATTCTCTGAGTAAAGGCTGAAGTTGTTGCCTGTAGCAGTCGCTAGAGCAGACGATTTACGGTTGACGGTGTTCCTCTAGCTTTTCCGAACTAGCTACCAAGATCCGGAAATCGTCTGCGTTGAACTACTGACTAGGACAGGCGTTTTTCAATATGAATTTCTTATACAACCAACCCTGATTCAGTAGTTTAGAAGACTGAATCACCTTACGTTTGTAAGGACTGGAAGGTAATGAAGCAAGCCTATATCGTTAAGTGGCTGTCTATGGTACAAAAACGAGGCCGCAGATCGTTGGTACTGCCTTTCAATCTCGCTATATTTCCATGCAGCGATGAAGTCGGCAGCGATGAGTTGAGCCGATCGCCAAATTACTCATCCACATTAAGCCAGCAGGCCAAGCTGGCGACGAGCCTCAAACAGACCAATGGCAACGCTCACCGAAAGATTGAGGCTGCGAACATGGGGTTGTGCCATGGGAATGTAGACCGTTTCATCACAGGCGGCTAACACTTCAGTTCCTAATCCCTGGGTTTCTGAGCCAAACAGCAACCAATCAGTGACCTGGAAATCGAACTTAATATAGCTACACGCTCCTGAAGTGCTAAATCCGACCCAGCGCCCCGACTGGTGCTGGTGCTGCGCCTTGAAGTCTGTCAACGACTCATGATAGTGCAGATCAACATAGGGCCAGTAATCTAACCCGGCACGTTTTAGATGGCGATCGCTAATTTCAAACCCAAGCGGCCCAACGAGATGCAATGGCGTTCCGGTAGCAGCACAAGTTCGGGCAATATTTCCCGTATTAGGGGGAATCAGGGGATTAACCAGGACAACTTGTGGCATAGTGCCTCTTTCTACTGCTAACAAAGACTGAGCTAAGAATGCGCCCTCGCTAAAGCATCTACCCCAGGAGGGACGCACCCCATATATTTTTTTAATGAGATTTAACTCATCGCCCACGATTCAGATCTTTTTATCACTCAAAGTGATGAGTTCTTGATAAATGATGAAATTTTAGGCGACAAGGGGATGACAAAGTTCTTCGGACAAGGTTAATTCCTGGGTGGCGATCGCCTGAATCGCTTGCTGAATAATTTGGCGACTGTCTACCCCCTGGGCGTGCAGATTTAACCACTGTTGCGCCTCATTGCCCTCGCGCAGAATCTTTTTCAGGGGCAACAGAAAACAGCCAAACCCTTGTTTTTTGGCGATCGGTGCCACGTCCTGATAAAGCTGGTTAACCCAATCTCTCGCGGAAATCAGGCGGCCATCCTGCCAGTGCCGCAGTTCCGCGTCTAGGCCATGCCGTGCCACGGCGGCTTCGTTGGCATCGGTCATGGTCAACAACTCCTCTGAGCGGGTCATGGCGGCTAAGGTGCTGAGTTCCAGCGGGTCGAGGCTTGGGTCAGCGATGAGTTGCAGCAACCGGGCTTCCAGCAAAGCGGCGATCGCCAGCAACGCCACCGGATCGCTAACCAGATCACAAATTCGTAGTTCTAACCGATTGAGATTGTAAGGACGGCGATCGCCATTAGGCCGCACAGAAGACCACAGATGCCGCACATTTTGCATGGTGCCAGCAACAATCTGCTCCTCGGTCCACCGGATAAAGTGAGAGTGGCTTTCGAACAGCGGCACATGGGCTGGCGTTTTTGGAAACAGCCCCCACCGAGTGGAGTGATATCCCGTTACATCTCCATCCAAAAAAGGAGACGAAGCGCTCAGGGCAAGAAAGAGCGGCGCTTCTAACCGAACCAGGCGACAGGCTCGCATCAACACCTCTGGGTCGCTGATGCCCACATTGATATGGATGCTGGCAGTGACCACCTTGGTGTGGTACGTCTGCTCAATGTAGGTGTGGTAGGGGTTGGTCGGGTCAGACCGATAGAAGCGATCGCTGCCGCCCAATCCCAGGGTGCTGCCGGGAATGAGTGTGTAGTCTCCCAACTCTTTCAAATAAGCCCGTAACTGTGCCCGAGGCCGAACCAGCGCACACAATAGACGTTCGTAGCGGCAGAGCGGCGCAGTGGTGTATTCCACGTTGCGGCTGTCGGGTTCTCGCACAAACCCGTTTAAAGCGGCCACAATCTTGTCAGAAAGACCAACCACGTCTCCCTGAGGGGTGCCCGTGTACATTTCAACTTCAAACCCTTTTGTTAGCACTACTGTCTTCCATGCCGACACGTCCTCTATTTAGTATCGAGGAAAAGGCGAGTCATGCATCTGTCAGATGGTTTAAAGCCGTTTTCAACAGAAGGAGGATGCACCGTGGCTGGTGCTGTCTGGCGTGTTCTGGGTTGTGTCGCGCCGCAGCAGGTCTGCCAACTGGGGAGCCGTAAAATCTGCAACAACAAGGCTGGCACCCAAATCGTGCAGATCTTGCAACGCCTGAGTGGAAGCAATGCCAACGGTCAAAATTCCGGCACTCACGGCTGAACGGATGCCCGATGGCGAATCTTCAAAGGCGATCGCCTCCTCGGCTGGAACATGCAACTCGGCTAACGCCACCTGATAGGGCATTGGATCGGGTTTACCTTTAGGAAGTTCATCCCCCAGGACAACCGTTTCAAAGCGGTGCTCCAGTCCTAAAACCTGCAACAAAAATACAGCATTCTCCGCTGGAGCATTCGTCACTATTGCTTTTTTTAGTCCCTGCTCATCAGCCCACTGCATCACATCAAACAGCCCTGGCATAGGCTTGAGGGCATTCGTCGCCCGGTTACGAAACTCTGCTTCCTTAAAGCGACTCAACGCAGAGCCTTCTTCTAACGACAACTGAGGCAGCAAGTTTTTAACGATGTCAATATTGAGCCGTCCACTGAAGCGCGAATCGTAAAAGGGGCGATCGATCTCAATTCCGTAGGGTTTTAGAACGTCTTTCCAGGTTTGATAATGAATCGGGTCAGTATTCGCTAACGTCCCGTCCAAATCAAACAACAGCGCCTGCAACATGTGTTTGTCCCCCAACTGCTCTAGCCCAACTGTATAAGGTTACAAAGGAATGTAACAAAGTATAACGGGGGATACTGGGTTCACAATTTGCCGCTTAACGGGTTCGAGCAGCGAATCGTGAACCTGCTGCCTGATCAGCGTCCTCAACAGACGTTGAACCCTGCGTTCACTCCCATTCGCTTGCTGCTCAGTGCAAGGCTATGGGCATTGGTCAAAAGGTTGACCCGTTCCAACCCCACATGGCACCTTTGGCATCGGCAAATTCAATGTAAGTGCGGTTGGTTGGTACACCGATCGCTTCGTTAACCTGTTGGCAAAAATCCTGGCTCATCGCCTTGGTTTGAGCCGGATTCATCGTGCCAACGCTTTTAATTTCGATGTAACACACGGGTTCGGTAGTCCCGGCAAACGTCATGGGCACCTCTGGTTCAAAGGCGGTCATAACATAGTATTCTGGTTTGCCAAGGTGTTTCGCCAGACTGGCAGAAAGACGTTTCAGCATCGCCTCCACTTCAGTCTTTGCGGGAGCCGTAACGGATGTTTGAATTTTAATCAAAGGCATAGTGTATGGCTTTAACCCCCAGCTATAGGCCAGTTACAGGTCAATTATGGGTCAGGAAATCTGTGGAACGTTTTGGTCTGGCTTCAACGCTCTGTAATCGGCTCAACGTTCAATCGGCTCAACGTTCAATCGGCTCAACGTTATCCGCCGTATTGCCAACCTGTACTTTCTAACAGCAGCGGCTCGCCCTCGCGGTGAACTCCTGCCGCAATCACTTCGCCTACAAAAACGGTGTGATCGCCCTTTTCGACCGACTCCAGCACTTGACATTCAACGTAACCCAGTGAATCCGACAAAATCGGGCATCCTGTTTCACCCAGGTAAAATTCAATATCTTCAAACTTGTTGCCAACCCGACGTTGCGGCTTAAAAAACTTTTGAGCCACCTCTTTCTGGGTAGCTTCTAAAACAGTGAGGGCAAACACTTGGCTGGACTTGATCATGGCATGTGAGCCAGAGTCTTGCTTCACGCAAGCTACCACTAGCGGCGGCTCAAAGGATGCCTGCATGACCCAGCTCGCAGTAAAACCATTCACCTCATCGCCGTCTTTGACACCGCAGACATACAGTCCGTGGGGAATTTTTCGCAGCATGGTTTTCTTGGCTTGTGCGTCTAGCAAGGCGTTACCCATCCTTTCGTTGAACTACACCGTTAAGTTTAAGCGCAAATGTGGTGGCTCGATTCTCTCGCGAGGGGCATTTGAACCGGGGCGATCGCTCCAGCAACAGGGAAAATCAGCACTGAATGATCGGGCAATTTATCAATCGACTTATCAATCGACATAGAGAGATCGGTAGAAACCAGTATTGTGGTAACAGGGCATGAGGCGATCGCCCAACGCCCCAATCCGGCAAGCGCTGATTGTTCCGGGTGTTCCCAATCATCCAGTAGATAGCTTTTTGACGCTAACAATGGCAAAACTTAAAATTGTCGAGCAGTTTGATAGCCGTTTTAGCCTTGAACCAGAGGCACAGGCCACCCTGTTTAAACTGCTAACGAGTGACTCATTTTGTCAGCAGGTGAGCCAGCAGACCAAGTGCGACACGGTTGAATTCACTGAAATGCTGTTCCAACCCGTTCCCTATAGCTTAAACGCCACGAAGGGAATGCCGGTTGAGTACGAGCAATATCACCAGTCGCCCGATTATGCCATCATCAACGTGCCGCCCAACTTTATGTTTACGGCAAAAATCTTCCAACCCAGTCGGCTTTGCGCGATCTACCGCAAACTGACCCGCGAGACTTGAATTTTGACCGTCTCGCTCTGCCGTTCCCATCGGCCACCGATCTCCACAGATCTGTACAGAATTGCACAGCATTGCTGAAATCAACCATTGCCATGACTTCTGACACTAGTACCCCAACCCTGGCTGAACTGGACTATATTCCCTACCTGGATGAGCAGGGGCAATTGACCGACCAGTTTGACGGCAAGGTTGGCGTGTATGCCATTTTTGATCAAGCCGAACAGTTGCGCTACATTGGCTACTCACGCGATGTGTCGCTAAGCCTTAAACAACATCTGGTACGGCAGCCGCGGCATTGCCATTGGGTAAAGGTGCAGACGATCGCCCGTCCTAGCCGCACCCAGCTAGAAGCCATGCGAGATAGCTGGATTGCCGAGAATGGTTGCACTCCAGTGGGCAATGCTGCTGATGAACCGTTGTGGAATCAGGCGATCGACGCAAAAACAAAAATGACTGCCGCGGAACAGGCCGAATATGCAGCCAGCGACGACCTTGGAAAAATTAAAACCTTGAAACGGGTTGCTCGCCGAGTCGAAGCAGAGGTTCTGGCAGACCTGGAAGCCCGTGGGGTCACGATGCCAGTGCGCTTTGACCCAAAACTAAAAGAAGAAGGACTACTGAACTTGAAGTAGGTTCACGTTTTAGATTGGGTCAGTTCAGAATAAGCCGTTGCTGTATCTCGCATGTGCAGAAACTCTTCTTTGAGCCGTTTGTACTGCGCCTCATACTTGAGCCGATTGTCTCGAATCAGTGTGGGGTCATAATCAGCAATTTGAATGCCGATCAGCGCTTCTCGAATGAGATGCACATAAATACTTTGCAGCTCGGCTGCCTTTTTCAACAAGTTATCCAACTGGGCGATCGCCCGTTCGTAGGTATCGCTCTGGTTACTATAGATGCGAGATCTTGAAATCAAATTAGCAATGCGAGCGGCATCACTGTGCTGCACCTTAATCTGCGATAGCTCTGCTTCGATTTGCAGATGCTCTCGAATAATAGTAGACAGTTCGATCGCCGTTTCCAGCTTAGAATCGGGAGATGGAGGTCGCTTTGAACCAGGCTTCTTCACATCAGACAGGGCATGCCACGAGTAGATGTATTCCACGTCCCCCTCAGCCGTTAACCTGGGAAAAACCATTTCAACCCGGCTCACGTTTTTAACCCGGACAGGAATGCCGTAATTCTTCAACGGCAAATTGGGATAGCGCACATCTGCACCGTTCACATACACCGTATCACTTGCGCTAATCAGCCTTGCTTTTTGACGACGGTAGATCCAGATACCTGCTATTGCAGCAGCGATCATGAGCAGAGCAATTCTTAGCATGGTAATAGCGACAGTTGATAGACAGTCTAGAGGCGTTTCAACACCAGGCGGAGCGTCTAGGAATGGTATGAACGGTTGGTGCAGCTTGAAGCCCCGGCAGATCGTTCAACGGTGTGCTCCTGGGTTCGGCCCTCTATATTGTCTCTGATTCGCCAGTCTGCCGACAACGCCGAACAGAGGATTGCACCCACCGATCCCGCAACGCTCCATTATCCCGCAACGCTCCCTTAAAGAACGGCGGCTCAAAGTCCTTTAATGGAGCGCTGTCCTGCCTCGCCGTCGTTACTCATCCTGCTCCAAGGCAGCAAGAACAACTTTGGGAGCCAGCTTATCTTTAAACCAAACCACGCGAGCGGGAGTGTTGTTGACCTTCACACCCGCCTTCTCCAGGTTCAAGCGTTCTGAAACGGCAAGCACTAGATTGTCGCAACCCGATTGCCGCACCTGAGAAAACTTTTTACGCAGGTATTCTGGTCGCCAATATCCAACAATCTCCAGCAAAAAGGTGCGCCCGTCGGGATGTTTCAGCCGAAAGTCTGGAATCATAACGCTGCCCGGAATCGGAATAAGATCCACTTCTCGTTCCAACACCCAGTCTGTTTTCAATGTTTGCCAGCGCTCAGCAAATGAGGCTTCTAACATACTGTCGTAGGGCTTTCCGGGTGGATAATGGCTCACCAGGCCACACTGAGAGTCGATCGCAAAGCGGCGTGTTTTGGGTGTGTTGGAGTAGCTATCGCGCGTTTGCAGTTCAGCCGCCAGGCTCCACTTGGTGACATGCAGCAGCGCCGGAATGAGTTTAGCAATGTCCAATCCGTAGCGCGTGCTGGGTTTAAACAAACTGGTGGGGCCATCAATCGAAATTGTGAATCCGTGATCGGCATCGCCCTCAATATAGGTCATCAAGCCAAACAGCTTCAGGTACCGAAACAGCAGCTTATATTCTCCCGGATCGTTGCGATGGGCGTTAATGCGAATATGGCTGGCTTTATAGAAAATGCCTTGAACTTGGGACAGGTTGTAGCGATGCAACAATGCCTCTGGGGTAGGCGCTTCAAACTGGGTCAAAATCCGATTTTCGACCAGATCAGCATATAATCCGGCGCGGATCTGGTCGGGCAACACCTCTTGCTGAAGTTCCTCACTCAACCGAGTCGCCAGGGTATTAAGCGTAGCTGGTGCCGTTTGCGGTAAGGGAGCCGCTTGAGCCGAGAGGGCAAACACTTTCTGCCGCAGCAATTGCGGATCAAGTGGGCTGACAATCTCAAACTGGCTAAAGGCATCTGCTTTGAGCAAGTGCGCCAGTCCTCGTCTGATGCGGTAGTCGGTGTCTTCCCCCTCTAGCTCTTGCAGTTGGCGATTAAGCTCCCCTTGCGTTTTGCCAACGGCCTGCTGAAATAGCGTGATTAAATCGGTCGCGATCGCCCGATACTGACCCTCCATCGCTAACCGCTTAGGGGCGATCGACTCTCCATGCAGACGGTGCAGCAGTAAATCGGTCGGTAACATGGTTGAAATTCAAATCCAGGGGCGTGTTCAAACTCTAAGCGTAGCGTTACAGCCACTCCGTTTGACTGCGCTCGTGCAGCACTCGTCCGTAAACGGCTTCCGTTTGCTTGGCAAGCTTATCCCATCTAAACCGACGTTCTAAATCTTCATAGGCATTGTCGATCAGCCATTGAGCATAGCCGGGGTTTTTGAGAACCTCCAAAATTCCCCAGGAGACCGAGTCAACCTGACCCGCTTTGGTCACCAGCCCCGTTTTAGTGTGACGCACCACCTCTGGAAATCCACCCGCATCGGAAACCACCACTGGCACCCTGGCGGCAAAACTCTCTAGCGCAACAATACCAAACGGCTCATATAAGCTGGGAAACACGGCACAATCAGCCACCGTTTGAAATCGGTTCAAATCATCATCAGACATGAACCCGGTGAAATAGCACTTATCCCAGATGCCCAAATTCCAGGCTTGCTGCTGTAAATGATCCGTATTGCCGCCGCCAATAATAACAAACTTCACGGCATGGTTCATTTCCCAGAGCACAGTGGGAGCCGCATTAAGCAAAACACTCACCCCTTTTTCGTGGGTCATACGCCCCACGTAATACACAATCTGTTCGCTGTCGCTCGCAAACCGTCGCCGAAACGGCCAAAAATCGAAATCGTGAAGACGTTGCTTCTTTTCCGGGCGGATGCCATTGTAAACAACATCAATTTTGTCCCACGGGCTTTTGAGCGTACGTTCAACCTCATGCCGCATATAGTTGGTACACACAATCACCCGCCAGGCATTGTAAGCCAGATCGGTTTCTTTGCTGTTGATGTAATAGTGGGTGGTGGTGTACAAACCGTTATAACGACCATACTCCGTCGCATGTACGGTAGCGACCAGGGGCACTTTAAAAAGGTGTTTGAGGGCGATCGCCGCATCTGCTACCAGCCAGTCGTGGGCATGAACAATATCAAATGGGCCATCTTCCAGCATGAGCTTGCCGCCGTGCCGTCCCATGCTCTCATTCATGTTAGTCACCCAGCCAAAAAAATCGTAGCCGGGTGCAACAGAAACACGGTGAATGCGAACCCCGTCTACCACTTCATAGCGAGGCGCTTCGCCAAATTCGACGGTTAACAGGTGAATGTCATGCCCCAACTTCACCAACTCTGGATACAGTTCTGCAACATGACGGGCAATGCCGCCGATAATGCGAGGCGGAAATTCCCAAGCCAACACCAAAATCTTCATTCCCGCCCTCGCAGCTTTACACAGGTTCCGAAATCTTTACACGATGTAACTTCACTCATCAGCATATGCAATGCAGTCAGAAGTTGCCAAGGCTTAGAGCGGGTGCCAAAAGTTCTACCATTGGTGTCTGGTAATTTGTTGATCCCGATGGGTAGGCTGGATTAAGGAACGGGTATGCGGCAACGTAGCAGACCTTCGTAGCAGACCTGCATCAGTGTGCGATCGCAATCTATCCACACACTCCTGGCAGTAAAAACTTAGATCCCCGCTATATCTGAGCTGAATCTTCTGTTTCTAGTTTATTTAAGTTGTGACCCTTTCTGCGAATAGACAGCAGTTGCGGGTGTATACAAACCTATTACACGGTTAGAGCGATGAATCATAACGGTTTTGGTTTGCACCTACCCTTTTTGCTGATCACCGATGGCTCTCACAGAGATGAGGTCGCTCAACAGCTACTCACGCCAGTGGCACAGCTACTGCATTCGCCAGAAAATCAACCTGAATCGCCAGCCATACTAGATACACCGTCTCATACTATCCGATCGCTAATCAAGACTTTGCAATCCGCCCAACCCTCTCCACCTGGGTTAATTGCAATCGGTTGGCCGCCAGGAAATAAAGCCCAGCACCGGATGGCCAATGCCAAACTTCCGCTTGGGATGGGTTCCAGAGTGTTCGAAACCCTGCTGCGCCAGACCGCCTGTCCGTTACTGGTGATGCGTGTGCCAGAAACAGAAGGCTGGGAACCAAGCTGGAAGCGGGTGCTGCTGGTAGTCAATCGCTCAGATGCCACCAAACAGGCGATCGCCATCACTCAACAGTTAATCCCGGCAGGCGTGCAGCAAGTTACAATTCTTAATGTACAGCCTCCCCTATCCGCGCCCTATCCGCTGGGACCCTTTAGTCCGTTTGCCATGCCTATGCCCAGTTGGCAGTTAACGCATTCTCTCCAGCAAGTTCAAAAAGAACAGGGGGAACACCTGGTTAGCCGTGTTCAATCCGCCTTGAAGCAGTCAGCCATAGAGATTCAACTTTCTGCTCAGGTCGGAGAACCGGGTGCTACGATTTGCCGGATGGCAGAGCAAGCAGATGTCATTATCATGGGGTACAACTCAATCCAGTGGGTCGTGGCAGCTAATCGCACACCCGTTTTTCGGTACGCCCGACTGAGCGCCGTCAGCCACTACGTACTTCAACACGCTCCCTGTCCTGTGCTGTTTTGTCGAACATCTCACCTGACGCTGCCGCTCAAGCTCTTTTCCCAAGACAAGGCAAAACAGCAGGCTCAGACAGGTCAGGAACGCTCAGCACAAGATACTCTATAAATAGTAAAGAAAAACAAAAAATTCAGCGTCTCTCCAGATAGTTATACCAGTCAGGTCTCATGGAGGCATTGCCTAAATCGAACACTAGTTCAGAGGCGGTTTTACAGCTCTTGTTATTTGTAGACAAGCGCCCCAACTCGCTTGAGAAAACTCGCCAAATTCGCAACTACTTAAGCGAGCTGGAAGCCAGCCATCATTTTGAGCTACAGGTGGTTGATGTTGGAGAACAGCCCCATCTAGCAGAACACTTTAAATTGGTAGCCACTCCCTCTCTGATTAAGATTCATCCCGAACCCTTTCAGACTCTAGCAGGCAGTACCCTCATTCCTCAGCTCAAAGATTGGTGGCCGCGCTGGCAAAAAGCAGCAGAAGAGTTTGAAGCCAATCTGCATAAGGCTGACATCAACGGAGCCGCTTCACAATCTACAATTGGTTCGATCGCCCATTCGGCTGAATTGCTGAAGCTCTCGGATGAAATCTTTCGTCTTAAGCGCGAAACGGATGAACTAACCAATCATCTCAAGTTTAAAGACCGTTTAATTGACATCCTGGCTCATGATTTGCGTAACCCACTCACGGCGGTATCCATCGCCCTCGAAACGTTAGAAATGGGCAACGGATTGAAGGAAAATGGGCGCAACCACCGTTTAACGCCTGCCATGACGGCTCAATTGCTAAAACATGCCCGGACTCAAACCAAAGCCATTGATCGCATGATCACCCATATCCTGCAAGCCGCAAAGGGAACAGAGGTCGGCTTCCAGATTCGACCGCAACGGGTCAGCTTGGGAGACCTGTGCCTGGATGTGATCGAGCGGTTGCGCGAGCAATTCATCGCCAAGGCGCAGCGCATCTCAACCGATATTCCGTCAGATTTGCCCACTGTTTACGCCGATCCAGAGCGGGTCAAGCAAGTGCTGGTGAACCTGCTAGATAATGCCATCAAATATACGCCAGAAGGCGGCACCATCGAGCTAACCACCCTACACCGCACCACCCAAAAAGTGCAGGTTACCATTTGCGATAATGGCCCTGGCATTCCGGAGGAAAACCAGGAACATATCTTTGAAGATCGCTTCCGGCTAGAACGGGATCAAGGAAAAGAGGGTTATGGTATCGGGCTATCTCTCTGCCGTCGAGTAATTCAAGCCCATTATGGTCAAATTTGGGTCGATTCGGTGCCCAACCACGGCAGCAGTTTTAACTTTACGCTCCCAGTGTACCGCCTTTAGATTGTTCACCCGCTTCACCGCGACTCCAATAGCTGATGAATATGCTGAAGCTCGCTTAAGATAGCCTTGAGAAGTTCCTGTGTGGCGGTTTCAGTCGGCTCTTGAATCTTGATGGTGATTTGCTTGATGCCCAAGACCTCCTGTGCAAACCGAGCCACCTCGTTGGGATGAAACAGCAGAGGATCGTCCTTATTTAGCCGTAATTCAGGATTAAGGCGCTTAGGGTCATAGGGTGGGTTCAGTTCGTTGAGGTCTGTATTGGAATAACGATAGACGGAGGCACGAGACCGATTTAAGGCTTTTTGGACAGATTCGATCGGCATCAGTCCCTGCGAGTTAGTGGCGGCTTCAACATCCATGCGCTGATTCTTATGAGTGCTGGTTCTGACGAGGAAGTCTCATCGCAACATCCTAACATCTCTAGAATCTTGTGTCGGGACAACTCAATCTTAGTTTGAGAAAAGAAACCAAACTTGGGAAAACGGCTGTCAGATGAGTGTGATTTTGGGTACACTTTGGACAACTCACGTCCCCATTCCAGCCCTAGCTCAATGGATTGGTCTATGAAACTTAAGCTTCTCTTTGTTCTAACGCTGGCATCGGTTGGTTTAGTCACTCCAGCCCAAGCCGAAAACGTCCAACATACCCAACAGTTGATGAATTCGAGAGAGTGTCAGCGGTGTGACCTGAGGGAGGTGGGGTTGGTCTACGCCAATCTATCCGGCGCAAATTTACAAGAGGCCGATTTAAGCCTGGGGAACCTGGCTCAAATTGATTTGCGGAACGCCAACCTGCGTGGGGCTAACCTGGCAGGAGCCGTACTGTTTAGTGCTGACCTGCGCGGTGCCGATTTAACAGGAGCCGATCTGCGCGGTGCCGATTTACGGGGAGCGCAGATGGGTGGCGTCGTGCTAGAAGCGGCCAATCTGGAGGGAGCTAACTTAGTTGGTGCCTTTGATATTCCGTCCCAAATTTTGACGGCTGAAGATCTATACATGTGGGGCTTGGCCGAAGCCCAGCGAGGCAATTTTAGGGGAGCGATCGCCTATTACAACCAGTCTATTGGCCTCAAACCTGAATTTCCCCACGCTTACCTGGCTCGCGGCATTTCCCGGTTTCGCTTAAGTGATGAACCCGGCGCACTACAAGATGCTGAACGCGCAGAGCAGCTTTACCTGGCTCAACAAAACGAACAGGGTCAGTTAGCGGCTACCCGGTTTTCTGAAGGGCTACAAGCGTTGCAAGAAGCAGAAGCAAGGGGCAGTCGCGGCAGAGGCGGAAATTTCTTGAACTTCCTTGGTTCGTTGAGTACCGTTCTGTTGCGCTTCCTGTTCTAAATTAGCTTGCAGGAGGAGCAGGGAGGGCAGCTTCAGCCAAACAGCACATCTGCCCGTTGCCGAATTGCAGTCAGGTTGAGGACTAATCCCTGCCCCAGCCGACGCTCAATTAAACCCACGGGCATAGCGAGATGGGGAACGACGAGTACGGTGTAGCATAAATCGGTAATGGGCTGCTCGGACGATCGCACCGATTGAATCTGCCAACTCCCCGAAAATTCTCTAAAATCACCCTCCACCATCCGAAAGTCAATTTGGTGGGGGAAGGTTTCAATCATATCCAACACCACACGAGCACAAAACTTCAGCTTGAGAAAAGACTGAGCCCCAATCTGCTCCAGGCGAACACCACCCTGAGGATGATCGATGCGTCGGCTCTTCGCCAGACTGGGAATAAAATCGGCTAAATGGTCGTAATCGGTGAGAATCTGCCAAAGTTGCTCTACCGAATAAGGAACCTGAAGGTTGGCAGAGATCCGCCGCTTTCGTCCTTCTAGCTTTTCGGTACGAACATCTACCCCTTGCGCTGAGGCATTCTCAAGCGGCAACTCCATGTCTAACTCTGCTGCGCCGTTTGCAACATCAGACAGATTGGATGTGAAGTCAAACTTGTTTGCTTCTGCCACAAACTCCTCCTCGCACAATTCGGTCAACACAACACGCAAATTCAGGATGGCAACTTCTATAGTTAACCGTGATTTAATGTTTCATTCAGGACGAAACTCTGTCAAGCGCTCGTAGGTATAAATCCCTCAGGGAACTGGGGT
This sequence comes from Oculatella sp. LEGE 06141, assembly GCF_015207605.1. Classification (GTDB taxonomy): domain Bacteria; phylum Cyanobacteriota; class Cyanobacteriia; order Elainellales; family Elainellaceae; genus Oculatella. The sequence goes on from NZ_JADEWO010000043.1 coordinate 53,236, forward strand.
AATGTCAGTGTAAAGCACGTTTCCCATACCTCACTGCCATTAGAGGGTTGGCTCGAGGCTACGATCGCGCCATTGAGATGTTCTGCCAATCCCTTTACCAATGCTAATCCTAAGCCCGTTCCCTGGATCGCTCGTTGGGTTACGCCACGCCCACGGCGAAACTTTTCAAAAATGTACGGCAGTTCTTCTGGTGTAATTCCAGAGCCGTTATTCGTGACTGTCATCACCACCTGGCTAACAGACTGTTCGACCTCTTGCGATATCTTCAGTTGCACCAGGCTACCAGGTGCCGCATATTTTCTAGCATTGGTTAACAGTTCTACCAAAATGCGATTCAGGCTGTCTACGTCGGTGTAAAGCGGCAGTAGACGAGTCGGTAGATCGACCTCCAGGGTTAAACCGCTGTCTGTAAAGCGCTCAGTAAAGGACTCTACCAAATCACGCACGAGAAACTTGAGATCAATTTTTTGCAACTGAACGGAACTATTGCTGGTTTCTAACCGCTGTAGTGCTAGCAGGTCGTTGATAAGACTGGTTTCCTGGAGGCACTGCTGTTCCAGGATATCAAGATATTTCGCCTGCCGCTCGGGAGAGAGTGCCGCTTGACGCAGCATCCGAATTGCTAATGTCATGCTGGTTAGAGGAGTTAACAGTTCGTGGCTCATGGTGCTGAGAAACTCTTCATGAATCGCATTGAGCCGCCGCAGTTGACCGATTTGTTGCCGCGTCTTTTCGTAGAGTTTTGCTTGAACATCAAGGCTGCGACGCAGTTGAGCCGTTCGTTCATCTACTAATGCCTGCACCTGACGCAGCGTCCGGTTTTGAATAATTGCCGTACTGAGTTGAGCCGCAACCAGTTGGATAAACGCCACCTCTTCTGCATTCCAGAACCGCGCATGGGTGTGCTGGAGCACAAGACAGCCCAAAATAGTGCCCTGATTCTCTAACGGTACCAGCAAGGTCGATGGCATCGTTTCTGGATTAAAGATGGGAGCCACGCCAGTGTCGCTGTCTGAATCGTCTGAGCTAAGTTGAGCGAACTCATGACCAGGGGCTGGAATAGCAATCGGTTCAATTCCGTTTGTGAAAATGGATTGACAAATTCGACAGTCAGCCAAACTAAACGACTGGCTAATCCACGTTCCTGTCTCTTCGTGAATTTCATCCGGGTAGACCGGGCTGGCGAGCCTTACCGCAGGCCGTTCACAGGCAGATGGAAACTCGCAGACGACAATGGCGCGTCCTCCCGGAACTCGCTCGCTCGCTCGGTTTTTGTGGAGCGGATCGGTGTATTTCATCAGGAGTACAAGCCCACGGCTCACTTGCAGAGCCGACACAGATCCTTCCACGGCGAGTTGAAACACCTGGTCGAGGTTCCAGTCGTTGCGAATGGCTCGTGTGAGTTGATCCACCAGGGTTTGATACTGAATCTGCTGCTGCACCTGCTGTTCGAGCTGCGCTTGTGAGATGGCGATCGCCACTTGTTTGGAGACTGCTTTAAGTAACTGCACTTCTAACTCCGTCCAACCATCCGGGCATGAGCGTGTAAGGATGATGACTCCATTGACTTGCCCTTGAAATAAGGTTCTGGTGACCAGAACCGCTCTTGGTTGTGAACCCTGAGGCGAACCTGCCGCAGTGGACGGGCGTTCGACGACAGGAGACCATGCCTGTAAATCTGCAATAGCGATGGGATGAGCATTCGACATCCAGTCCTGGAAGGCTGGGTGATGTAACACCTCTGAACACTGGAGCGATTCGCCAGAGATGATATCCCGAAAGCGACAGTAGGAAACAGGTACAGATTCAGGACTGAATGCTTTGATTGCAATCGTGCAGCGATCCGCATGCAATGACTGTTCAAGGGTTTCCGTCAGCCGTTTTAGAGCAAGTTGCGTGCTGTCACTCGTTAACATGATGTCAGTCAGGCGATGCTCTAAGTTGTGAATGATGGGAAGCCAACTCTGCCGAATAGGCAGTTCCTTAGAAGCGGAATGGCACGGAGACGGGGAAACCTCGTTTACCATGGCTGACACTGCCCACTTTGTTGAAGCTTCAGGCTCTATAACTGAACTAGGACATTCCTGAAAATCCATCGTTACTGGCTCCTGTGGGGCGTTGCAAAGATGAACAGCCTTGGAAGTCTGCAAGGCTCTGTTGCAGATCTACCCGTTAAGACCAGGCAATTACAGATGACGGAATTAAAGCAGTAGGGCAGTTGAACCAATGTGGGAACATTCACGACGAACACCGATACACAGTAGAGCTAGACCCATCAGCGCTGGGAACTTGACTTCACGTTTACTCAATCCTTTCGTCCGCAGGGTCTAAGGAACTATGATGTTTCCACCAGACTCAGGCCTAAATTCAGGTTGTCGCCTGAAGGCACTACCGAGACGGTCAGCAGCACCATCCTTGATGTTGGTTGAATCCATTAACGAATAAACTGATCCGCTGGCTTTAAACTACACGGTCTAGAGTGGAACGGTATCCGTGATTTCCCTGTCATTGGTTGGCGGTACCCCAGGGATATCCAGCGCTGTAGACAGTATTAATACCAAGCCTTCCTTTGTCTGAATTTAACGATCTGTTGTATCAAGCCTCGAATCTATGAGTGCAGCACCTGCTTCTTTTTCGTCTTCGCATACGATTGGCACAGTGAAAGGGCCTGGAGAGAATGGCAATCAATACGTGTTCATCACTGCCGACAATCGCTACGTCAAAATTGGTGAGTTTGTTTATTACGAAGTGCAGGCGGCTGAAAATTCGCAAGCGCCCGTTTTACAAATTCTCGGCAAAATCTCGGCGCGGTGTTTGATCGATCATTTGCCCGATCGCATCTTTGCCGATACAGAAATTAGCCCGGAGGCGATCGCAGCACTGGTGGGTTTTGCTCATCCCAACCCGGAAATTTATGAAGTGACGGTTGATGTCATCGGTCACTTTCATCCGGCGCTGGGGTTTATGAACCCCCGGAAAGCGCCCGATCCGGGAACCAAGGTGTGCTTAGCCAGCGACCAGGGGTTGCGGCAGGTGTTGAGCAAAAAGCAGCCCAACGAAGTGGGAGCAGCCTATATTGGGTCGTTGCTGCTGCGCGATATGGATGCGGTGCCGATCGCACTGGATGTGAAAGAACTGGTCAGCACGCACATGGCCATTTTAGCCGGAACAGGGTCGGGGAAATCCTACACGGCTGGTGTGCTGGTGGAAGAACTGCTGTCGCCGCATAACCGGGCAGCGGTGCTGATTTTTGATCCCCACGGCGAGTATGGTACGCTTTCCCAGATGCGGGGACATCCTGCCTTTGCCGCTGAAGATGGCTATGCCCCCAACGTGAAAGTGTTATCGCCTGAGCATGTCAAGATTCGGATCTCGTCGTTAGATTATTACGATATTTTGACGTTGCTGCCGGAGATGAGCGATCGCCAGCAGTCTATTCTCAACAAAGCCTTCACCATTCTCAAAAAGCATAAGTATGGGGACTACCGCTGGGGTGTGAACGATCTGATTGCTGCCGTATTTGAGGCAGATCGCACCCAGGACGAAGAGGGCAATGAAAAGGTTGGCTCGTCGGCTCCGGCAATTGAGTGGAAGTTGGAACGGTTGGCGCGATCGTCCTACTTTCACTCGTTTGACCACCTTGCCCCGCGCGACCTGTTTGAACCGGGGCAGGTGACCGTGCTGCAAATGAATGAAATTAGCCAGGAAGAACAGCAGGTGATCTGTGCAGCGGTGCTGCGGCAGGCTAATCAGGCGAGGATGAATACGCAAAAGGGAAATATTAACCCGGATGACGAGAATTACCTGCCCTATCCAGTCTTCATTTTGATTGAGGAAGCGCATCGCTTTGCCCCCTCTCATGAACCGTCGCGTTGCAAAATGATTTTGCGAACGATTTTAAGTGAAGGCCGTAAATTTGGCTTGGGCGTGGGGTTGATTACTCAGCGTCCGGGCAAACTCGATTCGGATGTGCTGTCTCAGTGTATGAGCCAGTTCATTATGCGAATTGTCAACCCAGTTGACCAGGATAGCCTCAAATACGGGGTCGAAGCGGCTGGACGCGACTTGCTCAAGGAGTTGCCTGCACTTACCAAAGGGCAGGTGATTATTTCCGGATCGTGCGTCAACACACCCGTACTGTGTCAGGTGCGGAAACGGATTACAGACCACGGTGGCGAGACTTTGAATGCACCAGAAATGTGGCAGCAGCATTTTCAAGCCCATCAGGTGCGCTCCCGCGAGATCGAACAAGCACCTGTGGTGGGGCGATCGCGAGCCAAAACTTTTCGGGGAGTGAGTATTGAGTAGGGGGTATGGGG
>NZ_JADEWO010000044.1 GCF_015207605.1 Oculatella sp. LEGE 06141
TTCGGGCTGCTGAAGACCCTGAGTTTGAGACGTTCTACACGAAGAACATTCTGCTGAACGAGGGCATCCGCGCCTGGATGGCTCCTCAAGATCAGCCGCACGAACACTTTGTATTCCCTGAAGAGGTATTGCCCCGTGGAAACGCCCTATAACGCTTCCTTAAACAGTTCTTTAGTAATGGGCGGTGGCCGCGACCAGGAATCCTCAGGTTTTGCCTGGTGGGCTGGCAACGCTCGTTTAATCAATCTGTCTGGTAAATTGCTGGGCGCTCACGTTGCCCACGCCGGTCTAATTGTTTTCTGGGCAGGTGCAATGACCTTGTTTGAGGTCGCTCACTTTGTTCCCGAAAAGCCCATGTATGAGCAGGGCTTAATCCTTTTGCCTCACCTGGCAACCCTGGGTTGGGGTGTGGGGCCTGGTGGTGAAGTCATCGATACCTTCCCCTACTTTGTGGTAGGTGTGCTTCACCTGATTTCGTCTGCGGTACTGGGTTTAGGTGGTATCTACCACGCGGTTCGTGGCCCAGAAGTGCTAGAGGACTACTCTGCCTTCTTTGGTTACGACTGGAAAGACAAGAACAAGATGACGACGATCATCGGCATCCACCTCATTCTTTTGGGGTGCGGCGCGTTCTTGCTAGTGCTGAAGGCCATGTTCTTTGGCGGTGTGTATGACACCTGGGCACCGGGCGGTGGCGATGTACGAGTCATCACCAACCCAACCCTGAACCCTGCTACCATCTTTGGCTACCTGTTGAAGTCTCCTTTTGGCGGCGAAGGCTGGATTGTCAGCGTTGACAACATGGAAGACATCATTGGTGGTCATATCTGGGTTGGCTTCATCTGTATTGCAGGCGGTATCTGGCACATTCTGACCAAGCCATTTGCTTGGGTGCGTCGCGCCTTTATCTGGTCTGGTGAAGCATACCTGTCCTACAGTTTGGGTGCGTTGTCCTTAATGGGCTTCATCGCCTCCACTATGGTTTGGTACAACAACACTGCTTACCCCAGCGAGTTCTATGGCCCAACAGCGGCTGAAGCCTCTCAGGCTCAAGCATTAACGTTCTTAGTGCGTGACCAGAGATTGGGAGCTAACGTTGGTTCTGCTCAAGGACCGACTGGTCTGGGTAAGTATCTGATGCGCTCTCCAACGGGTGAAATCATCTTTGGCGGAGAAACAATGCGCTTCTGGGATTTCCGTGGCCCCTGGTTAGAGCCTCTACGCGGCCCCAATGGACTAGACCTGGATAAAGTCAAGAACGACATTCAGCCCTGGCAAGCTCGTCGTGCTGCTGAATATATGACCCATGCTCCTCTGGGTTCCTTGAACTCGGTGGGTGGTGTGGCTACAGAGATTAACTCAGTTAACTTTGTGTCTCCTCGTGCCTGGTTGGCATGTTCTCACTTTGTGCTTGGGTTCTTCTTCCTGGTGGGTCACCTGTGGCATGCTGGTCGGGCACGGGCAGCGGCAGCAGGCTTTGAGAAAGGAATCGATCGCGACACCGAGCCAGTTTTGGCTATGCCTGAACTAGACTGATGCAGGTTTAGTGTTCGATAAACTCTCTTAGATAAGTAGAAGGCTCCTGTTCATTTGGACAGGAGCCTTTTTATAGTTCATCAATAAAATTGCAACGTTTTGTCAGATCCGGTGTCGCTGTAAAATAGCTCAGAGACAATTACAGTGGCAGGGGGTAACTCGATCGCCCCCGTTCAGGATTATGCATGATTCAGATTTAATTGATGATTTGGAATGGACTCCTGAAGCAGAAGCAAAGTTGAAAAACATTCCATTCTTTGTTCGTGCCCAGGCTCGGCAGCGCATTGAAGCCCTAGCTCGCGATGCAGAAATGGAAACCGTCACAGTAGATTTAGTAGAACAGGCTCGCCTTGAGTTTGGGCAGTAATGCCGTCAGGATTGTTCCTGGCTACCTGTCGTCATTGCAGTGAGAACCGCCTGCTGGCTCACCTGAGCGTAAATGGTTTTCAAGTAGTCTAAAACCGTCTGCGACGAGGTCATTACCTGGCTACCTGTCGCTTCCGATTTCAGCGGAATCGGCCCCAATACATCTAAAACTGTGTCGCTACCCGATGGCGCAATCACAACCAGGGATGGCTCAAGCTGTTCGTCGTATTTCCAGAACTGGTTCAAACTGACGGGATATTGATTCGCAGGAGGCGGTTCTAATACTGTCGTCTCTGATGCCTCGCTTTTACTTCGCATCTGGCGGAGTGCTGTAATAATCTGATCTTTGGTACGGCCTCGCAGCAGAAACAGCACAAACGGGTCTTCACTGAAGCGATCGCCCAACAAATAGTAAACCGCGCCAATATGTTTACAAGGGTTCGCCGGATCGGGACACGAACACTTGCTATGGATATCAAACTTCGTGAGCGGAAACAGACTTAGCCCATTGGCCGTAAATACTTCCTCGATGTTGTGGGGCATTTCACCCGCCAGCAATTTGGCGGAAAAGATAGCACGCTCTGCCATCGATTCAATCACATATTGCCACTGTTCTTCATCAAAGGGATCAAGGGAAAGCGAAACCTTGTAAGGCTCTGGCGCGGTTCCCTGCACTAGCGCTGATACTTTGGCTCCTTTAAATTCAAGCTTCAGCACATTGCCTTCACGAGCATAATTGCGAGCGCGAGCCAGACGGCGAACCCAACCAAACGATTCCAGAACATCAACCCAGCGCTGCGCCCACCATTCTCGATTGGTTTGAGTATTGTAATTAGTCATTGAGGCCGTCTGCTTGGGGTAGGACTGCATGGGACACGGAGACATGTTTTGAGGCTCAGGCTTTCCGCTGAAAAGAGGCGATCGCGGCTTGGCCTGTCTGCCAGAGAGAACATCCAGATCAACCAGTCAACCTCCTGCTCCCGCTGTGGTTTCTTACGAGCTTCCTTGCAGGATTCCTTCAATGGGTCAGGCAAAGCATGTCCTATTCTGTTGCGGTAGCAGCCGCACGAGCCGCACTTTCTGGAAAAACGTTGGCCGCCTTAAGCATATGGTAAGTGATCAGCAGTTGGGTTAGCGCTAGCGGGTAGCTCTGCAACGTTTCGCCCGTTGTCCCAGTCACTTTACCAATATCTGGATTTCCTCCTAAACTGCAAAATTGCCCCAGATGGGGAACATCATTGCAAAGCATCCGCTCCAGTTCGGTTACCTGATCGACAGTAGCGTGACCATCAATTTCTAACACATCCACTGGTTTGCCCATGTCGCGATCGAGTTCTAACCGAATAGCAGACCCCAAATGATTGCCATCTGGCTTTAAAATTTTGCTGAGGTCAGGATGGGGAATCGTTGGGCGTAGAACTAACCGGACATTTAACAACAGATCGCTGTGCTCCGAGTCTGTTTCGGAAGGATAAAAGCTGACCACAACATCTGCCCATTGCCGTTGGGGACGAATAAACTGTTCTGAATCATGCTCTCGTTTTCTAAGTTGCTCTAAAACTTGCTCTTTGTTGTAGCCACGCTTACTCGTGTCACGCTTCACTTTCCACTCGGTTCGCAGAGATTCGGGTGGAGCCAAATACACTTTCACATCGTAGCTGCTGCGAGCGCCACGCGTAGAATAGCCCAACAAGCCTTCAACAATTACATACTGGCTCGGCTTAATGTACTCAGGTGCGTCGAATTCGCCAGTCGAGTGGTTGTAAATCGGTTTGAGAATGGGTTGCCCGGTTCGCAGCAAACTCAAATGCTGCTGAATAATATCAAGATAGTTACAGTCAGGATGTAGCGCTGAGATCCCAAGTTCGGCTCGTTGGCGTCGATCATAGCGGTGATAATCATCAGTGCAGATGATCGTCACGTTTTCCTCTCCCAGGATTTGAGCAATTCCCCGAGTTAACGTGGTTTTACCTGCTGCACTATCGCCGACGATACCGAGAATAATTGGACGCTGGGACATAGCTACTCCTGGAAAGATATGAACTTATATAAAGCAATCTGAGGGTGAGAGTTAGAGCTATTGTACGTCTGTTGGGTTATTGCAAGACGAAATAGACCAGGTGGATTGGTCTGAAGCACTGCTAGAACGAGGTTGTTAACCCCTTTGAGCAAAGTCCGTAGGAGGGACGATTCAAGGTTGAACTGGCCTTAAGCTTCTCATCTTCTTGCCCCTGGTGGCTTAAGCGATCGTTGAGGCATGGATTTTGACTACGCTGAGTTCAAGCCCCTATCAGTACCGTAGGCACAGCCTGACCGACAGCCGACCCACGAGAATGTATTTTGATGATGAAGGTCGATGATCAGGGGAGGAGCGACTTATAATTGAGAACACAACGCCACACCAACTCTTGACCGGGTTGTACCCACTGGATAAAAACTAAAGATGAACTCAAACGAGTTTACGCAGGCTTTCAATCTGGCTAAAGCACTGAATCTCGTTACGGCCAGCCGTATTGTCAACGGTGTGCTGTACGTATACAACTCTGCCGGACAGGCTAAGCCCTGGGACAGTTTTGCCGCAGAATTTCCGCTTGAACGGCTCATGGCGATGGTCAACCGGGAATTGACCCAGCATTAGCCTTTGGTGGCCTTATTCCTAACTCAAGCTTGTCCGTGATGGTGACGGAAGATTGAACGTGGCTATTGAACTATCAGCATATGGCCGGTGACTTAAGTCAATCCTGCTTTAAACGCTTGGAAACAGCCCATCATCAGACCAGCTTTGCCTCCCGCCTGATTAGCCGATAGGATGTGGGAGCCATGAGCCAGTAAGATTTGCATTGGTTGAAGTTTTCTCGTAAATATCACTTCAATAGTCTGGAACATTGTCAGAATTAAAACAGTCTTTTTCTTTACACAAGAATTTTACTCGTGCCGCTCAACCGCTTCGATGAGCATGGGTAGCCATTCAAAACTTAGGGTTTCGAGGAAACTATATGGGTGTTCGATTTCAAAGGCTGAATCGATGGAGCAGCTTACTGTTGGGATTGGTAGCGATCGCGTCCACTCCCGCCCTGGCTCAAACAGCAAACTTCGATTCGTTGAGCCTGTCTCCTGGATTTACAAGTAATGAAGGAACCGTCAGCGGCTATACTCAGGGTTCATTTTCTCTAACCGCCATTTCCGATCGCGACAACACTGGTAGTCTCTGCCTGGGATACGCGGCATCAACTCCCGACCATGTGATGACCCTGGAGCAAGACTTTTCCCGTTTGCGGGTTGAGGTGAATAGTGGCGGCAACGATACAACATTAATCATCGTGGGGCCAAACAACCGTACCGTTCGCTGTGGAGACGATACAGGCAGCAACAAAGATGCCAGCATCGAAGACACCAACTGGCGCGCCGGTACGTACCGCATCTGGGTTGGTTCATTTGATGCGGGCAGTCGTTACAACTACACTCTCAGCGTTGAGGAATAGACTAACGTTCAGGATTAAGTTTTTGGCGTTGCTGGGGATCGCAACGCCGTTTTTTGTTGGGATGTTGACAGGCTTGCTCCCGGCGATCGTTCCTGTGCGATCGATTCATCTTGCACCGATGCAGCAAAACGATTGGTGCCCCACTGCCTAAATTCCAGCACCATTAAGGAACTCTTCAATTACCTTGTCGTCAATTCGGCAGCTTTTAGCAGAGGCAATTCTCTCCTGAAGCGTGTGAGAAGCGGATTTTGCTTCTGAGAGAACGAGCTGAAGTTGAGGAACCTGGGTCACTTGCTGCAACTCTTGTAACTGCTGTTCCATCACCTCAATTCGATCGAGTAGCGCTCGAATCACTTGCGCTTCAGAATCGGGAAGACGACCATGCTCTAGTGGCTCAACCCGTTCACCCGAGCGGTAGACAACGCGACCGGGGACACCCACAACCGTGCAGTCGGAGGGCACATCCCGCAGCACCACCGATCCGGCTCCGATCCGCACACGGTTACCAATTTGAATGTTGCCCAACACCTTGGCTCCGGCTCCAACGACCACATTTTCGCCTAATGTTGGATGGCGTTTGCCGCTCTCTTTACCCGTTCCACCCAGCGTCACGCCTTGATAAATTAGCGCGTAGTCTCCAATGATCGCGGTTTCACCAATGACAACACCCATGCCGTGATCGATAAAAACCCCTCGCCCAATTGCGGCACCGGGGTGAATCTCGATCCCCGTTAAAAACCTGGCAACGTGCGACATCAGACGCGGAAAAAATGGGATGCCAATGGTGTAGAGCCAGTGGGCTAATCGATGCATGAGCAAAGCTTGCAGACCGGGGTAACAAAAAAGTACCTCTAGCCAGTTACGCGCTGCTGGGTCACGGTCAAAGATGATGCGGAAATCAGCCAGCAAAGTTTTGAGCACAGGAATTTACCCCGATTAGCGAGCAAACCGATTACTATCTTAACGTTCTACTGGCCGACATTGATTAGTATGACCTAAGAGGGCGATCGCCTCTATCAACTCCAAGCTTGCCCCCAACCATTTAGATAGCGTTTCAAACTGTCTGTTCGTTAACTTCCTATTGAGATAAATTGATAGCAATCAGCCGCTATGGTTAGGGTTGATAGCGGTTCCGTCGCAATCGCCCGATGACAAGATGGTCTAACGTGGGAACGCTGTAGTCAGACAAAACGTTCAAATTTCCATCGCTTGAGATTTGACCCCATCCTTTGCCACTCGCTTGTTTTATGCAATCAACCCAAACCACCACCTCCGCCCGTGCCCGCCAAACTCGGCAGCAGTTTGTTAATCCAGAGGATTACCTCTCTTACGAATTAGGCAAGGCGGTGCGAGAATTGCCGCCCCTCTACACCCGGCTGCTGGCGGGCAGCATGACGGCTCTGGTCGTCAGCGCTATTGCCTGGGCTTACTTCAGCAAGGTAGACGAGGTCGCCGTTGCCAATGGTGAACTCATTCCCTCGGCGCAGGTACGCCCTATTCGAGCCTTGGAAGGTGGGGTGATTCGATCGATTAATGTCAAGGAAGGGGAAGAGGTCACCCAGGGCGATGTGCTAATTGAGCAAGATCCCACCCTATCTCGCTCAGAGGTCGATCGCCTGGAACAGTCCGCCGCCTTAATTCGCCAGGATCTAGCCCGACTGGAGGCAGAACGCACCGGGCAGCGCTCGTCAGGCAATACATTGCAGGATCAGCTATTGGCCTCGCGTTTACAAGAATTTGATACTCGACGGGAAGGGGCGATCGCTGAAGCCAATCGTCAAAAAGCCACGATCGCCGAAGCCAGCGTCCAGTTAACGCGCTTGCAGGAAAACTTAGTGAACGCCAGAACAACCCTGGCGAACGCTCAGGATCGAGAGCAAAGCTTGCGTAGCTTGGTAGACGGAGCGATTCCCCGATTTGATTATTTAGAAGCACGCGATCGATTGACTGAGGCAGAAGATCGGGTGGGTTCATTGCAGCAGGAAATTGCCGCTCAGCAGCAAGCGGTTCAGCAAACGCAGCAAGCCTACCAGTCGGCTCAGCAAGCGGTAAACCGTCTGGGTTCGGAACGGCAGAGCGAAATTTTGAGCCAACTAAACCAGCGCAAAGAAGAATTAGCCAACCTGGAAGGGCAACTCGCTCAAGCCCAAATTAGAAACGATGGCGAAACCATTAAAGCTCCAATTTCGGGTCGAATCTATAATATTCAAGCCACGCTAGCCGAACGCACAATCGAGCCGGGAGAAGAACTGCTGTCCATTTTGCCCGATGGCGGTGGCTTGATGCTGCAAGTCAAAGTGCTGAACCGGGACATTGGCTTTATTGACAAAGGGATGCGAGCCAAGATTAAGGTCGCTACATTTCCCTTCCAGGAATTTGGCACGATTGAAGGAGAGGTGGTTGAAGTCAGCCCGAATGCGATCGTAGATCAGGAGTTGGGCTTAGTATTTATAACCCAGGTCAGGCTCAACAAAACGTCGGTGCCCGTTCGCGGACAAGAGGTACAGCTCACTCCCGGTATGGCGGCCTCGGCGGAAATTGTGACGCGGCAGCGAACGGTACTCACCTTCTTACTAGAACCCATTACCCGCCGCTTTGACGAAGCCTTCTCTGTGCGATAGAAGTGTGCGATAGAAGTTAGGAAAACAAACGTTAGAAAAACTGTCGCCAGAACGTTCTAGCTTGAGGCGCTGGTGTAAAACCGAAGAGCAAAGCGCCAAAAGGAGCGAGAAATAAACAAAAGGGCGATCGCCAGCCCCACCGAACCCAGCATCAACCCCGATTCAACGCGGTTTAACAAAGCTTGCGCCGGAACCGTGGTTAAAAACGCGACGGGCACAATAAAGGTAAAGAAAAAGCGATAGGCCACTGGATAAGCAGCGGTCGGAAAGCGTCCTGCTTCCAACAAGCCCCTCAATACCTCAGTCACATTGTAAATTTTGACAAACCAAATGCTAGTCGCCCCCAGCATAAACCACAGGCTATACAGACTGATCATGCCAAACAGCAGCGGCAAAACGCCTAAACTGTAAGCCATTGGCGCAACACCCAGCCGACTACCCGCATAGCCGATCACAATCAGCCCAAAGAAGACATCCGGCAACCCCCACGGGGAAACCGTGCGGGCTGAGAGCCAAAATTGAGAACTGATAGGCTTGAGCAAAACAAAATCCAGCGTACCTTCCTGCACCTGCCGCACAATTTGGTTGAGGTTGGGAGCCAGGAAGGTTGCCGAAAATCCTTGCAGCAGGGTAAACACTCCCAGAACAATCAGGGCTTCTTCCCAACTCCAGCCTTCGAAGGTGTAACCCGTTTGGTAGAACAAGAATAGACCAAACAGGCTGCCAGTCAAATTTCCCAAACTGCTGAGGGCAGCAATCAAAAAGTTGATGCGATATTCTAATTCTGCCGCGATCGCCGCTCCCCAAAACAGCCGTAATACGTTGAGGTATCGCTCCATTTCATCCTCATTCTGATGAAGGTATCGCCCAATCGGCTATGGCACCATTGCCACCTTAATCACCTTGCGATCGCGCATATCGCAAAACGTTTGTTCCAACTCCTTCAACGGGCGATGGTCGCTGATCAGTAATTCAAAGGGTAGCGCATGGCTGGCCAAAAGATGCAACGCGGCTCGAACATAGTGCGGCGTGTTGTGGAACACCCCTTTTAGCGTCAGTTCGCTGTAGTGAAGCTGTTCTGTGCCGACGGTAATGCTGGTATCGCGAGGACAGCCGCCAAATAAATTCACGGTTGCCCCCGGACGGGCACAGGCGATCGCCAGTTCCCAGGCAGATGGCACCCCCGTTGCCTCAACCACCACATCGGCACCCCAGCCATCCGTTAGCTCGCGCACAAGGGCTGGAATATCGTCAATGTCGTGATAGTTGAACGTGCGAGCCACGCCAAACTGTTCAGCCACCTGAAGCCGCTGGTTACTGCCGCCAAACAAAAACACTTCAGTTTGAGGCTGCGCCACAGAAACAGACTGGCGATCGCCTTGCCATGCTTGTTGTCCAGCCGCCAGCGCTCCGGCAAACATTAACCCGATCGCCCCATCACCAAACAAAACGACGCGATCGCCCGGTTTCACGTTAGACCGCGCCGCACCATGCAGCACACAGGCCAACGGTTCTGTCATGGCAGCCAGAGCATCCGGCAATGCATCTGGAATCGGCAGCATATTGTAGTTAACAATGGGAGCCGGAATGGTGAGATATTCGGCAAACGTGCCGTTGTTAAACGTGAGGTGAGGACAAAGGGAGAATTCTTGTTTTTGGCAGAAAAAGCAGGTCATGCATGGGGCTGAATTGTTGGCAACGACGCGATCGCCAATCGACCAGCCTTCTACCCCTTGACCGATCGCCACAATCTGACCAGCGGCTTCATGCCCGAACGGAGTCGGCGGTTTTAGCATTCGCGCGTGTCCTCCGCGCCGCCAAACCTTGAGATCAGTGCCACAGGTCGTTGCTGCTGCAACCCGAATCACGACTTCCCCTGCCTGGGGAGATGGCCTTTCAACCTGTTCTAGACGTAAATCTTCTTTGCCGTAAAGTAAAGCTGCCAGCACAATACCAAGTCTAAATCTAAGATCCCCCTGATTCTACTCCGCAATGGCATACTCTACGGCAGCTTCAGCGTGGATAGCAGTGGTATCAAATACCGGAACATCACTATCAGACGGCTGGATCAACAGCGTAATTTCAGTACAGCCCAGGATAATTCCTTCGGCTCCGGCCACCACCAAATCAGCAATGATCTGCCGATAGCGCTCTTTGGAGTCAGCGTTCACTTGCCCCAAACACAGCTCGTTGTAAATCACCTGATGCACCACTTCAATGCCCCGCTGATCTGGAATCAGCACATCTAAACCAAAGCGCTCTATCAGCCGACCTTTGTAGAAATCCTGTGTCATTGTGTAGCGCGTTCCTAAAAGCCCCACCCGCTTACAGCCACATGCCGCAATGCGGGTGGCGGTCGCGTCGGCAATATGGAGCAGCGGCATGTGAATCTGCTGCTGAACGGCATCGGCCATCTTGTGCATGGTGTTCGAGCAAATGATGACCAAATCGGCTCCACCCTGTTCCAACTGTTGAGCCGCATTCACCATCAGATAGGTGGCCTCATCCCATCGTCCCTGTTGCTGAAGCTGCTCTACCTCAGCAAAATCAAAGGAATACAGCAGGCTTTTGGCAGAATGCAACCCACCCAATTTCGCCCTTACCGCTTGATTAATGATTCGATAGTATTCCAGAGACGATTCCCAGCTAAGACCGCCAATCAAACCGATCGTTTTCATACGTTTTCATAAAAGGGGTATCAGTGAGTTTGCCCCATCAGGCAAGCAACACCCTAAAACCCTAAACGTTCCTTCGTCTGCGGCGTTGTGCAACCACAACAATAAAGATGACTAAAACGATCGCCAACACGATTTTGGAGAGAGGCCCAACATACTCTTCCACCAGAACATAGTTGTGACCCAGCGCAAATCCGGCATAGGTGAGCAGCGTGACCCAGGCCAACGTACCCAGCGTGGAATATAGCAAAAACGGCACAAATGCCATATCGCAAGTTCCTGCCGGGATTGAGATCAGCGTGCGAATTCCGGGAACCAGACGACCCAAAAAAACCGCTTTGCTGCCGTGCTTACGAAACCAGGTGATCGACTTTTGAATATCTTCGCTGGAAATCCCTAACCATTTACCGTAGCGATCGGCCCACCGCTTGAGGCGATCGCCCCCCAGCACCCTACCCGCAAAATACCAGGGCAGGGCACCTAGCATGGTTCCTGCCACCCCAGCCAACAGTACCAGACCAAAATTCATGCTGCCTCTAGCCACTGTAAACCCGGCCAACGGCATGATTAGCTCTGACGGAATCGGCGGAAATAGATTCTCCAAAAACATGAGAAACCCAATTCCAACGTAACCCAGCGCGTTAATAATACCTGTGATCCATTCAGCCATAGGACTTCTCTATCTTTTTATATAACCTGCTTCGATCAAGCGACTCCACTCACCCACTGTTTGATCAAGTCGAGCAGGCTAGCTCCGCCAAACCAGATCGCTAACAGAATAGACAGGGATAGAGCGCCACCCATTAAACACAGTACAAGTCCCCCCAGGCTAATTGCACCATCATCATCGAGTAGCCCAAATCCGGTAACAAAGATACCGATGGCAGGTAAGGTGTTGGTGCCCGGAATCGGAATCATCATCGAAATAGCCATGAGGGCGATCGCAATCCCAATGGTGATGCGTCCCGGCAAACTGGTACAGACGTAGGTTAGCCGAGGTCGAGAAATCGCTTCAATCCGCCGCAGCCAGGGCAACCCCACCTTTAAGACCCCTTGTACCTGTTTTAGCGCAAGCGACTGATGGCGAAACCGTTCGGGAAACCAGGGTGTTTGCGCGCCTACAATTAACTGCACAGCCAGCAGAAAAATTAAAATTCCAAACGGAACTGAATATCCGGGTGCCGGAACCGGGAGTGCAGATGGAAAGGCCAGCAGGACAAATAAAAAGCCAAATATACGTTCACCTGCCAGTTCTAAAATATCGGTAAGGGTGACTTTTGCAGGTCGTTCTTCTTCAAAAAAAAAGCGGTGCAGTTCTACAGAAAGTCTTGCCACTCCAAAATCCTCTATAAGCAATTCAGTTTACGTTGTATGAAATGGGGGCGTTACATAGAACGCCCCCCACAACAAGATGCTTCTGATTGAGCTTAAGTGCCCGATGTCCAGGAATTGACGTATTCAACCTGAGATGGCGTGAGGGAGTCGATCGCAATACCCATTGCCTGGAGTTTCAGACGGGCAATTTCCTTATCGACTTCTTCTGGAATAGAGTGCAAACCCGGCTCCAGGTTGCCGCGATTCTTAACCAGATATTCGCAAGCCATGGCCTGGTTCGCAAAGCTCATATCCATTACCGCACTGGGATGTCCTTCGGCGGCAGCCAGGTTGACGAGTCGTCCTTCACCCAAAACCACGACCGATTTTCCAGAGTTGAGACGATATTGCTCGGTGAAGTTACGAACTTGCTTCACTTCAGTCGCCATTTCGCCTAAGGATTTGAGGTCAATCTCAATATCGAAGTGACCTGAGTTGCAGACGATCGCCCCGTCTTTCATTACCTCAAAATGCTCGGCTCGAATGACGTGCTTATTACCCGTTACCGTGATAAAAATATCGCCCTGGGGAGCCGCAAGCGACATCGGCATGACGCGGAAGCCATCCATTGTGGCTTCAATCGCCCGAACGGGATCAATTTCAGTCACGATGACATTGGCTCCCATTCCGCGTGCGCGCAGAGCCGTGCCCTTACCGCACCAGCCGTAGCCCGCAACCACAATCACTTTACCGGCTAGCAAAATGTTGGTGGCACGGATGATGCCATCCAGGGTGGATTGCCCTGTACCATAGCGGTTGTCAAAGAAATGCTTGGTATCGGCATCGTTGACGTTCATTGCCGGGAAGGTCAACACTCCATCCCGAAACATGGCCTTGAGGCGAATGATTCCAGTGGTGGTTTCTTCGGTGGTGCCAATGATGTCAGCTAGCTGGTGCTGCCGTTCTTGTACCAGCGTAGCGACAACATCGCTGCCATCATCAATAATGATGTTGGGCTTGTGGTCGAGTGCGAGCTGAACGTGACGATGATACGTCTCGTTGTCTTCGCCGCGTTGAGCAAAGACCGAGATGCCGTAATCGGCAACCAGACTGGCAGCAACATCATCCTGGGTAGATAGCGGATTGCTGGCAATGAGCAGGGAATCGGCACCTGCGTTCTTGAGGGCGATCGCCAAGTGCGCGGTTTCAGTCGTGACGTGGCAGCAAGCAATCAGCCGAATACCAGCCAGGGGCTTTTCTTGAGCGAAGCGTTCTTGAATTTGGCGCAAAACGGGCATTTCACGCCCTGCCCATTCAATTCGTTGTCGCCCCTGCGGTGCCAGGGCAAGATCCTTGACTTCGTGTTTTACCTGAGTTGTGGTAGTCGTCATGAAATTTCGTTCCGGGAACCCTTTACGTTGTGGCTTTACTAACGTAACTAGCTTAACCGAAACCTTAGATTGGATCTCTACCGACCCCGATCTGGATGGTTATGGGTAGCCCAACAAGTATTTCTTCAGCATTCAAGCACACGGCGATGAAGGCACTGGAAGCCAGTCACAGAGGCAGTGGGGGAGGCGATCGCCTCCCTTGCCAGCCGCACCTTCACACTTCAACGGGTTCTTTTTCTCGTTCCACCGACAGTGGCGCGAGTTCGCCGTCTACCATGCCTTCTTCCCCAGTAATCAGGCGTGCGCCTCCCTTGCGGGTAAAGTAGCTCCAGAACCACTGGGTCATGACGATGAGCTTATTATCAAACTCAATCAAGTAATAGATGTGGACAAAAATCCAGATCAACCAGGCCGGAAAACCAGACAGCTTGAACTTACCGAGATTCGCCACGGCTGCATTTCGCCCAATTACAGCGAGGCTACCGCCATCGGAATAGCGGAACGGCGGCAAGCTTGCTCCCTTTAACCGCTGTTTGACCAACCTGGCAATGTATTCGCCCTGCTGCATCGCCACAGGAGCCACACCGGGCAACGGCTTATCGTCCTGGTGGGCATAGTGAGCCAGATCGCCAATCACAAAGATATCGGGATTGCTGGGCAAACTCAGATCAGGAGCCACAACGACCCGCCCAACCCGATCGAGTTCTGCCCCAGCTTTTTCTGATAGCACTTTTCCCATTGCCGACGCTTTTACCCCAGCAGCCCACAGCACCGTTTTCGCCTGAACCTGCTCGGTGCGATCGCCCTGCTTCAGGGTGACAACGCCATCGCTAATGTTAGTGACGAGTGTACTCGTTTGCACGGTCACGCCTAACTGGGTGAGGGAGGCTTCCGCTTCTGCCGATAACTCTGGTGGGTAGGGAGGTAACACGCGATCGAGTCCTTCTAGCAGCAGAACTTGTGCTTCTGTGGTGTCAATGCTGCGGAACTCGTTCTTGAGAATACTGTGTGCCAATTCAGCCAACGCTCCGGCCAGTTCCACCCCTGTGGGGCCGCCACCCACAACCACAAAGGTAAGCCATGCGCGACGCTTTTCGGGATCGGTTTCTTTTTCAGCCGCTTCAAACGCCAGAAAAATCCGCCGCCGCATTTCCAGCGCATCTTCAACGGTTTTCAAACCGGGAGCCACACTTGCCCATTCATCCTTACCAAAATAGTGATGGCTAACCCCAGTTGCCACAATCAGGGAGTCATACTCTAGCGTGCTGCCTTTGAGTACAATCTGACGTGTTTCTGGCTGAATATCGGTTACCTCGTCCATCAGCACGTTTGTGTTGCGAGAAGCGCTGAGGATCGATCGTAGAGGAGAGGAAATATCGCCTGGAGACAGCTTGCCAGTAGCAACCTGATAAAGCAGGGGTTGAAAGAGGTGAAAGTTGCGCTTATCGATGAGCGTAACCGTCACGTCTTTAGAACGACCTAGCGCCTTTGCTGCATAAAGACCAGCAAACCCGCCACCAACAATAACAACCCGATGAGGAGATGGATGAGTGGCTGTATTAGACATTGGAAACCGCTCCAGTTGTGTCATGTAAGTCTTGATTGATTGAAAACTGCTCTATCCCTAACTGAGTCATCGAGGGTTGACCCAGAACCACTAATTGGACGAAGGGGCTGCACCCATACACCGAACCACCACCGTAACCATACTGGTCTATTTTTGCGGCTACTCTAGCCCTCGCCAGACATGCACACCAAATCTTCGCCTTCTTGTCAAGTTTTCTTCATCAACCGTAGTTAATCAGTATAAATAACTTTAGAAAAAAACAATATGGTATTTGGTGCGGTAATATCTGCGTTTGCTCACACTTCACCATCCGTGCGCCCTTAACTGCATCAAGTTTCATTTGTTCTCAGGCAGACACGGGGAGACGCACGACATCCCCCCATTGCAGCATTGCCTATCGCATCACACCAGGCTTTCTAGCTCAGAAAATCGGGTGCGGATGGCTTCAATTCGCTTCCGGTTAACGCCTAAATCGGACTTTCCCAGACGAGAGGCCGATCGCACATGAATCGTTCTGGCAGATTCGTCTAGATAAAACTCAACATCATCAACGAACCCCATCAGGGCACTTTGAAATTCGGCATAGATATAGCTGCCACTCTCGGTGATGATGGCCGTTCTTGGCATTTCCTGAATGACGGCTTTGAGGTTAGCGAGTGCCTGAGTTGGGCTAGACGTGTAGGCGATCGATTCGATCTTGTGTTCTTGATCAGAAGCAGCAGCCTGGCTGCTGACGCAGTTAGGTGTTCCGGGGCAAGGGGCAAACTGACCGTCCTTAGCGCCGAGGTTGGTGGGTCGTTGTCCAGCGAATGAAAACAGTGACACCGGGTTTCCTCCTGAAGCTGTTTCAGCAATCACTACGGGTGAGATGGGTTGCGCGATCGCCAGGGTGGGCATTCCTAACCAGCACATCCCAGCCAAAAGCAACGCCATAAAAGAGAGTAATCTTGACTTAACCATGAGGTGTGAGTTACTCAGTTTATAGTACTAGCTATTCATTAACAATACTTAACAGAAAAAGGGACTCCTTTCTCTGCTGTGTTGTAGTTGATAGCCGCAGACCTTAGATTAGTTCGTCGGTGACAACTCGACGCAGGATCTCCGTCACTTCAGCCGCCATGCGGGCATCCAGTTCAATTGCTTCGCGATCGCCATCTCCTAACCGTTTTGCCCCGATCAGGGTCATCCCAACCGAGCGTCGCCTGGCCGCTTGAGACGGAACAGATCGTGAACATTGATGGTTATCTAAAAATTGAACAAAAGCTGAATACACCAGTTCAGTTTGGTGACGAATCCGGCTACGGCCAAAGCCCAGCTTAGAGATGATGACTGGAGCCGCGATCGCATCCTGGAGGCCAAGACGAGCGATCGCCACGTCAACATAGCGGGCAGAATCGACTCCCATGGCTCGAACCACGCTTTCCAGGCTGTGCCACTGGGTTCCTGGCAACTGAGCATCTGAGGGTAGGTGAGGATGCCACGCCAGCATGGTGATGAGCCGAGTTAGATCGTAGGTTGAAATTGAGTTCTGCCCCCGGTGATTCGACTGTTGTGCAGTTAAAACCACCTTTTGTAAGCGCTGATCCCAGAGTTCGGGCGACTGGATAAAGGCTCCTTCACCATACCGCCCACGAAACTCCAGCCTGGTATTGCCGGTAATGGCTTTAAGCCAGCTTTCTAGATTGTGGGGCGTGTCGAATTGCTTCAGCATGGCCGCCAATGAATTGGAACTGCCAATTGAAGATTTGTAGTTGACCATATCTACGGCCAAATCATGAAAGCTAAAACCGCTACGGCTGCGATGCGATCGAATCATTTCATGATCAATATCGGCAGCACTAAAGCTGGAATTAACCTTGGAGACAACATGCAGCAGGGGAATCATTTTTGTAGCGCTCCACAGTTCTACATTCGCCAGTGCATCTTTACCAAACCAGCGTGACTTGATTTGACCATTGCTGATCTCTCCTATGCAAACGCAAGCCTGTTGGATATCAGAATGGAGAAATGAAAGACCATCGGCCTGGATAGGGGGTAGGTTGCCCCGCCTGGGAAACCGATCAAAGCCCGGCGTTTCTGGTTTGTTGTTGAAACGGGCTAACTCGGCTGACGGATGAAGACTGGGAGGCGATAGTTCATCAGCCGCTTGCCATAGGTAAGTCGGATAATGTGTAATTTCTGCTTCGTAGGGTGAACCGTGAATCCCTTTATCTAAAAAGGCTAACGTTGCTGCATTAAATCCCTGTTCTTGCGCCAGGTATTCCTTAAAAAGGGTTTCTCGATTTCTGGCCTGTTCCAGGATAAAGCACACCGGATCAAGGGTCAGCAGCAGTTGAGCCAGGGACTCGTCCAGTACGTAGGTTTGTCGGTTCGGACGTTCCAAAACATGACAAAGATCCATCAGTGCCGCTTCTGTAGACGGATTGTAGTTGCCATTGATCGGCGCGTGATCCGGGTATAGTCGCAGGGCATGGAGCCGAGTTTGAATCTGCTTTACCAGACGGGCGTTGCCCTTCAGCAACCCAAATGAAACAGCCATTTTGCCGTGAATAGACTCCAGGTTTAAGCTCCAGGGCACATAGGGACGAGGAACAGGATGCGATCGCTCAAACACCTGACACAGAATTGCCGCCACTTCGCCACGAGTAATGGGTTGGTTGGGACGCAGCTTTCTAACGTTTGGATAATTGACCACCAAACTAGACAGGGTTGCAGCGGCGATCGCCGCTGCGGCATAGACCGGAACATCAATCGCATCATCAAAATAGTCGTCTAAGATCGCCTGGGGAAAAACAGGAAGCACATAGTTCAACCCCTTGACCAGAACAACAAACGCTTGCGATCGCGATAGTGTATGGTCTGGCCGAAAGGTTTGATTGGCATAACCCGTAAATAATCCACGCTCGTAGACCCACTTCACCACCCGATTTGCCCAATGGGGAACCGGAACATCAGAGAAGGGCTGCGGCTCTCGTACTGGCAGGGCGTGGGGAAACACCCAGTACATCAGTGCAGCAAATTCGCCTCGGGTCATGGGCGCATCTGGACGAAACCGTCGATTGCGATCGCCTTTAATTAAATTTTTCCTGGCAAGCTCTGCAATACAATCCTTAGCCCAATGATGATGAATGTCAGAAAATAAATGAGTCGGTCGGTGAGATGCAGTACGAGTACGTTGCATTAATCCAGCGTTCAACAAGGAAGTTGGACGATCTGTATCACTTTTCTACCGTTAGAAAAAGTCTTTTTCGCCACGCTCAGAATAATTGTTGTACTTTCCTAACAAGCCGTTAATGGCTGCATTTCATTCAACTGGCACCTGCGTCACTGCAAAACGTGCCAGAAACCCCATACCAGCGCAGGGGCAGGTTTGAGCAAGACGCTCACGTACAAACCGCTCACGAATTTGCTCAACCTGCCCTGCCAGACATTGATCCATTCATGGGCTAACAGAGGCAGGTTTAACGATTGGTATGCCATTCAGTAATGCCGATATTGAAAGCATCGCGTTCATGACGTTAGCCGTATCCTGCCCCACCCCACGAGTGAACCAAATGAGCGATCTACGACTGAATAACAACGTCATTGGCAGCCAGAACTGGGGCACCAGCGAGGGTCGCGAATAGCCCTCCAGATCCTAATCCAGTTGCTCCTTTGTTTTCGTTGTAGAACAGGTTGCCATTGGCTGAGTTGTACACAATCAGGGCGCTACTCCTTGCGGCATCCGCATTGCTGCTAACCACTGCAAACTCATTGACGATGCTGAAGCCCGTCCCTGTCTGGTTGAGTGCTGCAAAGGTAGTAGTGTCCAGCACAATCTTGTCGGTTTGACTAACAAAATCTGCGATCGTATCTCTGCCCACATCAAGGGACGCAAACGGTTTGCCTGTAGCGTAGATAAAGGAATCGGCACCCTCTCCACCTGCCAGCAGGTCATCACCGCTACCACCATTGAGGCGATCGTCACCTTCATTGCCGAGCAACTGATCATTGCCCATGCCTCCTCGAATCAAATCATCACCACTGAGGCCATTGATGCGATCGTCCCCACCCTGACCATTGATGACATCATTAGAGTAATTAAAGCCATTGATGGTGTTATTCAAGTCGTTCAGGAAAGTGACAGAGTCGCGATTCCATATGCGGTTGTAGTTCCCTTCGCTATCGAACACATCAAAGCTATCTTGAACCTGCAACTGCCCATCAAACAGGATATTGCCAGCATTCACGCTAGCCCCCGTTTGCTGCCGCAGGTTGTCCAGGCTATCCAGGGAAACATTAGTTAGCACAACCGTTGTCTCTGCAACTCCCTCAAACGTCAGTTCCACGTGGTTACCCACTTGAGCCAGCAGCAAATTCTGAGCCGTGAGGTTGTCACCTGTAAACTGGAGGGTATCGAGTTCGGCCAGGTTACTTGCCGAGGGCTGCACTCCGCGTCCAATGCTGCCAAAGTGGTCAATGACTGCCGTTTCGTCCTGACTCATTTCAAAGGTCTTTTGTCCCCCTAATCCTTCAAAGGACTTGACGCTGAGACCTGCCAAACCAACCCGTGGGTCGAGGTTGAGGGGTTGATCTAGTTGCAGCAGAATGATCTCGTTGTTGTCGATCGCTGGAGGTCTACCAACTGAAAACGGGTAGTTGTTGTCATTAGCCACCAGAATGGTGTTTGAGTCAACGACCAGCACATTTTCAATGGTTTGAAACGGCAGATCGAACGTGGTGCTGCCGTCACCGTTGAGATCGTCAGGATCTTGAATATTGAGCAGGTCAGCAACTTCTTCTTTAGCGACAAACCCGTTGGCATCTCGCTGAGAGAAATCAACTTTGAAGATCTTTTTGAATTGGGCAGCATCCGCCTGATTCTGATCTCGCTCAATCACCAGATATTCATTGTCGTTAATAACAGCGAAATCGCCGATCGCATGTTCTGGGTTTTCCAGGTTGTAGTAACCCACCAAACCCTGATATTGCTGGCTGGCTACATCAAACTCATAGATCCGCAGTGCCCCCGCTGGATCACCGACAACGGTACCTTCCAGCAAAGGATACAGCGTTGTCTTACCGGGATTACTGGCCAGCCCTTCAAACCCTTTAGAACCACCCAGGTTTGCTACATCAGGAGGATTGATAAAGGTGCCGAGCGCATCTGCGCCAGTGCCGGGGAAATCGGTAAAGAAGCCATCCACCCCCAGCTCGATCAATTGCTGATACTCAGCGATCGGATTGCCGTTGTAATCTGCGGGCAAAAAGAAACTCTCGTTTCGCAATGTGTATGGGTGAACCAGCAATCCCGCCGTGTGGGCATCTTGCACCAGTGTAGTGGGGGTACCAAGGACGCGATCGCCATCACTAATTGCGCCATCGCCGTTTAAGTCGTCTGGTAAACCATCACCGTTACGATCTAACGTCGCTAAGGGCACAATCCGCTGTTTATTGGGGCCAACACCCGCCGCATAGGTGGCAATTTCCGCCAGCCCTGCTGGGGTAGAGAGGTCGTCGTAGGTGCGTGGGTCGCCACTCACCACAAAGTCATAGGGTTGTCCAGAACCGCCAAACAATTGCACCAGAGGAACATCCACACCAGCGTTTGGCATGAGCGTTGTCTGCAATTCCTTCAGGTTAGCCACCTCAAAGGATTGAATAAACACTCGTGTCGGATCCGTAAATTGCTGTGCCACCAGCGTATCAACAAGCAACTGGCTGGTATTGTATCCCTGCGCGGCAAAGAAGGTAGGGTGCTTGGTTTCAGGATAAATGCCAATGCTGCGTCCAGTTTCTTGCTCCACCTGCTGCACCAGGTCAATCACTTCATCCAGCGTTGGCACTTTCAGCCCATCATTGTTAAACCGAGTTCCACGCAGACCAGGAATACGCTCGATCGCATTGACCGTTTTAATTTCTGCCAGGGTAAAGTCTTCGGCGAACCAACCTGTTACAGAGCGACCGTCTAGCACTTTGGTCGTTTTGCGATCGGCAAACTCAGGGCGAAGGTAAATGTCTGTGCTGGTATCGGTGGTATTGAGTGAGCCATCCGCATTCAACACAGCCAGCATTGGCTCGTGACGGGCAATCAAGACACCATCTTTGGTCACAACCAGGTCGGGTTCGATAAAGTCTGCACCGTCGGCGATCGCCTTTTTGTAGGCTGCCAACGTGTGTTCGGGTCGATCGCCACTGGCTCCCCGGTGCCCAATCACGATGGGAGCGTTGCCGTCTAGCGTGTTGAATTCTGTGGTTCTGAGAACATCGGGGTTTTGAGGCGATCGCACCACAGGACTGGTGATTTGATCTCGTACCAAATCGCCAGTACCAGGAAAATCGGTGAAGTAGCCATCAACACCCAAATTGATGAACTGCTCAAACTCTCTTTCCGGACTGCCGCTGTAATCAGAAGCCAGGTAGCGGTCTTCGTTGCGGAACGTGTAAGGATGAACCAGCAAACCAGCATCATGGGCATCTTGAATCAGCGTAGTCGGCGCAGTCGTGACCTTGTCCGCATCATTGATCACCCCATCGCCATTCAAATCATCTGCCTGACCATCTCCATCCGCATCCACTTCCTGCACCGAAACAATCATCCGTTTCCACGGCCCAATGCCATCAGCATAGGTGGCAACTTCTTGTAACCCTTCTGGAGTGCGAAGATCGGCATAGGTACGCGAGTCACCATTGACAACAAAATCGTACGGACTGATTTCAATTAGGGAACCATCTGGATTAACATCAAATGCGTCATAGAGTTGCACCAGCGGAATATCGGTCTTCTGGTTCAATTCCTTCAGGTTGCTAACTTCAAAGGATTGGATAAAGACGCGATCGGGATCGGTAAAGTCCGTTGCTTCCAGCGTATTGAGCAGAGGTTCTTCGAGCGACAGGCCGAGGCGATCGTGAAAGGTTGGGTGCTTCGTTTCGGGATAAATGCCGACCTTACGTCCGGTGTCTTGCTCCACCTGCTGAACGAGATTAATGACCTCTTCAAAGGTGGGAATCTCGAACACACCATTAAATGCCTGGGTGCGAAAGTCCTGCGGCATAATCGCTCGCAGTGTCTTGATCTCTGCCAGGGTAAAGTCGGACGCAAAGTAGTCTTCGACCTCTACACCATCCAGGATTTTCGTAGTTTTGCGATCGGCAAATTCAGGACGACTAGCAACGTCAGTTGTGCCACCTAACATCGGCTCATGGCGAGCAATTAACACACCGTCTTTGGTTGAAACCAAATCCGGTTCAATGAAATCAGCCCCACGCTCGATCGCCAGCTTGTAAGCTTCCAGTGTATGCTCTGGTAATTCACCACTGGCTCCCCGATGCCCAATCACAAGGGGTGGTTCTCCGGTCAGTGTATTCAGGTTTACCGGGTTGGGTGTAGAAATAGGAGCATCCAGTAGCTTCCCAGTGGCGTCGAAGTGGAGCAAAAAAGGCCCAAATTCTTCGCCAACCCAAAGCGTGCCATCCGCTGCAACGACAAAGGATTCAATGTCAAAATCAGCTCCAGTCAACAGGCGATCGCCTGTTCCTTCATTGGTAATTTCAAACCCGATCTTTTTGTCCGGATCGCGTAGTTGAATGAAGCGTTCAACCTCAGCGCCGCTGCCTGGAGCATCAGCACCCTGAAAACCAGGATTGACTTTATAAATTCGCAGCAGATAATCCGCACTATTGTTCTTGGCACCAAAGCCGTTATCAGACAGGAACCAAACGCTCTCCCCATCAGCAAACTGAACGCCGCTAAAGCCCTGTACAGGTTGTCCTGGAAAAGGTCCTGTGCGATCGTTGGCAGAGATACCATTTCCAGCCGGGGGGCCTTCAGCAAATGTGTCTGCTGGAATCGATGCAAAGCCTTTGAGGGTTGTGTCAGACATAATTCTTCTGGAGTGGTGAATGGATGAACGCCTGATTGACTGACAATTGTGCTGGAAGCCTTATTGCTTCGCTCGGTTGCCCAAACAACACATGGATTAAATCACATCAGTTCATTGAAATGGACTGAACGCTTTACCCGGTCAGCTTGAGAGGGCACCAGGCTGATACCAGGAAGTTGATTTTGAAGCAACTGTCGCGGCGAGTTAAATTGACAGTCAACCAGAGAAAAAGAGCCTGCAACGAACATGGCTCATCTAACAATTCAGATTCAATACAGTTCCCTACCTCACCGTTATAGAGATAAGGAACTGTAATAGTTAGAACAAAGAGTTAAGCAAAAGCAAAACTGCTGCTGTCTAATGTTCCGGCCTGTACTCCTTCGAGGACGGCGATCGCCAGGTTCGGTTGACCTGAAGCAATAATCCGGGTATCAGATCCACTCTGTACAAGAGTTAAATCCTCAAACCCTGAGACATCAGACAGCCCTGCAAACCCGATTACATCCTCTCCAGCCTGGAAGTCGGTAATAAAGGTCGCACTATTAGGCAAACTGCCATACGCCAGCCAGAACTGGTCATTCCCCTCGCCCCCGGTCAAGGTGTTACCACCGTTACCGGCAAAGAGAGCATCGTCTCCGTTGTCTCCCACCAGCAGATCATTGATGCCACCAATCAATGTGTCATTACCATCACGGCCATAAACCCGATTACCACCCGTAGTGGTTGAAGCATCGAAGAGATCATCGCGTTCCGTACCAAAGATCACTTCATTGCTGCCTGCCACTACGGTAGGAATTCCTGCTGACGCAAAGCGGAAAGGCGAGGCTAGTTCTTCAGTACTATCTGCCTCAAGCGCAAGAGGCACAGGGGGTTGCTGAACGGGTGCTGCACCTTCTGTTACAGCAGCATACATGGTTTGGTAGATGTGAACTTGATCAACTAACCCTTCGATTCCAGGGACTTCTGTTCCGTATGCTTCATATCCCTGCCCAACAAGACCGTCGAGGACTTCGGAGCCACTGCCCTGGTAATATACCGGAACAGGACGATTGGTGTGAGATCCCCAGCCATACTTAATCTCAGAGTCAGAACCAAAGTAATGTCCAGCATCCTCTGGTGTATGTTCCTCGTACGTCAGCGCTTGCGCCCCTTTCTGCCGCAATAGCTCTGGGTAGTTCTCGTTAAGCGTTAGATAATGGTCGTGGTCAGCCGTGACAATTAGCAGGTTGTCTTCCCAGCCACCATTGTTTCCGATCCAATCGACAACAGAGCCAACGGCGCGATCGAACTCCAACGTAGTGCCGATCAAATTGTCGAGGTTATCATCATGTAAACTCCAGTCAATATCTCCACCTTCAACCATCAGCCAGAAGCCGTCTGGATCATCTTCCAGCACGTCAAGCGCGGCAGTGGTGAGATCGGTAAGAGTCGGGTTCTCGTCGCGTTCTGTAGCAATAAACTGCTCATCGGTTTCCCCAGGAGCCAGCGGGCGATCGGTATCAGGTTCAGGAATCTGGTCTGCCGCATCCCCTGATGTGGAAGTGAACAGCGAAAACTGATCTAACCCTGCAAAGTCGTAATCTCCATTGGCACTCGAAACGGGTAAATTCCCATTCTGTCCCCGCGCCCCATACAGCCCCAGAAGCCTTTCCCCTGCTTCAGGATCAATTTCTGAAGCCGTTTCTAGCAATGTGCTGGCGGCATCTGGCCCCCGTTCTAAGAAGGAATAGCCATAGATGTTGCTGTTCGGATTGTTACTGAGTTCGTTATACGTTGTCTCAGTGATATAGGTAAAATCGGGTTCAACACCATCTGGCAAAGCGGCTTCAGCCACTGTAGATAGGGGATGCCCACCGCCTAACAAGACAGTCGGCTGATAAACCCGCAGTTCTTGTTGCAGGATGTTATCTAGTCCTGGAAACTCACCATCATACTTACCGCGACGGTTCACGTTGGCTGCTGCCGCCGCCGGAGTGGCATGATCAATCGGCACTGAAGAAACCAGTCCGGTGGATTTGCCTAACTCATTGGCAGAAGTCAAGATCGTCTCTAGAGGTTGCTCAAAAATATCTACGCCAACCGCATTGTTGTAGCTCTTAACGCCCGTGTAGAGGGTGGTTGCGGTATTTGCAGAATCGGGATAGCTCGCCTTGATGTATTCCGGATCATTACCCGCTATCCAGGGAAGTGCTCCCCCTTGCTCTGGATCATAGCCAACCAAATTGCCTTGGGCACCTTCTACTGTGGCACCGCCATCCGGCCTTGTGCCTGGGTTAAAGGCTGGATCAAACTCAAAACCAGGACGAATGGGATTAGCACCCGTTGCAGGGGCACCTGGAGGTGGAGGGGTAGGCCCTGTCACCAGTTCATCACTGTTTAGCAGTGCTGAGTTTCCAGTGCTGAATCTGCCAGCTTGATTTGCAATAGTAGTGCCATAGGTTGTAGCAAGAGCATAGTTGTCTAACTGCTGAAAGTTGAGTCCTTCGCCCTTACCTTCTATGTAGAAATCATTGAGCTGATTGCCAGATTGACCCTCTTGAATTTGCTTGGCGATCGCAGCAGCACGGGCAGGTTCCCAGCCCATTCCATCGCCAATCATGATAATGACGTTCTTAGCCATAACTAAGTATTAATCCTGCTTAAAGAGAGAAGCGAGTTACTACAGCAGAACGAGCTGCCCTAGACACTCTCCCACGGAGACCTTAAGAACTGCCCATTGTTTAGATTAAGGAGAATTTAGATTCCGTCGCCACAAAGTAATGAGAGGGTAAAGGCGCGATCGTCCTATTCAAGCATGAGAGAACGCACCAGTACGATGATCTGATTTCTTGACGATAGACAGGTTTTTCGCGCCAAATGTGCGTTGCCGAACACAGAAATGATTCACAGACACTTATTTCTGCCGCAGAGGAACAATGCCGTATCCCTACAACATTCATATTTCCAATGGGCAATATCCCCAGCGTGCCATTGGTTGTCGCAGAGGGTATTCAATTATGTAAACAGCCATTGTAATTGGGCTTACCTGAACGAGTGGCGTTAGTTCATGGGGTCAATAGACTTGCTATAGTCAAAACCTGGTGGAAAAAAAGGTGATGAGAAATGTGTTCTAGCTTGAATGGTGACTATGCAGACAATTAGCTTTGAACTGGAGGTTTATTCCTATCAAATTGATTTCATTGGTCATGTTAATAACACGGTCTATGTTCAGTGGATGGAGATAGGCCGTACCAAACTGCTACAAGCGATCGGGCTACCCACCCACGAAATTTTTAAGCAGGGGTTTGTTCCCGTGCTGGTTCACACAACCATTGCCTACAAATCTCCGTTGTATTTGGGCGATCGCGTGCAGGTAGAGATGTGGTTAACAGAATTGAAAAATGCCTCTGCTGTGATGCAATTTCGGTTCTACAACGAACAGCATACGCTTGCAGCAGAAGGGTTTCAAAAAGGATTGTTTGCCGATCGCCAGACCATGCGACCTCGACGGCTACTCCCGGCAGAACGAGCATTGTTTCTCCCCTATCTCCACCTGGCTACTTAGGCACTCGTGGTTCTCTCAGGATTGACAGGGCAAATGGTTAACTGGCAGCACTCATCGGCTGATATAACTTGAGTGGAGGTATCCCAATGGAACCGTAAATCTTCATCTGCAAGGTAGAAAGACTTACCCTTTCTTCCTCTAAGAGGGTGTTTGAAAAGTATCTTTTACGTCTCGGTAGGGGCGAAGCATTCGAATCAGGATGGCTGGAACAACCGAGACATTGTCTACCGAATGCTTCGCCCCTACACCTATCGGGTAACTAATCAAACTTTTAAAACATCCTCTAACCTTTTTCCTACTCCAACCACCAGTAGGCTCACTCTCGCATCAGCGTAACAGTGTAATGGCTGTACTAATCAATACAACCATTACACAGCACTCTTGATATAGCCTGACCGTACTGGGTCAGCGAGAGATTGCCCGAAACAGGATACAGCGTGATACCAGCGTGCTTACTTCAGCACCCGCGTCACTCTAACATCATATTCAGTCGCTCTAGGGTAATCGCTTCTAACTTGCCCCAGGACGCGGTTATCTGCTTTGGCTTTCGTCTCGGCATCAATTTCGTAGCGTGCTGTTGCAATGCGAGCCTGGTTACTGGTCGATTCAAAGTATTCTTTGATATCAACATAAACCTCGTAAGTATGAACCATCATGGACCTCCTCTTTGAGTATCACAAACGATGGGAACACGTTCAGTATATGAAGCGACACAGGAACCGATCGCCACGCAATTACAATTCGTCATGATTATCTACATCTCATTTCAAACACCACATTGTTTAAAACAAAAGCGATCGCCAGCACTGAAACTCAGCCTGAAAAAGGCATTGATAGACAATAGCGTGATGTCTGAAAGCGATCGCCCAATTTCCAATCGGGATAGCCTCAGCAAACGAGACAGCAAGCGCCCCTTTTGTGGCACGTTAACCACTTAAGTTACACAATTTAATGTAAAGCCAATGGACTTGAACTTGAATCATTGAACTAGATGAAACTTAACATTTTAAAAGTGTTGCGATGGGTTTTGATCGGCCTTCTGTTTGTAGCGGTTATTGGACTCATTAATCAGGTTGGCCTCCAGCGAATCCGAGATCAGGTTGATCAATTTGGCATTTGGGCACCTGCCGTTGTCTTTGGGTTGCGTTTTACCAGTGTCATTGTGCCAATTCTGCCAGGAACAGCCTATGCGGTTTTAGCAGGAGGACTGTTTGGATTTGCTCAGGGATTGCTGATCGTTGCCCTGGCTGATTTAGCCTCCTGTACGTTCAATTTCTACATTGCCCGTCGATATGGACGCGGTTTAGTAGAACGGTTTGTTGGGCAACAATTCATGGATAAGGTCGATCGCCTTGGCCGACGGCATTTAGAACGAAACGTTTTTCTGATGATGGGCCTGTTAATGACCGGGCTGTTTGATTTTGTAGCCTACGCTGTAGGGCTAACTCAAACACGCTGGCAAACCTATTTATTAGCTCTGCTCGTCAGTATCCTGGTTGCCAAACCGCTATGGGTTGCGGCAGGGGCAGGCATCTTTGAGGGCAGCCAGCTATTTTTGGGGTTTGCCATCCTGGGTGCGTTTGGCATTGGCATCATTACTGCTGTGGTACAGCGTCAACCTAATGAATGAAACGGCTCACAGCACATTTCACACTCGCTTCGAGTCAGTCAGGCTGTGACAAATGGACTGTGATAAATGGACTGTGATAAATGGACTGTGACAAATGTAATGGTTATGCTGTGACATTTATCAGATGAGACAAGCTCTCTGCTTCGTTATTTTGAGACTATGCAATCAAGCTCCCAGCCAAAGGATGTTCAAAAATGTCTTTCATTCACCGTTATCTCCCTGTACCTGCAAACCAATCCCAACGGAACGACAGCCGGGATTTAGATGAAGCGCAAACCCTATCACCGAAACCACTACAACGAACGATTACTGGCTTTTCCGGCTTGAGTACAGCATGGCTCAACGTTATGAGTGCTGCCAACGTTCAAGCCTTTTTAGAACAGTTTGCGATCGCAGCAGAAGAATCGACCAAGCTTCAGATTTCGCAGAAGCGCAATCACCAGGGTCAAGACGTTTGGACAGTTTACAACCCCCGCACCGGACGATCCTTGACGTGTTACACAGAAGAAGAGGTGCAAATCTGGTACAAACAACAGGCTCAAGACCGTGCCAACATCACCAGCGATCGCTCCTGGAATGAATTTGCCGCACACAGATGGAGCCGCTGAATCCTGATGCATCCAGCGTTTCCAATGTCTCCCTCTCTAGCTCAACCCTCTTCTACACAGTTTTAAAGGCAGAGGCGATCGCGCGATCGCCTCTGCTTTTACAGTATCTAGCCCTGGCCATCCATGACCTGATAGAACCTCACACCCAACGATCAACAACCTCATTTCTGGGTGAGAAGTCACTTTGATCCAGTATCATGCCTGCGAATTAGCCACCTCCATTAAGCATTGCAGCAAGGCACTTGCCATTGGGTGATCAGGATTAAGCTGCTGCGCTTTTTTCCAGGCTGCGATCGCCTTCCCCAACTCTCCTTGTAATGCCCAAAGTTGTCCAGCCAGGATATGAAAATCGGCATGGTTGAAGTGGAGCGCTAACGCCTGATCATTCCGGCTCATTGCAGTGGGATAATCACCTGCTTTGAATGCCTGAACGGCCTGCCGATGATGCCAGATGGCCTGGTCGTGAAGGTGAATCAACGGAGACAGATCAACACCACAGCGGCGGCAAAGAGGGGAAGAAGCGCGGAGCGAGGCGTTGTCTTCATTGCCACTTGGCTTCCGATTTCGTGAGGCGGGATGATAGGTGGCGCGACAAACGGGACATTTCATTGCAATCTATTTAAGGATTATTGGTCGTGGCGTAGTAGAGAAAGTCTGCTAACTCTTCCTGAAGATCGGCGATCGGGTCAGTTTCACCGATGGCGATCGCCGTTTCAAGCTGATCCAATAAGTTTTGCAGTTCCTCTGCTTGCTCCGGGGCGAGGGTGGTCAGGCTTTGCTGCGCCCGCTCGATTAACGCGGTCAGTTCGGGATCAAGCGGGATGGCTGCGGTGGCGATCGTCTCATCCGCTTCAAACAGGGCATCCAAATCGGCTCTGGCTTGCTTTAGTTCATGGCTGGAAAGCCGCTGAATTCCTTCATAATTCACAACCAGCGTGCCCTGTTGTCCTTTGCCTTTTTCAGTCGTGGTCACCGTGAGAATACCATTCAAATCAAAGTCAAAATTCACCTCAATTTGATGACTGCCTGCGGGGCCAGGAGCCAGTCCCTCCACTCGATAGGAACCGAGCGGCACGTTTTCTTCAGCCACTTGGTTTTCACCCTGAAAGATTTCGATTTCAACCGCCGGTTGGTCATCAGAAACGGTGGAATAGATCTCAGAACGGGAAACGGGTACAACACTGTTGCGCGGAATAATGACACTAAAGAATCCCGGCATGACGCCAATCGGGGTTGTGACGGCTGCTGAGATGCCAAGCGAATGAGGAATGACATCGACCAGAATGGCCTCAACCGCCTCACCCATTAGAACACCCGCTTGCAGAGCGGCACCCAACGCCACACACAAATCAGGCTGCACACCATCCACCGGAGACTGGCCTAAATGCTCCTCTACCATCTGCTGCACCAGAGGAATGCGGGTGGAACCGCCGACTAAAATCACCCGATCCAGATCCTCTGGCTCCAGATCGGCATCAGCCAGCGCCCGGTCGATCGCCTCTAAGGTTTCTTCCAGCAATGGACGAATCAACTCTTCAAAATCAGATCGAGCAATTTCAGTTTCCAGATGCAGGGCGGTCTTGCCCTTACTGCCCAAAAACGCTTCTCGAACCGAAGCAAAGGCGTGGGAACTGAGCGTGATTTTCACCTGTTCTGCGGCTCGCAGCAACCGCGCTTGAGTCGCTAAATCGTCTGGCACATCAACACTGTGCGTCTGCCGAAATCGCTCTGCCAGGTGCAGTTGCAGCCGTCGATCGAAATCATCGCCCCCTAACCGATTGTTACCGTGGCTAGCCAGCACTTCCGTTACGTCTCCGGTAATCTCCACCACCGAGACATCAAAGGTGCCACCCCCCAGGTCATACACCAATACCTGTTCGGTTTCCTCCGATCGCACGTCATAGGTCAAAGCCGCTGCGGTTGGCTCATTGATAATTTGCAGCACCTCCAGACCCGCAATCTCTCCAGCAGTTTTAGTCGCCTGCCGTTGGGCATCGGTAAAATAGGCTGGCACTGTAATCACAGCCTGAGTCACGTCTTCTCCCAGCGTGGTTTCGGCTCGTTGCTTGAGGGCACGCAAAATCATGGCCGAGATTTCGTGGGGCAAATAGTCGCGTGTCTCATCTGATTCGGTGCCACCAACACGCAGCGTTGTTTTATGATCCGTACCCATCCAACGCTTGATCGAGCGGACAGTGCGATCGGGTGCGGCGGCATACTGACGCAGGGCTTCGCGACCCACAACCAGTTTTCCTGTATCACTAAAGCCAACACAGGAGGGCAACATCAGATCGCCGTCATCTCCTGGCAAGACGCGTGCCTGACCGTTTTCGACGATCGCCACCTCAGAATTAGTTGTGCCCAAATCAATGCCAACGGTTCTGCCCATAATTTAGTTAAGTGAAGATCAATGGCTGAGTCTGGAGTGTCTGGTGCGTTATTGGTATTTTTGCATCATTGCTCACGTTGTTTGACGGCAACAATGACCTGTGCCTCCCGCAGAACTTGATCGCCCCACCAATAGCCTCGCACCACTTCTTGAACAACGGTGTTTTCTGGAATGGATGCGCTTTCCTGTCGCCCTATCGCATACATGGTTTGTGGATTAAAGGGAGTGCCTTGCGCCTCAATGGGAGTCACCTGCCGTTGCCGGAGAACATCGAGGAGCGATCGCCGAATCAAGTTGACTCCCTGCTGGTTACTGAGCAAAACCTCACGCAACGAGGATGTGGTAGACGCAGCATCAGGCAGTTGGGGCTGGGTTAACGGCTGTATCCACCGCTGCCACCAGGGCTGAGGGGCGCTTGCAGGTTGCTCTGGCAGTTGGGAAAGGGCTTCAATTTGTTCTTGCCAATGGGTACACGCCTGATCAAGCGCATCCAGTACACTCAGCAAGTCACGCCATAGAGGTTTTGGGTCAATCTGAACGCCCTGTTTGGGGTTGGCTTCGAGCGGTTGTTGCAGATGGTTTTTCTCTGCCTGTACTCCCTCTAAAGCCTGTTGGAGTGTGTTTTGCGTTGCCTGTAAGAGCTTCCCTTGCTGTTTCATCTCATGGCGTAAAGCCATCCACTCTGCCACCATCTGATACGGATCGAACGGCGTGACTGATTCAGGTTCTTCCCCCAAATACTCTGGTAGTGAGGGTTCATTCTGGAGCAGACCGAAAAACCTTTCAAATAAACGTTGCTGATCCACCATGGTGACTTGATTGACTCCAACCTTAAAACGTGTCCTGAATCAATTCCTCTAAACTCATCTCTACCACACCGCTGATCCGCTGTCGCAATTGTTGTAAATTAGCCGGATCAATTGTGGCTTTAATGGGACGAACCAGAAAGAAAAAATCATCGGTTTCAGGTGAACCCCCTTTGCGAATGGCATCATAGGCGGCTCGGATAGCTTTAAATTCGTCTGGATGCCGATGAGCCGGAAATTCCTTAAGCTTGGCGTGGTAGGCAGCTTTGACTTCAGCAGGCGTAGCCGTGGGGGAAATGCCGAGGCGATCGTAGTGAGAAGACATGGTTGAAGTAGGGTTGAAGGTGAGGTGCTAGCGTTTAAACGGAAGGAGGTTATCGGCGTTTACGCTTTGGCGACTTCTTGGAAGTAGAAGCAAACCCGCCCGGAGGAAATCCGAAACCAGAGTCCAGATCATCGTCTTCCTCATCAAAGTCGGGCATGTCGTTCATCATCATTTGTTTCAGTTCTGGAAGCATCCGTTTCAGTTCACCTGGGGGAACCTGACTGCCCAACATCTTACGAATCATATTCTCCAGCAGATCATCCACATCGGATGAATCAAAGCCCTCAAAGGTGGCAGGATCGGGGAGGAATTGCTGTACCTCCTGAGCATTGAGGAATGCCTGTTCTTCCCGAAACGCTTGCAATGCTTTGGCATCCTGAAGACGGCGGGCAACCTCAAAGCCTTGCTGCTTAAACGTTTCGTAATTTGAAGAGTCGGGGGGATAAGTTGTAGCCTTTGCCAGCAGGAGCAATGGATTTTGGGGTTCTCGCGTCAGAGCCTCTTCAATAAAGGGGCGTAACATTTGATCCTGAAGAATGCTCTGGGTGTAGCGGCGTACCTGGAGCTGGATGTGAGCCAGGGCATTACCCGGTTGCGGCTGGGTGTTGAGATAGAACTGTAGAGGAGTTTGCAGTTTTTTGGGGTCACGCTCTTTGAGGGTTAGGATCACGAGATGAGCTTCCCTGGCTTCTGGTTGTTGATCCCCCAGTTCAAATAGCTTCAGCATGTATTGGGTAATGAGCGCAGCAATTCCCTTTTCTCGTTTGGCAAACAGCAGGATGGAAAGGGAGATCGCCTGTAAGGTTGGCACTTGCTCTTGGGGAGACAAGTCTTGCAGCAATTCCTCCCATTCCTGCACGGCTGCCGTTTGATTGAGCGACACCTTGCCCCCGGAGTTGGGTTCTCCCTGAGCCTCCTCTACAAAGATCTGGCAGGCTTGGAGTGCCGGATCGAGTTCAACGCTACTCTCTACTAAATGGCTGAAAAGAGAATAATCACGGGTGGACAGCGCATCCACCCAGGGCAAAACCTCTACATCCGCGACCGGATTGAGATCCCCAAATTTCTTTCCAAAGCGGCGACGCGTTTCCAAAGCCGCTTCTGATTTACCCAATTTCTTCAAGGTATCAACCAGAACCATATAGACTTCTTGGGAACGACATCCCGCTTCTAGTGCCTGGGTCAGTAAGGAAAGGGCCTCGTCAGAGCGACCGTCCATGACAGCAACCAATCCATGCCGCCCAATCACCTCTGGCGATCGCGGGTCAATGCGTTCTGCGGCTTGCAGTTCACCCATTGCGGCTCGCTCTCGTCCTAACGACATCCAGGTATCTGCCAGCCGACAATGACCATAGGTGAGCGTTACTTTGCGGCGCTCCTCTGGCCAGTCTTGCGGGTTCTGTTTAAACTCTTGCTCCAGCCACTTCAGCAGTCGGGTCAACAACCGCTGTAACGCCTGATAGTCCCCGTTCAGATCCAGGACTTTCATCAAATTGACGGTCAGTATTGGATCAAAGGGTTGCTCCCGATATAATCGCTGCCAAAACTCCGAAGCACACCCTACTTCCCCTTGAGATGCCGCCTGTTCCCCGGCCAGAGCTAACAGAGCAGGACGCAGAGTGGCGAGTTCTGGAAATCGGTTGGAGCGGCGATCGAGCTTAAGCAACACATGAGCCGCTTCGTGAGGATTATCCTTGTCAATGAACTCAAGCATGGACAAGATATCCAACACTTCACCCGGAAACTGGCTGTCTAACCGAAATTGCATCTGCTGTAGCGGTAGCTGCCCGGTGGTCACCTGTTGCCGCAGAGCTAGGCGCTGTAGGGCGGGATGCCTTGTATAGGTTGGCAGCCCCAGAGTTGATCCCCACAAACTACGGGTTTGGAGTCCTAACCCCAGTTGGAGCGCTGCTGCATCCCAGTTACCCAGGGTCTGTTGGGTGTACACCTGCCAGATGTCGGGACGATCGCCCGGTGTCAGAGGATGCTTGATCTTCTGGAAAGATACCAGAGCCGCTTCCGGTTGCTGAGCCTTCAGTGCCAGGATGCCGCGCAGCCAGTGCTGCTGTGGGGCTGGAAAGCGTTTAGCCTGTTTATGCAACAGATGTTCGACGGTTTCAATGTCGCCCTTGAGCAACAGCAGTTTGGGATAACAAATACTGTAGTTTTTCGGTAAAGTGCCATCCTCAAAGACCGGACGAATCAGGGCGATCGCCTCATCCAGGCGCTTCATGGCTAACAAACATTTGGCTAACCAATAGTGGGGTTCACCCATTAAGCCTAGCTGCAACGCCTGACGAAACGATGTGCTGGCTGGCTTAAACTCCTCCTTATTAAAGTCCTGCTTGCCTCGGAGTACCCAAATTTCGGCTTCTGACGGGGACACAACCAGTTCAGGCTGAGAGCGTTGGGCTTTATGAATTTCATCCAACGCCTGACGATAGTTCTGCTGTTTTAGCAGAGTTTGCAGTTGCGCCTGGAACTTATCTTGAGGCGAAGGCGGCACTGTGCTGCGCTGCTCACGTTGTGGGAGGCGTCGCTTAGCCATAGAGCTCCTCCAGACAAACAATCCTTAAGTGCATATACTAATGCAGGATACCGTTTGTCGGGGCAACAGCGCAGTGTCTACGTGCGAATCGTTGAATTAGAGAATTGGGGCGCTGCTCATTTAGTAGCTATTAGTAGCTATCGTCTCCCCCAGCCGTCAGGATAGCCAGAAGATGGTTCGCGTGGTTCAATCGAGCGGCGATCGCCTGCCGCCAGCTCAAGCTAACATTGGGATCGGCCAACACCTCTTGTGCCCACTGCCGATAGACAGCGCTTTTAATGATATCTTCCTGCTCCAGCAGGTTGAGATTGTCGTAGACGGTTTGAGGAGAAACTGACATTGTCTTCTGTTCCTTAATCACGTCTTTGTCACGCTCTCCAGCAGTTGATGAAGGGGTGACTGTGCCATACAAGGTATGATCGCCACAATTTCAATGAAAGCCGTTATGATGTCACAGATTGTCTCAGTTCTTTACACTGGTTGAAAATTAATCAAACTTATTCGCGATCTGGTCGCGATCGAAATTCCTGCGGCAATAATCAATGTTTTGAAATATCAATAAGAAATATTACTTTCCTTCCAGACGGCAGGAAGATTTTTTGGAGTTGGCTCTACGGTAAAAAGTAGCGAAAAATACTCTTTGTCAACTATTAAGACAGAGGTGCTAATTGGAGTAACTGAGGCCGAAGTGCGGTTCTATCAAGCCATCCAGGAGTAAAACCAGACTACTTTAGAGCCTTATTTGAGCGCTATTTAACCGTTTAATAACGAATTAAGAGTTAAACGGCTAGATGTGACAATTTCCTTAAGACCTGACCGCTAACGCGACCTTTGTTAGAGAATCCATCTACTAGAGGTAACGGTTTTCTATTCTCTAGATCACCCTTCTTTATCACGCCCGAACGTCAAAATGAAACGTAACGAACTGCCACCCAAGCAAGGTCTGTACGATCCGCAATTTGAGCATGATGCATGCGGCGTTGGATTTATTGTGCACATGAAGGGAGAACAATCCCACGCGATCGTCGAACAGGCGTTAACCATTCTCTTGAACCTTGACCACCGGGGTGCCTGCGGTGCCGAGGCCAACACAGGCGACGGGGCGGGAATTTTGATGCAGGTGCCGCACAAGTTTCTTAAAAAGGTGACAGCGGCAGAAAACATCACGCTCCCAGAGGTGGGGCAGTATGGCGTTGGCATGATTTACGCCTCTCCCGATGCGGCAACGCGGCAAAAAAGCCGTCACCTGTTTGAGCAAATTGTGGCAGAAGAGGGACAGTCGGTGCTGGGTTGGCGCGATGTTCCCACCAATCACGCTTCACTGGGGGACACGGCCAAATCAAGCGAACCGTTTATGCAGCAGGTGTTCATCCAGCGTGCCGCTAACCTGCTGGACGATCTGGCCTTTGAGCGCAAGCTCTACGTAATTCGCAAGCGATCGCACAGCATAATCCGTACATCGCAGATTGATTCCTACTGGTATCCATCGAGCCTGTCTGCCCGCACCCTGGTTTACAAGGGAATGCTGATGCCAGAACAGGTAGGGCAGTATTATCCAGATTTACACGATCCTGATCTGGAAAGTGCGCTAGGACTGGTTCATTCTCGCTTTAGCACCAACACCTTTCCCAGTTGGGAGCGATCGCATCCGTATCGCTACATTGCCCACAACGGCGAAATCAACACTCTGCGCGGCAACATGAACTGGATGCACGCCCGCCAATCGCTATTTGAGTCGGAGCTGTTTGGTGATGACTTAAAGAAGGCTCACCCGATCATTAATGTAGACGGCAGTGATTCTCTAATTTTTGATAATGCGCTGGAACTGATGGTGCTGGCAGGACGCTCCTTGCCCCACGCCATGATGATGATGATTCCAGAACCGTGGACGGCACACGAATCGATGAGCGATGAGAAAAAGGCGTTCTACGAATACCATTCCTGCTTAATGGAACCGTGG
Source organism: Oculatella sp. LEGE 06141 (assembly GCF_015207605.1). GTDB lineage: Bacteria > Cyanobacteriota > Cyanobacteriia > Elainellales > Elainellaceae > Oculatella. The sequence goes on from NZ_JADEWO010000044.1 coordinate 36,625, forward strand.
GATGGCCCAGCCTCGATCGCGTTTACAGACGGCACGATGATGGGGGCAGTACTCGATCGCAATGGGCTACGTCCCTCCCGCTATTACGTCACTAAAGACGATCTGGTGATCATGGCTTCAGAAGCCGGAGTGCTGCCGATTGAGCCAGAGCGAGTGGCGTTGAAGGGGCGATTACAGCCCGGACGGATGTTCCTGGTCAACATGGAGGAAGGCCGCATCGTTGCCGATGAGGAAATCAAGAACAGCATTGTATCTGAGCATCCTTACCGGGAGTGGATTAATCAGCATTTGGTAGATCTAGCCAACCTGAAGGACGCGCCTGAATTTGAGTTGGGAACCTGGAATTCCCTGCCCCTACTCCAACGTCAGATGGCATTTGGCTACACCTTTGAGGAACTGCGGCTGCTGCTAACCCCAATGGCGCGAGATGGCGTGGAGGCCGTTGGAGCAATGGGAGCCGATACGCCGTTATCTGTTCTCTCGGATCGACCGAAACTGCTGTACGACTACTTCCAGCAGTTGTTTGCTCAAGTTACCAATCCGCCGATTGACTCCATTCGAGAGGAGATTGTCACCTCTGCCGAAACCACAATTGGCTCTGAGCGCAACCTGCTGAAGCCAGAGCCAGAGAGCTGCCATCTGATCAAGCTGAAGACCCCTATTCTTACCAATGAAGAGTTGGCGAAGCTCAAATCGGTATCAGAGGGCAATTTTAAGTCCATTACCCTGCCGATTCTGTTTCATCCCAAAGAGGGGGTAAAGGGTTTGGAAACCGTGATGGAGCAGATCTTTACCCAGGCCGATCGGGCGATCGCCGATGGGGTCAGTATCCTGATCTTGAGCGATCGCAACGTTGACCAGGAGAATGCTCCTATTCCGGCATTGCTGGCCGTGTCGGGCTTGCATCACCACCTGATCCGGGAAGGCACGCGCACCCGCGTCGGCATTGTGCTGGAATCGGGGGAGCCGCGTGAGGTGCATCATTACGCCTTGCTGATGGGCTACGGCTGCGGTGCCATTAATCCATACCTGGCCTTTGAGACGATCGATGACATGATCCAGGACGGGTTGCTGGTCAACGTCGATACGAAGACGGCCTGTAAGAACTACATCAAAGCGGCAACCAAGGGTGTGATTAAGGTTGCTTCAAAGATCGGCATTTCAACGCTGCAAAGCTACCGGGGAGCGCAGGTGTTTGAGGCGATCGGGCTGAATCGTACGGTGGTCGATCGCTACTTTACCTGGACTACCTCACGCATTGCTGGCGTTGGGCTGGAGGTGCTGGCGCAAGAAGCAATTTTGCGGCACAGACACGCTTTCCCAGAACGGCAGGTGAATGGTCATACCCTGGATGTGGGTGGCGAATATCAGTGGCGCAAGGAAGGGGAAGCTCACCTGTTCAGTCCCCAGACGATTCATACCTTGCAACGGGCTGTCCGGAGTGGGCAGTACGACCTGTATCAGACGTATGCGGCTCTGGTGAATGAACAGACGCAGAAACACTTTACGCTGCGAGGACTGCTGGAGTTTAAGCCGCGTCAACCCGTGCCAATCGAAGAAGTGGAGCCGATCGAGTCCATCATGACCCGGTTTAAAACGGGAGCCATGAGCTACGGTTCTATTTCCAAGGAAGCGCATGAGGCATTGGCGATCGCCATGAACCGGATTGGCGGTAAGTCCAATACGGGCGAAGGGGGGGAAGACCCCGATCGCTACACCTGGACGAACGAACGGGGCGATTCTAAAAACAGTGCGATCAAACAGGTGGCATCAGGGCGGTTTGGGGTCACAAGTCTCTATTTATCGCAGGCCAAGGAAGTACAAATCAAAATGGCGCAGGGGGCAAAACCTGGCGAAGGAGGGCAACTTCCCGGCAAGAAGGTGTATCCCTGGATTGCCAAGGTGCGACACTCTACCCCAGGAGTGGGGCTGATTTCGCCGCCGCCGCACCACGATATTTACTCGATCGAAGACCTGGCGGAGCTAATTCACGATCTGAAGAATGCTAACCGAGAGGCGCGGATTAGCGTCAAGCTGGTATCGGAAGTGGGAGTAGGGACGATCGCCGCTGGGGTGGCTAAAGCCCATGCCGATGTGGTGCTAATCTCCGGGTACGATGGCGGTACCGGAGCATCACCGCAAACCTCCATCAAGCACGCTGGATTGCCCTGGGAACTGGGGCTGGCCGAAACTCACCAAACCCTGGTCTTGAATAACCTCCGTTCTCGCATCACTGTAGAAACGGATGGGCAGATGAAAACGGGACGCGATGTCGTGATTGCGGCACTGCTGGGGGCGGAGGAGTTCGGATTTGCAACGGCTCCCCTGGTAACGTTGGGCTGTATTATGATGCGCGTTTGCCATCTCAACACCTGCCCCGTTGGCGTTGCCACGCAAGATCCGCAGCTCCGAGCCGCTTTTACAGGCGATCCAGACCATACCGTCAACTTCATGAAGTTTATTGCTCAGGATGTGCGAGAACTGATGGCACAGCTTGGCTTCCGCACACTCAATGAAATGGTGGGTCGTACCGATGTGCTGGAGCCAAAGAAAGCCGTTGATCATTGGAAAGCAAAGGGGTTAGATGTTTCCACGATTCTCTACCAGCCAGAGGTGGGGGAAGAGATTGGGCGCTACTGCCAGATTCCCCAGGATCACGGCCTCGCCAAGTCTCTGGATCTCACTGTATTGCTGGACAAATGCCGACCTGCGATCGAACGCGGCGAGAAAGTGAGCGCCACCCTGCCAATTAAAAACGTGAATCGGGTGGTGGGTACCATTCTCGGCAATGAAATCACCAAACGCCACTGGCATGGTCTTCCGGAAGACACCATTCACCTGCATTTTCAGGGCAGTGCGGGGCAGAGCTTTGGCGCATTCGTGCCCAAAGGTGTAACGCTGGAACTGGAAGGTGATGCCAATGATTACCTCGGCAAAGGACTCAGCGGCGGCAAAATTATTCTTTACCCGCCCGTTGCCTCTACCTTTGTGGCCGAGGAAAACATTATCACGGGGAACGTTGCTTTCTATGGCGCAACCAGCGGTGAAGCCTACATTCGCGGCATGGCGGGTGAGCGATTCTGCGTCCGCAACTCTGGCGTAACGGCTGTAGTAGAAGCGGTGGGCGATCACGGTTGTGAATACATGACGGGTGGCAAGGTCGTGATTCTTGGTGTAACCGGACGCAACTTTGCGGCTGGCATGAGCGGCGGCGTGGCCTATATTCTCGATGAAGCAGGCGACTTTGCCACCCGCTGCAATACTCAGATGGTCGGTCTAGAAACGCTGGAAGACCCAGAGGAAATTCAAGACCTGTATCAGATGATTCAACGTCATGCTGACTACACCCACAGCCAGAAAGCCGCGCAGGTTTTGGCGCAGTGGGATACCATTGTGCCCACGTTTGTCAAGGTAATGCCACGAGACTACAAGCGCGTGCTGCAAGCGATTAAGGAGGCGATCGCAGACGGTCTGAGCGGCGACGATGCCCTCACTGCTGCCTTTGAAGCCAATGCTCGGGACGTTGCGCGGATTGGAGGAAGTTGATGGGGAGTGGATTAGACCCATTTAATGCCCAATCATTGATCATTGACGAATTACCAGCAACCAATTACCACCGATCAACACATGGGAAAACCAACTGGCTTTATTGAGTATCTGCGCGAAGTGGCATCTGAAATTGCGCCGCTCGATCGCGTTCATAACTGGGACGAGTTTCATCTGCCGATGCCGGAGGAGAATCTTCGCACCCAGGGCGCACGCTGTATGGACTGCGGCATTCCGTTCTGCCATACGGGAACGTTGATCAGCGGCATGGCAAGCGGCTGCCCGATCAATAACCTGATTCCAGAGTGGAATGATTTGGTGTATCGCGGTCTGTGGCAGGAAGCGCTCGATCGCCTGCACAAAACCAACAATTTTCCTGAATTTACGGGTCGGGTTTGCCCTGCCCCCTGCGAAGGATCGTGCGTGCTGGGCATCAACAATCCACCTGTCACCATTAAGAATATCGAGTATTCGATCGCCGAGAAAGGCTGGGATGAAGGCTGGATCACGCCTCATCCTCCTACCCGGCGCACGGGGAAGCGGGTGGCAGTGATTGGCTCTGGCCCTGCGGGGCTATGTGCCGCAGCACAGTTGAACACCGCAGGACATGGGGTGACGGTATTTGAACGCGCCGATCGCCCCGGTGGATTGCTCATGTACGGCATTCCTAACATGAAGCTCGACAAAGAAGCGGTGGTGATGCGCCGTCTCAAGGTTTTGGAAGAGGAGGGCGTGAAGTTCATTTGCAATACCGAAGTGGGTAAAGACTTCCCTGCCGAGAACCTGTTAAATGAATTTGATGCTGTTGTTCTCTGTACCGGAGCCACCCGCCCTCGCGATCTTCCCATTACCGGACGAGAGCTAAAGGGTATTCATTTTGCTATGGAATTCCTCACGGCTAATACACAATCCGTTTTGGATCGGAAAGCGAACGGCACCTTTATTTCCGCTGAGGGTAAGGATGTCGTGATCATTGGCGGTGGAGATACCGGAACCGACTGTGTAGGAACGTCCATTCGTCACGGATGCAATAGCCTGGTGCAGCTCGAAATTATGCCCCAACCGCCATTAGAGCGGGCTGCCACTAATCCCTGGCCGGAATGGCCTAAAGTTTACAAGATGGACTATGGGCAGGAAGAAGCCGCCGCTCAGTTTGGAACCGATCCACGGGTCTATACCACGACCGCTACTCAGTTTGAAGGGGACGAAAATGGCAATGTTAAAGCCGTTCACACCGTCCAGGTGGAGTGGCAACGCAATGAACAAGGCCAGTTCGTTCCGCAGCCCGTTCCTGGCACTGAGAAGGTAATTCCAGCACAGCTTGTGTTGTTGGCAATGGGTTTCCTGGGGCCCGAACAGCCGTTACTGGATGCCCTGGGACTCGATCGCGATCCGCGCAGCAATGTGAAAGCAGACTACGGCAAGTATGCCACCAGTATCCCAGGGGTGTTTGCCGCAGGCGATTGCCGCCGAGGACAAAGCCTGGTGGTTTGGGCGTTTAACGAAGGCCGTGGGGCGGCTCGCGAGTGCGATCTGTATCTCATGGGCAGTACTGATTTACCGTAGGGTAGCGACAGTTGATCCGTAACGGGATATCATGTCGAGCCGTGTAGGTTACTGGAAAAGCCGACGGTAGGATGCGTCAGGGAACCGCCGCGACGCATCCTACTGAGTCAAATCGAGGGAATTACACCTCTGTTAACGAGACAGCATCTTCGTAGTCGTGAGCCAGTTCAGCAGTGCTGTTTTCCGGGCTAGGTTCCGGGCTGGGTTCCGGGCTTGAAGGTTCTATTTCAACTGCGATCGCCTCTAAGGTGCTGGGAATAACAACCAGGTCAGTGTCGCTAATGGCTGGCAGCTTTTTGCGATCGAGTCTCATCCGTTCCAAATAGCCATTGATCTCAGAAATGGCCTGGTTATAGATTGCAATCTTCCGTTCAATATCAGCCTGTTTACGCTCATTGCTTCTAATGGTGGCCTCCGCTTCCTTATCGAGAATCTGCGCCAGGTAGGCACGCGCCTGATCGTATTGCTGCAAGATCAGGTCGGCCTGCTGGCTAGACTCGTCCAGCAAGTGAGTGTTGAGCGTTTGGTTAATGGTTTGGCGAAAGGTACGTATTACCGTTTCCTTCACTTTTTGCTCAAAATCTAGCTTGAGCAGTTGGCGAATGGCGGGTTCCGCTTCCATCATGTTGTGGTAGTCGTACCCGCGACAGGCTTGTTGCAGCGTTTGGCGTAGTTGCCACATGGAGCAAGTGCCCTCTGTGTAAAATTCGGGACGTTCACGAACGTAGCGATCGCACTCTGTCCTGGCCTCATTTACCAGCGCATCGGTCACTCTTTGCTGAAGTTTAATCAGGCTTTGTTCAATGCCGCCATCGTTACCCAGCAAGCGATAGAGGTTGCGGTAATACTCTTGCTGCCGGACGCGATCGAGCAAGGCTTGAAAGAAGGTTGCTACCACTTCTTTCGAAGCATCTACCAGCACTTCTTCTAAACCGTCTGCCAGGTAGTAAAAGGCTTCTGCCAGGATACCGAGCAGCGGCACCACAGAATGGCGCTTGTGGCTGGCCTGCGCCCGTTTGTGAACCTCGCTCACCGAAAAGGTCGTGAGCAGTTCATCCAGACGGCTCACCATGCGAGCTTTGAGTTTAAGAAAACTATTTTCCAGCACCCTATTGCGATTGCTGGCTACGGCTTCATTTACGTCTTGCTCAATATCCTGCCGAAAGGCATCCCCAATTTGCTTCAATTCTCGGCTAAGTTGGCGCAGCTCCTGTTCTTTGATGGCATCAATGTCGCGCGGCTGGCTTTCCAACTGTTGCCATGCGTCCAAATATAGCCGCTTCAAGCTGATGCACAGGGGTTGTAAATCGTCGGCCAAGGTTGCCAGCAATAGAGGCCGTTTTTCTTCGGTTAAATAGCGAGTAATGGCGGTACGGAACTCTTCAATGCCGCTGTCTCTAATCAGTTGTTCAACCAGCGGTGTACCCTGTTCACTTAAGATGCGGACGTAGTTCTCGTTTGGAGACTCGTAGCTTTTAACATCAATGCGAAATCGGTCGGCGGGTAACTTACCGGAGTTGGCGCAATAGCGATTGAACTCGCTGACAAATTGCGGCGTTTCTTCTGATTCGGGTGCGGTTTCAATGGTGCTGGCAAAGATTGTATCCAGGCCAAAGCGATCGCCTCTGCTCACTACTTTTAATTGACTGCCGTAGAATCCAAGCAGCCCGCTGGTTTTGTAAACCCGGCTTGAATCTTGAAACTGGTCTTGAATCAACCGATCGAGCCGTTGCCGCAATTGAGTGTTGTACCAGGTTTCATCCACGCGATTAAAAACATAAAAGACGCGATCGCGAATCCCTGGATTCGATCGCGTTTTCTCTAGCAGTTCTGTTTCCTCGCTGCTCATCTCTCCAGATGAGGCCGGTTTTAGCACACAGACCACCGCTGAGGTATCAGGATTTTCAATTTTGGTGTAAGTCAGTTCTGCATCCTTTTTAACGGGAGCATCAATGCCGGGAGTATCTACCAGAATATTGCCATCTTGCAATAACTCATGATGACAGTAGTACTCAACTCGCTTTAGTACAGCACTGTTTCCACCTCGACGGGCATAGCTTGCTGCTTCTTGCAGGGTGGCAAAGTTAAAGTGTTCCATTGAAAAGGTGTTGTTTTGAACCGTGTGAATGTGTTCCCGATTCGCCACAAAACCATCAATTAAATAATGTAAGGCACTGGCTTGCTTTGCCTGATCAGATTTGCTTTCGCCGCCTTCCTCTTGAATAATTTGCTGGCATTTCAGCCGCAGCAAGTCAGGTACTTCTGACTGGTTAATGTTGATGGGGGTCGTGATTCCCAACCGCTGACACAGCACATTGGCCTGTTCACGAATCTCAACCTCGTTCATAAACGTCAGCACAACCCGTTCTTGATTGGGTTCAGCGTAGGCAATTTGACATTCTGTACCTGTAGCATGACCTTCGGCGCTATAAAGCAATTCCCGCTCTAGCAACGCATTAATCAGCATCGATTTACCAGCACTAAAGGCACCCGCAAACACAATCTCGAAGGTGGGGGCGATCGCTTTTCGTAAGGATGCCTGAATTTCGGTTGGGTCAAGCTGCGATCGCAGTGAGGGTTCCTGGTTGTGCAGTTGCAGTAAGCTATCGACCTGGGATTGCAGGGTTTGGCTCTGGGGAAGAGATGAAGTCATGATCACCAGTTAAAGAAGAGTCCCGTAAAGGACTCAGGACTTCCATCAGGGTTCCCAACCTGCTCAAAAAACCTTGATTTCTGCTGTGATTTGGCTCTCTCGTCTGATTTTGATGGAGTCGATGCATGGCCGATATCTGAAACGCAAAACGGGTTGAAATGAGTTTGAGCGGTGGCCTGAAACGGGTCAACTGGTCTGCATTTGTTCCCTAACCCGTCACGGGCTTTAGGGGATTGTCAGAGGTGTAGAGCAGAGAGCGATCGCCCTGATAGGAAGACTAAAATGTGTGAAAAGATGAACCGTTAAAGTTGATATGACCGATTTAGACCTCTATATATCCCGCAGGTCAGCCAAGAAATTGCTTGACAATTTTGGTAAAGCACTGGAAAGACCAGAAGCCAATCCCTTAGTATTTTATGCTTATGGCATAGGAGGTATTGGTAAGTCTACTCTTTTAGAGAAACTGCGGCAGACTTACGCAGAAGAGGCAACATTTGCCAAAGCATTTTTTGGGCCTACCTCAAAGATCGACAGTCCACTGGCATTGATGGAACATCTGTATAAACAGTTGCCAGATGATGGATGGGGAGGAGACGCATTTACAGAATTATGCCAACAGTACAGAAATACGCTGAACCAGTTAGAAACTGAATCGGCTGCGGGTAGAGGCTCTGCTAGCGCAGAGCAAGTGAGCTTGGTCAAAAAGCTATTTGGTGGGGCAGTGAAAGCGTTTGCTTCATGGCATATGCCAGATAAAGCGGCTGAGCAAGTGGGTAGTGCCGCCGAGGGAATTGTAGATGTAGCCTCTCTAGCACTCTCTGAGAAGGATCGGATCGAGCAACTCCTGAGACAGCATCAGGCAACCAAGAACAAACGAGAGTTGCAAGAACTCATGCTTGACCCGTTGCCCAAATTAACTCAAGCCTTTGCAGAAGGAGTGATTCAAAAATCTCAACTACGCCCCATCGTGTTAGAGCTAGATACTTACGAGAAAGCATCATCAGATTTTGACGCATTCTTGTGTAAGTACCTTTTAGGAGACACAACTCTGCACTCTTATCCCGTCCGCATTGTAATGGCGGGACGCTATTCACTGAAGAACAAACGCTATCAGCGCATGTTTCAGCATCACTCAAATCTGATCTATGAGTGCCAGCTAGAGAAATTTGAGAAGGGGGAAACAAAAGAGTATCTAAAGGAAATTGGCGTTGTTCAACCGAATGAAGTTCGCCGACTGACGCAAGCAACTAAAGGGCTGCCTTATTTTCTTGGGTTGATTAAAGACCAGAAGGAGGATGGACGATCGATCAACACCTTGCGTGACAGCGACGAAATTGTTGATCGGCTACTGGATGGATTAACTCCAACGCAGAAGCAGGTAGTACAGTTAGCGTCTTACTGCCGTTGGTTTGACCGTCGAATGATCCATTATCTTGTCGAAGCTAGTTTGGCAGACCAAAGCCAAGCATCAGAAGCACAGGGTGACTGGTTTGATTGGCTGATTGAGCGAGACTTCGTGATTGCAGAAGATACTTATCGTATTGACGATGTGGCGCGAGATGTGATTCGAGCCGCGGGACATCGGGAGGATGAGCAAAAATTTCGTCACGTCCATAACTTGTTAGCTCATTATTTTCAGCAGTTAGCTGATCAAGAAGTGGCTCCGGATCAGCCTGCTCCAGCAAGGCATGAAAACTCAGATTGGCGCAGATATGCTGCTGAAACCGTCTATCATGCTTTATTTGCAAATCGAGATAAAGGTCAGTTCCGACTGCTGACTTACTTCTTTGAAGGCGCACATCTTGAAGAGCCTGGTGTTGCTCTCGCTGCTTTCACCGCCGTTGCTGCTGAAGCAGAACCCATCAATAATGATCTGTTGCCGAAAGATACGCAACGGTTTTTAGACAGTATTCAGTTTGCCATAGCGTTTGGTTGGCGTGTAATTAACAATAATCCAGATCGATATGAGTTCAATCTTGAAAAAAACGGATCTGCCACAAGCCCTTTAACCAGATCAATTAAATCTCAAATTGAATCTGCGTTGGGGCACTGCTTTCCGAGAGTCGATCGCCTGACTGGATTGGCGAAGTACACAGGGTTAATGAGCAAAACACTGCGCTGTCAACCTAGCCAACGACTTATTTTAGTTCAACAAGCAAGAGAAGAAGCAGAGAAAATTGTGTCGCTAGATTACTTGGAGTTCAGCAGTGATCTCTTCTTGAATATTGGAAATGCTTTTAACAGCTTAGACATTCATCAAGAAGCGCTCAGTAGCTATGACAAAGCGATCGAGCTTAAACCTGATGACTATGGAGTTTGGAATAACCGAGGTAATGCGCTAAAAGAGCTAGAACGTTATGACGATGCACTTGTTAGCTACGACAAAGCGATCGAGCTTAAACCTGATTACTATGGAGCTTGGAATAACCGAGGTATTGCGCTACAAGAGCTAGAACGTTATGAGGATGCACTTGTTAGCTATGACAAAGCGATCGAGCTTAAATCCAATAGTCACAGAACTTGGTTTATCCGAAGTAATGTGCTAATGAACCTAAAGCAATATGAAGAGGCGCTTGCCAGCATTGACAAAGCACTACAAATTACAAAGATTGATGCTATTCCCTGGAACCTCCGAGGGTTATGCTTGAGCTTTCTAGAGCAATATGATGAAGCTCTTGACAACATCAAGAAGGCGAGAGATCTCGACAAAGAAGAGCCTTTGTATTTGGCAAATCAAGGAATTGTTTTAGCTCGTGCAGGGCGTTACCCGGAAGCATTGGCTCTGTGTGAACAAGCCCTCAACTTGAAAGAGGATGAAGCAGGTCATTACGCTAAAGCCTGTTGCTATTCTCTACAGAAAGAAGATGAATTAGCGATCGAATCTCTACGACAGGCAATTGAATATGCGCCCCGTCGATGTCGGCTAGAGGCAAAATATAACCCAGATTTCGATCGTCTCCGAGATAATGAACAATTTCAAGCGTTGTTAAAGATCAATGCGAAGACGTGAGATTGTATACCAAACACAAGGGAAAGTATCATGACTACTGCCAAAGAACAACTCATTCAGGAACTTGAGCGCACCCCCGATTTTATTGTTCAGGAAGTTCTAGACTTTTTACTATTTGTCAAACTGCGTTTGAAACAAAAAACAAGGGAAGAGCAAATCGCTGATTCACAACAATCCCCTGGCCTTCCTTCCTTTTTACAGTTTGTTGAAGAAGTTAGTGCCCAAGTTCCCAGAGAAGAATGGGAAAGGCTACCTAACGATCTTTCTAAAAATCTCGATCATTATTTATATGGTTCACCGAAGGCTGAGGTGGCATGAACTACAGCCCCAATAAACATCACAGGTGATCGATTCGGTTAAAAGGATATGACTACTCATCGCCTGTTACCTACTTCATTACAATTTGCACCCATCAACGTCAATGTTTGTTTGGTGAAATTGTGGATGGTGACATGCAGTTAAATGAATTGGGACAACTGGTTAATGCCTGCTGCATTCGTAGCGAAACATCATTGCACTATATTCGAATGGCACTGAAATAAGGGCGTTCATTCCGGGCTTCGACTACGCTCAGCCCTCACCAACGAGGGCTGAGCGTAGTCGAAGCCCAGTCTATACTAATGGCGCAGCTTTATTTCAGTGCCATTCCACTATATTCGCCAATACATCGCCAACACATCACCAACAACCCTGTTTCCTGGCAGTACGATCAGTTGCATCCCAACCATCCCTCAAAGTGGTAAGTCGGTTCCTTTGGAGCGCTGCACCCGCCGATCGCCCATCGTGTAAACCTGTATCAAGACAGACTTGCAAAAAGTCTAATTCTCCAGTACGGTTGTTTCTCAGTAACAAAATATCCGCAATCAAAGCGTCACCTGGAAGCTGCTACCAACAGCCCCAGGCGACTAACCCTCAAACTGCGTAACCAGTTCGGAGGGCTAGAGGGCAGTTTATCACTCCACTAGCCACCCTGACTTTGCTATGGCAAAAAAGCAGCAGGGTGGCTTTGGTTTTGGGTACCTCATCAACCCCGTTCCATTAGTGGAGTGAAAACTGCTATGACTGATAACTGTACCCCAATGCAAGCGATCAATCCCGATCCACGCATTTTGACCACGCTGGTGATTGGCACTAAAGATAATGTAAAAGCGCATATCTTGCGCCAACATACTCTTGGCCTTGCCGAGGCAGGGGCATGGGCATGGAGTAAGCCAATTCCGGTGCCCAACTGTCCCGATAAGGTGATGTGCGTTCTCAGCCGTATCATGATCTAACCACTCGATTCTCAAGGAGTCAGCGGGAGGGGCGATCGTCCCTCCCTGCCTAAATTCTGGTAACAACCAGCAGGAACCCGCCTCATTTCAATACAAGAGTGAATAGCGATCGCCCACGAACCCTTTAGCACTGGACAATCGAAAGCAATCAGTTAGGATTGAAAGACTACTGGCATCTGGTACCCATTATTGCTGGTCAACTGTTTGCTAACAGTAACAAATATGAGGCGACAGACAACGATGTAGCGCTCGGCACATTCACACCAAGGAGTTCTTGTGCAGCCTTTTACCTTCTTTATTAGCTATAGACGACAAGACACGGCACCAATTGCACTGCTGCTCAAGAACGAGATCGAAAAGAGACTACAATTTGTGCGCGTATCCGTTGATGTCGAGGAAATGCAAGCCGGAGATCAATTCCCTGACCGTCTCAAGAGTTTAATTCATGAGGCTCATGCCACGATCGTCCTGATTGGCAAGAACTGGATGCCTAAACACAGTACAAACCAAACGGAGCGACCAGGAGACGATTGGGTTGCCCATGAGCTTGAGTACTCCAAATCTTCCCCCATTGCACATCCTGAAGGCGATTGCTTTGGGCTATCCGAGCGAGTTGTACTGCCAATATTTGCAGATTGCGATCGTGGGTTTCAGCAATTTGAATTACCCGATTCGATCGCTTATCTCTCAAAGTTGCATTCCGAATACATCGACTATGCAGGCTGGCCTGTGGCTATTGGCCCACTCATTGACCGAATTGCAGTCAAACTAAACCTGAAGAAACGCCCGGATGCAGACGAATACCCAAAACCCGACCTGGCAAAAGCAAGAACGCAACCGTTAGGTGATCAAGAACTAGCTTCTATCCTCACCTACGATGACTACGAAGGTTGGTACATCGACAACTTTGGCAATGCCGAAGTGCGGTATCTAGTGAAGACATTCCGATTTCCACACTTCAATCAAGCGGCTGATTTTATGGAAATGGTAGCAAATCATTGCCGTGTACTCGACCATCACCCAGAATGGCGGAATGTCTTCAACCATGTAACGGTATCGCTCACAACCTGGGACGCGCGTCGCAAGGTGACGATCTATGACTTGAACCTGGCCTTGTATATGAACATGGCTGCAAAAGCAGTTGTAAAACGCACATAGTAGCGATATATCACCACTCATCGGCAACAGGTCAACGATAAGAGGAAAGGTATAGCATCAATCATATTCGCAGCAGATGCCAACCTTACTTCAATGCCAGTGCTCCCGAAGCGCTTTCTTCTCCTGAGTTGGCGTTGGCTACGCTCAGACTGCCATATTAGTAAGGGCGTAAAATTCCGACACGCTCAATTTACGTGTCGGTGAACGATCAAGCAAGATGTACTTATATGGACAGGCAGACGCACCCATCAATACGGCACCAGCCGATGTTGCTTGATAGACAGAGCAATCTTTAGAAGCATACAAGAATTACCAGTGGCTCGAGGTTGAGCGAAAAAGCCTCTCGATCGCCTGACTGCGAATGATTCACCTACCCCTTATGGACTCTGTCGAAAGGTCATTCCGACCAACTCACTGAATGAAGTAAAACTAAGGATGATCCACCTCATAAACACTGTTTCTATGAAATCAATTACTACATTGCTTGCTGCTATGGGACGTTGGGCTGTTACCGCTCTGTTTTGTGCGTCAGCGATCGCCTTTACATGGCAAGGCACCTTCTTCTCAAACACTAGCGCAATGGCTGCTCCTGGTACATTGGTAATTGCAGCCACCACAGACACAGGTAGCCAGATCCAACGGGAAAACAAAAGCTTTGTTCGGGATGCAGCCGAAAAGGTTAAGGAAACCGCCAACAAAAACGCCGACCGAGTTGAGCGCTCGACAGACAACAGTGCCGTTGAACGTAAAGCCCAAAGAGATGCCGATCGCATTGAAAAGAGAGCCAATGAAGATGCGGATCGGACTCAGAAGGCGATCGACGACAATGTAAATGCCGTTGAACGTGCTGTTGAAAGCATCAAAGACGTTTTTAGCAACTAAAAAATAGACCATTACTTTTCCTCACCTTTCTTGAGAAGAAAGCGGTTAAAAGCTAGTTCAAGCTAGACTTTCAACCGCTTTTTCGCTTGGAAGATGGTTCAAAGGGGCTAATTGTCGAAAAATCTCTATTGAATCGATGACTTGCTAACGCTGGTAATGTGGAACGGGTTGAAATCAGTTTGAATATCATAATGGTCTTCTTGCTCTTGCTGCTTCAACCATCCCGTCATCCAATAAGTGACCGGAGTAAACAAAATTTCAACACCACACTTAAAGATATAGTTCGAGACAATTAGCGTCCATAGCAACGCATTTGGAAAGATACCCGTAAATGCAATCAGGATAAACAGCGCGGTATCCACCACCTGACCCACCAGCGTAGAGCTAATGGTTCGCGTCCACAGCCAGCGGCCACGGGTACGAATTTTCAACTTTGCCAGAATGAAGGAATTGGAAAACTCACCCGCAAAATAGGCGATTAAACTGGCCGCTACAATGCGAGGCGTGAGTCCTAAGATTTGCTCATAAGACTCCTGATAGCTCCACTCAGCCGCCGGGGGCAGCGCACCCACCACCATAAACGTCACAGACATCAGCAGAGCCGAAATGAAGCCCAGCCAGATCACCTTACGCGATCGCCCGTATCCATACACCTCCGTTAAAACATCGCCAAAGATATAGCTCAACGGAAACAGAATGGTGCCACCGTCAAAGGTAAACGAACCCAGGTTAACAATTTTAGTAGAAGTGACATTTGAAATGAGCAGAACCGTTACAAACAAAACGGTAATGGTGTCTAAATGCTTAAACGATTTGGTCACAGCGGCAACGTCCCTTCTGGCTTGCTACAAGCTTAACGGGTGGTTAGAGTTGAATTTTCCACCGTTTTCATTTTAGAGTGCGTTGAGGCAAGCGGAATAGAGAGATGGGGCGCTCCACCACCCCCATTGTCTCTACCTTGAACGGAGTAGTCTAGAACACTCGCGCTTCTCAGCGCTTTTTGAGAGGATAACGCAAGACCAAGTCCCTGCCTCCACCGAAACACCATGCCCAGAGCAAAAGAGAGCAAGCCTGAAATCAACCTGCACGACCCCACGTTGTACTTCAGCCGAGAACTAAGCTGGCTTGAGTTTAACCACCGGGTGCTGCAAGAAGCGTTAGATCCGCGCACGCCATTGTTAGAGCGGTTGAAATTTACGGCTATTTTTAGTTCTAACTTGGACGAGTACTTTATGGTGCGGGTTTCGACCTTAAAAGAGCAGGTTGAAGCTCAAGTCAGCCGTCTCACGCCTGATGGGCGCACCCCACAAGACCAGTTAAGTGAAATTAGCGATCGCCTGCGGCCAATGGTAACAGAACAGCATCGCCATTTTGAGCGAGAACTGCGACCCCGGTTGGCAGAAGAAGGGGTGCATATCCTCAACTACATGGATCTCAGCCAGGAGCAGCGCTTTTATTTGCAGCGGTATTTCGAAGAGCGCATTTTTCCAGTGTTAACGCCGCTTGCCGTTGATCCAGGGCATCCCTTCCCCCACATCTCAAATCTCAGCCTTAACTTGGCGGTGTTTGTGAAAGATCCAGAAACGGGCGAAGAACACTTTGCTCGCGTTAAAGTCCCTAATATTTTGCCTCGCTTTATTGCCTTCCCAGACGAGTTGCGACCGTACAACGGACAGCACACCGTTTGGAGCGGCGTTCCCCTGGAGCAGGTGATGGCTCATAACCTGGAACTGCTGTTTCCGGGGATGAACATTCAGGAATATCATCTCTTTCGGATTACGCGAGATGCCGACTTTGAAGTGCAGGAATACGAAGCGGATGACCTGCTGTTGGCGATCGAACAAGAGCTTCGGCGGCGGCGGCTGGGTGGATTTGTCGTACGGCTAGAAATTCAACCCTCCACCCCTAAACTGGTGCGGGAAACGCTAATGCGGGAGTTGGGCTTAACCGAAGGTGATGTGTATGAGGTCGAAGGGCTGCTAAACCTCAAGGATTTGATGTCTTTCCTGTCGCTGCCCTTACCAGAGCTGAAAGATCCGCCGTGGAGTCCGGTGATTCCCACCCGACTGAAATGGGTAGGTGAACTGGAAACCACCAGCGAACGGGGTGAAACAGAAACAAGCGACGACTTTTTCTCGGTTATTCGGCAGCAGGATTTGCTTTTGCACCATCCCTATCATTCTTTTTCAGCAACGGTGCAGCAGTTCATTATGCAAGCTGCTATTGATCCAGATGTGCTGGCGATTAAAATGACGCTGTATCGCACATCGGGCGATTCTCCCATTGTTAATGCGCTGATTACCGCCGCTGAACACGGCAAGCAAGTGGCGGCTCTGGTGGAGCTAAAAGCCCGATTTGATGAAGAGAACAATATCAACTGGGCGCGACGGCTAGAGAGCAGCGGTGTGCATGTGGTGTATGGGCTGGTGGGTCTTAAAACCCACACAAAGGTGGTGCTGGTGGTGCGGCAAGAGGGCGATCGCATCCGTCGATACGTTCACATTGGCACGGGCAACTACAACCCCAAAACCGCAAAGCTTTACACCGACCTGGGGCTGTTGAGCTGTCGAGAAGAACTGGGGGCTGATTTGACGGATTTGTTCAACTTCCTCACGGGCTACTCTCGGCAGCAGTCCTATCGGAAGCTGTTGGTCGCTCCAGTGAATCTGCGCGATCGCATGATTGCCCTGATTCGACGCGAAATTGACCACTGCAACAATGGCAAACCGGGACGAATTATCGCCAAAATGAATGCGTTGGTTGATCCAAAACTAATTGCAACGCTGTATGAAGCGTCTCAGGCTGGGGTGGAAATTGATTTAATCGTGCGCGGTATCTGCTGCCTGCGGCCTGGGTTAGATGGCATCAGCAACACCATCCGCGTCATCAGCATTGTAGGACGGCACCTGGAACACTCCCGCATTTTCTACTTCCACAACAACGGCCAGGACGATATATTCATCGGGAGCGCAGACTGGATGCCGCGAAATTTAGACCGACGGGTGGAAGCTGTAACGCCTATTCTGGATACGGCGATCGCCACCGAACTGCGCGAAATTCTTAATATTTTGCTCACCGACAATCGGCAGGCATGGGAACTACAGCCAGACGGAGAGTATGTGCGGCAATATCCCTCGAAAGATGAAGCAGAACACAGCGCTCAAACTGTTTTGATGCACATGGCAATGCACCCAACCAGCCCAACGGATCAACCTCCTGCTTAACCTTTTACCTGCTTAACCTCTTTTATAGGTATCCCATTCTCTCCTGCGGAATTCGCACAATGAACGTTGTGCCCACTCCTAACTGGCTCTCGACAGAAATAGTACCCTGATGGAGATCCAGGCAGCGTTTGACTACCGCTAGCCCCAGTCCCGTACCCATCAGTTCCCTGGCATTGCGACCACGACTAAACGGGTCATAGAGCTGAGACTGATCCTCTGGGGCAATGCCAATACCGTTATCTTTGACTAGAAAGACGATCGCGTCTACCTCACGAATTAACGTGAAATCAATTGAGCTATCGGGCGGTGAATATTTAATCGCATTAGAGAGCAAGTTGCTGAGAACAGAATAAAGCAGTTTTTCGTCGGCATAGGCATGGGTACAGCTGCCTTGTTGAGTGAAATGAATCGATCGCTTATTTTCACTAAACACCTGAAAATCTTCAATTAAATTCAAGCAAAAGGTTTGAATCTCCACCGTCTCCGGGTTATATTCCAGGTTGCCAGCATCGGCTCTAGCCAGTGTCAGAATATCGCTCAGCAGTTGGGTCATCATCTTTGCCGAAGATTGAATGCGATATAGATTTTTCAGCTTGATCGGTTCGACCTGCTGCTTTAAAGTTTCACCTAACAGTTGAGCCGACCCTAAAATTAAGCTAAGCGGCGTGCGAAATTCGTGAGACACCATTGAAAATAGCTGGAGTTTTAGCTCGCTCATTTTCTTTTCCTGCACCAGCGTTTGTTGCAACGATTCTGCCCGCTGCCGCTTTGCCATCTGGCGATACAGCAGGGCATACACGCCTAACAAAATTCCAAACGTCAGCACTGCGGCCAGCGGCTCAATTAGTAGCCGAAACTGTAAATTAGACTGCGCTTGCTCCACCTGAGTTTGCAGCAACTCTTCTTCCGTGGCTTCTAGCGCAGCAATGAGCCGATTGATCTCATCCTGGTTTTGTTTGGTTTGGGTAATGAGCGGGTCGCTGGCCGAAATTTCGGTTTGTCGTCCCTGGTATAGCTCAATCGTCTGCTGAAACAGTTGCAACTGCCGCCCAATCGCCTGTTCTAACAACGAGAGGCGCTGCTGCTGGATGGGCGTATCGGCTAAAGGGTCTCGAAGACGATGGAAAATAGTGTCGAATCGCTGGACGGCAGTACGATAGCGCTCTAGCTCGTCGGCATCGTTAAACAGGATGTATCCCCAACGGCGTGATTCTGCTTCGGCCAGCGTCGCTGAAACGTCGGTCAATGAATCTAGAATGTCGTTGGTTCGCCTCACCCGCTCCGCACTGTTGACCAACTGCGTCGCATTTTGATACGACATAATGCTAAGTGTGCCAATGAGGGCGATCGTCATCATAAAGCCCCCAGTAATCCATTTTCCTTCGCGTGACCACTTCATAAACGTTTGGATTTTGGATTAGAGTCAATGTTAGATTGGGTTGCTCATACATCCGAACTCTCAATGCGAATTCTGGTTGTAGAAGATGACATGCAGCTTGCTGACATGCTGACTGAGGCGTTAACCAACCGTCAGTATGCTGTAGATGTTGCCCATGATGGCGAGTCCGCATGGGATTGGATTGAAATGTTGGACTATGATTTGGTGCTGCTAGATATTACCTTACCGAAGATCAGCGGCCTGCGGTTTTGTCAAAAGCTGCGCGATCGCAACTTTCCCATTCCCGTCTTGATGTTAACGGCACGGGATACGATCGCCGACAAAATCATTGGTTTGGATGCCGGAGCCGATGACTACATGGTAAAACCGTTCGATTTAGAAGAACTGATGGCTCGAATTCGGGCACTGCTGCGGCGAGGTAGTGCTACAACGCGGCTCTCGCTCTGTTGGGGAAGTTTGTGTTTGAACCCCAGCACCTATGAGGTAACCTACGAAGATCAGCTCATTTTACTCACGCCTAAAGAGTATGCGCTGCTAGAATTGCTGGTTTCGAACGGGCGACGGGTCTTGAGCCGACCGGGAATCATTGAACGGTTATGGTCGATGGATGAAGCTCCCACAGAAGAGGCGGTAAAGTTTCATATCAAGACCCTGCGCCAGAAGCTACGAACAGCAGGTGCCCCCGAAGATCTGGTAGAAACGGTGCATGGATTAGGCTATCGCATGAAACAAATTTAAACCTCCCGAAAATCCCCCGCTTTCCTCCTGAGTTTTTTACCTTTAATGATTAGGCTATAACAGCAGGTTACAGGAGTTCTGAGACTTACTGCCTGCGCTTGCGGAACGATACTTTAAATTCCCTGATCAGTTTATTGATCAGGGATTTTTTCCATAATTCAGGTATCAGGTGCAGACGATTTGAACCCACACACGAGTCTGGTTGCCTGGTTTTAATCATACACTCCCGAAATCCTCCCGAAATTCTCCCCGATTTCCCACGTTTGCGAGTTACGTTTGAACCATTGGAACGTATCTGGAGGCGTTCGGCGGTTAGGGCTAGGGAATTCATTGATTTGGCTAAAATTGGGCAGCCTAAATTCATTGTTAAAGCCTCTCTACACCGCTTGTTATGGCGACGTATTATTACCCCGAACAACCGCAATTGGCGCACAAGCACTGCTCTCACATGCTCCCCTCCTCTCCACCGGAGGGCGGTTTATATGACGTTGACGATCCAGATCATGCTGTACCTCGAGTACATCGATCGCAGCTAACGGCTACTACTTTCTTTCAGCGCTACCAGAAACCGGGCATTCCCGTCATCATTACGGGTCTGTTAGACGACATGCCCATCTGGAACTTAAGTTTTCTCAATCAAAAGCTAGGCGAATTGGAACTGCCTGTTCGCTATTATGGACGCGATCGCTACCAGCAAGATAAGCGACAATGGACCAGCTCAGGCAGCGGAGTTGAAGCCCACCTCATGCGCTTTTCCCACTATGCAGAGATGCTGCGGAATGGTGAAGCCTACCAAAAGGATGCTTACCTGGCTCGCTGCTCGCTCAGCAACACCCCGCTGGCCGATGCCTCTAGCCTGCACCAGTCTGAAGCGGCGCTTGGCTTGAACGCGCCCGCTACATCCCTCAACCTCTGGGTGG
>NZ_JADEWO010000045.1 GCF_015207605.1 Oculatella sp. LEGE 06141
TGGGGTCTTGTCCCAGTCCGATTGGCTAACATCATTGATGGAGGGGACAGGGTTCTCTTCCATCTTGTTAGCCTAGCAGCACCTCTCGATTTTCTCAATTCCCTTTTTCAACCCCTTGAACAGTTACAAAATCACAACCTTTGACTAAATCAACAGCATTCAAGCACAAAAAAACGATGACTAGCATAATCACAGTTCACAATGCCGCAGACGTTACGCCACAACCGCGATCGCCACAATTCACTCCTCTGCGAAAACCCTGGAGCCACGGACGAGCTTACGGGCCGATCGCCATCATCTGTGTTCTTGTGCTATTGAGCTTAAGCCATGTCATCCTGCATCAAATGGGTAGAACCTGGCTCAAACCTGCAAAACGGTTTCAGTAGACCTGTTCAGGGTCTACTAACAGCAAAATCGCGACGTTATCCACGTCGCGATCGAACCATCCAGTGACTCAATAGCGCTCAATAGAGCGATCGAATCCATTCCCACTCTCTTGCTAACCCTTCTTTTAGCGAAACCCTGGGCGCATACCCCAGCAGACGCTTAGCCTTGGAAACGTCAGCACTGGTATGACGAGCATCCCCCATCGCCTGCTCAATGTGGTTGCGGCGAATTGGTTTACCGACAATTTGATCCATCGTATCCAGCACTTCGGTGAGAACAACCCGACTGCCGCCCCCAATATTGAAAATCTCTCCGATCGCTTCTGGAGCAGTAGCGGCGGCAAGGTTGGCGGCAATTGCATCTTCAACAAAGGTAAAGTCTCTCGTCTGCTGACCGTCCCCATAGATACCAATTGCTTCATCCTGCAACGCTGCTTTGAAAAATTTATGGAACGCCATATCAGGACGTTGACGTGGGCCATACACGGTGAAGTAGCGTAAAGACGTAACTGGCACATTAAAGTTGTAGTAGTACAACCAGCACAACCGTTCAGCCGCTAATTTTGTGATGCCATAAGGAGAAACAGGCTGTGGACAAACCGTTTCAGCCGTTGGCATCATTTCAGCATTGCCATAGATTGAAGATGTGGACGCAAAAACCAGGCGTTTTAACTGTTTTGCATCTTTTGCTGCTTCCAGCAACACCTGGGTGGCATTGATGTTGCGTTCGGTGTAAGACCGAAACCCCGCACCCCAACTAGCACGAACGCCTGCCTGTGCCGCTTGATGATAAATAACATCAACATCCTGAAGCAGCGTTGTCCAATCAAGCTGTTGAATATCGCCCTCCACCAGTTGAAAGGCGGGATAGTTTTCAAGAGAAGCCACGTTCTTTCGCTTCAACATCGGGTCATAGTAATCATTGAATTGATCAATACCAATAACCCGTTCGCCTTGATTTAAAAGCGTTTCCGCTAGATGAGAACCAATAAAACCGGCTACGCCTGTAACAATGTTGGTTGCCATGATTGAAGTTAGAATTTACTACTTTTAATCTTGTTAATAATCTGCTGCCAGGGATGAGCAGCGGCGGGCGGCGGCGGTAACTGCATTGGCTTTGGCTCATGCAAATAGCGATAGTGCTCCCACACATCCCAATACGGGCAGCCCGGCTCAAGTCGAACGCCTGCCCAATGTAAATATTGAAGAGGCTGATTAAGATTAGGGTCTACCAAACCGTGACCGTGACGAATAAAGTGAGGACTACCCGCCCAATTACCCGGAGCGCCACCCGATCGCCGCACAATATTAAAGCGACGAGCAATTCGTTTGAGAATCATGTAATTGATAATCGGTTGGTCAGATGTCTTCTCAGAAAAGTCGAAGTATTCCGGGTGAGATGAACACTCCTCAAACGTCTCATATAGGTCTGACTCTGAAATAAGCTGCTTACGAGCGCCCCAAAATCCTCCATTAAAAATATCGTGGCATGTCTCTACACTAAAAACCCTGTCTTCAATGATTTGGGTTGTAAAGACGTTTTTAATCCCTCCTGCATGTTGATAGTCGGAGCAGATGAAGTCGTACTGTTTTAGATAGTCCAGGTTGTCTATGATGCGCTCAAAAACAACCACATCAGTATCGATATACAAGAACTCTTCAAACGGGCCAAACCAACAGGCTTGCTTTCGAAACTGGTTAGGACGGGCAAAGAAGCGATCGCCAAAAATTTGCTGCAACCGCTGAGACAGCCGCTCGATAAACGGCAAATCATCGTAAACCGTTACACCATAGCTATTGGATAGCCGTTCGGCAACGTGATGATAGTTATCGTCATAGGGAATGAGGATGATGGGTGTGTCGGCATCATAAAAACGAATGCTGTTGAGCAAGGCGATCGTTTGCTCAATGACCCGATCATTGGCTGTAATATAAATTCCGCGTTGTATCGAGGTCATCCGGATATCCCCAGCTTTCGCATCATCCGCTGTGTCAGGCTGGGTTTGGGATGGATAGGGTTAGGTTTGCCCGACAACACTGGACGCTGCTCCGGTTCATGCAGGAATCGATAGTCCAGAAAAATGTCTCGGTAGGGAATAGCCAGATTTTCACCCGCACACAGCCGTCGAAATAACTTTGAAGACAGCCCAATGTAGTGTAAATAGGTCAGCGGTTTACCATGATCGTATAGGGTCTGATGGTTCATTTCAAAGTGAGTGGATGTCACCGCATTTCCAGTCCGCTGGTCTTCTGGTAGATGAATAGCCAGGTTGTGAACTGGAATACCAGCTCGTAAGGTCATGTAGTTCAAAACCGACTGATTGGGAGCGTTTAAGTAAAGAACCTCCGACTCGCCCTCAGCTAATCGATCAACAATCCAATCAAGCTGTTCTTGAGCAAAAAGTCCTCGTTTTGAAGCATAACAACCGGAGCAAAAAATTTCTGATTCCAGTCGTTGCTTTGGAAAAACTTCAACCAGTCTTGAAGAATTGATGTTGAAAATATGAGAGGGGTCTTTGTACTGAAAGTCGTAAACAACAAAATCGTGGCGATCGAGACTATCGAAGATAACGGCAGGTGAACTCAGCAACAGGGTATCGGCATCCAAATAAATGAAGCGATCGAACGGAGCAGCCGGATCAAATGCCGCATACCGATGATTGCAGCTCAAGCGATACACCCCTTCAATTCCCTGCTGTTGCCAACGCTGTAATGCATTAGCATGGGTTTTCCAGACCTGCATCGAGAAGTCTTCCCATCGGGCAAACAGTTCTGGATCGTCGAGTAAGGTAACGTTATCTCGCCTTGCTACTTCTGCCCGCACTCGGTCGAGCTGATGGTCATAGGCAATCACGCACACGGGCATCGCTGCACCAGCGTTAACCTCAATGCTGTTTAAAAGAGCAACCAACTGGTCGTATACCACGTCATTTGCCAACGTGTAGATGCCATCTGTCATAACGGGTTTGAATGGATGAAGGAATAGGTTAAACCATACGTTCGATTAAAATCCACACGGAAATCAATCAAACTGCTGCACAAATTCAGAGAACCAGTTGAGCAAGTTTAGCTCATGCAAAATGATGTGTCGTGCTTCTGCGATCGCCTCCTTGGCTTCATACCAGGCATCAGGCGTTGCAGTAACATCCTGGATATAGCGCAACCCGGCTTCATCCAGGCTGGGCAACCGCAAAAAGCTGCCGGGGGGCAGCAATTTGTCGGCAGCGGCACCTCCGTAGTAAATAGGCAAACACCAGGACAGCAAAGCATCCCAGAGTTTTTCGCTTACGTACCAGCCATTGTCAGCATAGTTTTCGATCGCCAGGTTGTAGTAATAGGGAGCCATCGCGTGCCACTTGTTGCCCACGGCACCGTTTGAGTTTGCCCAGGCAGGCAAGTCCCGCCCGTAAAGGTCAACGTTGAGCTGATGTCCTTGCAGCAGTTCCAAAAAGGCCAGCCGTTTGCGGTGGTTCGCGGTGCGATCGATTCCAGAGGTAATCCAGGAACAGGGACGGCTTTTCTCTGGCACAGCCGCTTTATCCAGGTCTTGAAACCCATTGTTGACATACCAGATCGCTGGCATATAGGCCGGAACAGGTGCCAGATCATCTGGCCCAGACACATAGCCACAGTATTGTTCCGCTTGCCGATAATCAGCGGTGCGCTTAGACAGCTTTTCTACAAACGGCGGCTCTCGCAACAGTGAGACAATCCGCTCTTTCGGCACGCCTCGAAAGTGACCCGTGATCTCTTCAGCGGTGGGTGACGACTGAAATCGCTGAAGCCAATGCGATTTTTGGGGTTTGGGCTTGAAGCTGTGGAAATTATAGAGTAGGAGAAAATCAGGTTCAGGAGCACGAGCCAGCATTTGTATATTGCCCCAAACACCGAAGGGGTGTGGAGTTTGATGCCACAACCAGTCGGTTTGAACTGGCGTTTTATATGACGTGACCATCCCCACCGTTTTTCTACTCATACGTTTTACTTAGAGGTGTATCACCCTCGACGGTTGCAGCTAACGTGGATCAAGCAGTGCTTCGAGAGCAGAGGCTAAGCAGCGAGTTTTCCTCGTTTGAATGGTATCCGATACCAGGTGCGATCGCACAACGGTTCAGTTGCCACAATATCGAATCTTAAACATTGTTAGCTCTCGTTCAACAATTCACGTGATCCGGCGTTTTACCGGTCTACTCCTACGGATCTCCCTGGCGGGTCAAAATTGGACGTAGGCTAATAGTTCCCTGTTCCATATGGGAATACTCAAGCAGAATAGGCTTCAACGGAATCTACATTGAACCTCAGGCCAGCAATGCGACATTTAAAATTAAAAACCAGTGGCATGTAACAGGCGTAATAGTTACCCACGAATGAACTGTGATGAACCGGACTGAGCTAGACAGAGTCAGATCAGACAAGCACCGTAGTGATGATGCTGAGGAAGGTCATGTGGACGAGATTGGGTATCCAAGTCAAGCTCCGTCAATACTGATTGTGGACGATCAAAAGACTCTGCGATTTTCGCTGTGTCAGGTCATGGAGGCTGAGGGCTACAACGTCACAGAAGCGGTAAATGGAGAGCAATGTTTAAGTATTTGCCAGGAATGGGCTAACCCTGTTGGGTTCAACTCGATGCCCGATATTATTTTGCTAGATGCGGTGATGCCCGTGATGAATGGCTTTGACTGCTGTAGCCAGTTGCGAAAGCAGTTTGGCGATCGCTGTCCACCCGTGCTGATGATCACCACACTCGACGATGAAGAATCGGTCAATCGAGCCTTTGATGCTGGAGCAACAGACTACATTACCAAGCCTATTCATTGGGCTGTTTTGCGTCAGCGGGTTCGGCGGCTTCTGCAAATGCATTGGGCGATGACCGAGTTGCGGCATCGCATGGATCAAGAGCGACTGCTTAAGGAACAGCTAGAGACGGCTAACCAAACGCTGCAACGTCTGGCGGCATTAGACGGTTTAACCCAAATTGCCAATCGTCGCTGCTTTGATGACTGCTTACAACGAGAATGGCTCCGGATGGCAAGAGAGCGATTGCCCTTGTCCTTAATTTTGATTGATATTGATTGCTTCAAAGCCTATAACGATGCCCACGGTCACCTGGCTGGAGACGAGTGCTTAAAGCAGGTGGCACAGATAATTCAGCAAGCGGCACAACGGCCAGCGGATTTAGCGGCTCGCTATGGCGGCGAAGAATTTGTGGTGGTGCTACCCAATACGGCGGTTCATGGGGCTGTTCGGGTGGCCGAAAAGATGCAAAGTAGCCTCAAAGAGAAGGCGATCGCACATGCCAATTCATCGGTTGGTTCTGCTATTACGCTGAGTATCGGGGTGACTGGCATGGTGCCTAGATTGGGCACCGCGTCCACCGAATTGATTGCAACAGCAGACAAAGCCCTGTATCAGGCAAAGCTCAAAGGGCGAAACCGCATTGTATATGCCCTTACCTCTTTCTAACAGCGCTGCCCCAGGTCTCAACCGTCTGGGTGTTACTGCAAAACTTCTTCTAGCTTTTGTTGATCCCACAGGGTTTGATATAACCCCGGTTGAGTTAATAGGTCAGCATGAATACCCGACTGCACGATACGCCCTTTGTCCATCACAAAAATGCGGTCGGCGGTAGCGGCAGCAGAAAGCTGATGCGAGATAAAAATGACCGTTTTGCGTTGAGTCCCCTCTGACAGGTTTTTAAGAATTTCAGTCGCCGTTTGGTTGTCTACGCTGGAAAGAGAGTCATCCAGGATGAGGATAGGGGCATCGACGAGCAACGCTCTCGACAGTGCCGTTCGCTGACGTTGCCCACCCGAAAGCGTAATACCGCGTTCACCCACGATCGTTTCATACTGCTGCGGAAAGTTAAGGATTTCTGGATGAATTTGGGCTTGTTTAGCCGCATATTCCACCTCTTGCTGTTCCGCCACCGGATCGCCATAGCGGACATTATTTTTGATTGTGGTGCTAAACAAAAAGCTGTCTTGAGGGACGTAGGCGATCGCCGAGCGCAAATCGCTTAACTGCACCTGGGTAATATCAAACCCATCTAAGAAAAGCTGGCTGGGAGCCACGTCCAACAATAGCGGCAGCGCATTAGCCAGGGTTGATTTACCGGAACCAATAGGCCCCACGACAGCGATCGTTTCTCCAGGTTGAATGGTGAAGCTAATGTCGTCCAGCGCTGGAGCTTTGGCTTCCGGATAAGTGTAGGTGAGATGGCTGGCCGAGAGGCTACCCTTAACCTCGGTATAGGGCAAATGAATGGCATTCGGGACATCTCGAATTCGGGGTTCAACCGTGAGAATCGACTCGACGCGATCGATACTGACCTCGCCCCGTTGATAGGCCGTAATCGTAAATCCTAATAGCGCTGTCGGGAAGACCAACCGTTCAACATACAGCAGCAACGCAATAAAATCACCAATGCTCAACCGCGCGTTGGCAATTTCACCGGCTCCTAACCCTAGAATAATCAGCAAACTAATGTTGGCTAACCCGGTTAACAATGGAAAAAGCATGTTGCGCGTCTTTGCCAGCCGCAAATTGGCCGACAATAGTTGCTGGTTCAACTGCCGAAACGCCCGCCGCTCGTTTTCTTCCTGGGCATAGATTTTGATCAGGGCAATGCCACTGATATCTTCTTGGATCAGGTCGCTCAAACTGGCCGTTTCTTGCTGCACTTCGAGCTGCTCGTTTCGCAGACGATTACTAAAAAGCTGCACCAGGATCAGCATGACCGGATACACAGCGATCGCCAGCAGCGATAAGCGCAAATTAATCGACAGCATGACGGGCAGCGTCAGGGCATAGGCAAATAGCGTATTAGCCAAACTGAGGACAGCAAAACCCAACAAGCGGCGGATATTGTCTACATCGCTGGTAGCGCGACTGATTAAGTCTCCAGCGGTGTTGCTGGAAAAGTAAGACGGCTCCAGAGTAAGCAAGTGCTTAAAGATTTTCTGCTTCAGGTCAAACTCGACCTGCCGCCCTACCCCAAACAACAGAATTCGCGACACCATCCGCACGATCCACATCACGGATGCCAGCACCAAAATCAGCATCGTGTAGTAAATGACCTGCTGAAAGCTAAATTCAGTTTGCAGTTCATCCACGCTGTTGCGAATTAGCAGGGGAATATAAACCCCAACGCCATTCACGACGAGTAGAGCGAAGATCCCCAAGACCAGAACGCGCCAGTGGGGACGCAGGTAAGCCGTCAGTTTTTGCAGTTGAGAACGAGCCATTGCTGGATGCAGATGAGAAATCGGGTATTTAGGGAGCGTTGCTGTGGTGGGAAGGGGAAAGGTGCTGATGGCTGGGCGATCGCAGAGCCAACCACGCTATGCGCCCTCCCTGGCTGTCATTTTTTCCGGTTCCCTTGCTTATCCTAAATCGAATTTCTATAACAGTGCTTCGAGCTATACGCCGAGCGGGTCGAGTAACCAACCTCTCAAGAAGTAATAAACCGAGGCTAAATATTCTTCAACCACCCGCGTTGTTACCGTTAGAGCTTCAACGCTGGGGATCAGGTCGGTCAAAGCGGCTAACTGTAGCCCACCTTCAAGCTGAAAGGCATAAAAATCAGTGGGTCGTGGAATCACCTGAAAATTGAGGTTCGCAAAGGTAGAAAGCGCCCGCCGGGTGCTGACCGTGGGCGACACCAGGATAATTCGTTCTTGCCCGGTAAACCCTAAGCTGTTGAGCCGAGTCCGCACTGCAACGGCGCTGCTCCGTACATCAATGCCATCGGTATCAACGATGATGTTGGATCTGGGAACGCCCATTCCCACCAGCAAGTTAGTAACGGCTTCGGTTTCAGTAGTGCTCGTTTGATTGGTGTCCTGAGCGACATCAGGTTGCGGCCCGGCACTAACAATCACATACGGCTCATTGCCAATATTGGCCTGTTCTCGGTACAGTTCCGAGGCGTAAAGCAAGCGGGAAGCAAGGGGTGTACCAAACCCTTCCGTTGCATTGTTCACCTGTGTCCGCATCCGATATTCAGGATTGGCGGGGGAAATATCGCCCAAAACGACGATCGCACGGGCAGCTTCTACCGTTCCTGCCCGGTTCACAGCTTCAATCACCGATCGCTGCTCGGTTTGAGCCGTCAGCAGATAGGCCGTGAGGGGCAAACTACAAATGAGCAAAATGATCAACGCCGCTAACACCTGATTGCCGTCAATTTTTTTAACCCCCGCTCGCAGCCCGCTGGCCAGCAGGACAATCACTAACCCCAACGGGCGTAGCGGAAACGACAACACGCTCCAGGCAATTCCAATGGCGCGGTTAGCGGGATCTAAGAGCGATAGCAGCAGCAAAAACACCAGCACAATACCGCCCAACCACGTTAACCATGCCCTGGGAATAAATTGAAGCAGGATATAGCGAACGAGGAGAATAATCGCAATCCAAATAATGATTCGGGTCAACAGTTCAAACATCGCCCACTTCCTCAGGTCACCTGCGTCAAGATCTGTTCACCTGAACATGGCAATAGACTGACACAAAATATCCCCATAAATATGCCCAAAGATTTTTGAAAGCGCCATCAATTCAGTATGGATGTTGCAATTGTTAAGCAAGACTAACATCAACGTCCGTAATTCATACTTTTGGGTGAGACAGAGAGGGGAGGCGCGATCGCCCCAATTGTCTTACTGTAAGGACAGGTCTGGGAATAGAGATCTACATGACTATAAACCCTCTTCCAGCCATTGTTCCTGTGTTTGGTGATGTGATTACGGTAATGACATATTCCCTGGGTCAGTTTAAGGCAGTTCTCTGTGGGTTAGGGTACTTGGAGTCCACCGGACTGAATACCCATTGCAGCGATACGCTTGATCCATCCACCCAAACCGCCATTCGCGAATTTCAGGGGCAGCACCACTTGCCGCTCACAGGTGAGCTAGACACATCCACTCAAGAAAAAGCCCGTCAACTGGTTCGCAATCTTCAGCACAGCCTCAACTTGATTGTGGGTGCCCAACTGCCCATCAACGAATTTTATGGCCCCCGTACCGCCAGAGCGGTGATGCTGTTTCAGAAGCGACAAACCCTATCTCCCAACGGTATTGCGGACCTAACCACTCGGCGTTTGCTAGATGAGGCGGTTAAACAGCGGTTGCGCTACCAGGTTGGCTGCATACCCTTTGGAACCTGAATCGATCGGCAGGGCATCGGTTGATAGCAAGAACCGGATCGTCAGCTTCACAGATTTTGGTAAAATCAAGAGCTTGCAGTAAATCACCACGCTTGCTGGACGGAGAGATGCTATGGCTCGGATGTATTATGACGCTGACGCAAATTTAGACTTATTTGCTGGAAAAACGATCGCAATTATTGGCTACGGTTCCCAGGGGCACGCTCATGCGCTCAACCTTAGAGACAGCGGCATGAACGTAGTGGTGGGTCTTTATCCGGGAAGCAAGTCGGCGGCAAAGGCAGAATCAGAAGGATTAACCGTTAAGTCGGTGGCAGATGCAACGGCGGCAGCCGAGCTGATTATGATTCTGCTGCCAGACGAGGTGCAGCGAACCGTTTACACCAACGAAATCGAGCCAAACCTGAGTGAAGGAAAGGTGATTGCCTTTGCCCACGGATTCAATATTCATTTTGCCCAGGTGGTGCCGCCCTCCAATGTTGACGTGGTGATGGTTGCACCCAAAGGGCCGGGGCACCTGGTTCGCCGCACCTATGAGCAAGGGGAAGGAGTTCCCTGTTTGTTTGCCGTGGCTCAAGATGCATCTGGTCAGGCACGCGATCGCGCTATGGCTTATGCCAAGGGCATCGGCGGCACCCGTGCTGGTATCCTTGAAACCACTTTTCGGGAAGAAACGGAAACCGACTTGTTTGGCGAACAGGTCGTACTCTGCGGCGGCTTAAGCGAGTTAATTAAAGCCGGGTTTGAAACGCTGGTGGAAGCGGGATATCAGCCCGAACTGGCCTACTTTGAGTGCCTGCACGAAGTTAAGCTGATTGTGGACTTGGTGGTAGAAGGCGGTTTAGCGAAGATGCGCGACAGCATCTCGAACACAGCAGAATACGGTGACTACACTCGCGGCCCCCGAATTGTGACGGACGACACGCGAGCCGAGATGCGCCAAATTTTGAAGGAAATTCAGACGGGTCAGTTTGCCCGCGAATTTGTCCTGGAAAACATGTCGGGTAAGGCTGGCTTTACCGCCATGCGTCGCCGCGAAGCCGAACATCCGATTGAAGAAGTGGGTAAGGATCTAAGAGCGATGTTTAGCTGGCTCAAGAAAGTCTAGAAATGAAACCGGGTTGGGCGATCGCTCAACCCGTTCTAGCATGACCCATTCAGGCTACTGCGATCGCTGGACGCAGATGGCTCCACGGATTGGCCGCTTCGAGTTGAGCCGCGATCGCAATCAGGGTTGATTCAGCCGCCGGACGACCGACGATTTGAACGCCGATGGGCAACCCAGCCGGAGAGAACCCAGCCGGAATGGCGATCGCTGGCTGTCCGCTCGCATTAAACGGAGGACAGGGGGCAATCCACTGAACCACGTTTTGCACCACCGTTGCCGGATCAAGGTTTGCCCATTCGCCAACTCGAATCGGCGGAGACATGTAAGTAGGGGTGAGCAACAGATCATAGGTGTCAAAAAAGGCAGTAATCCGACGAGCCATGATCTGAACCTCGGCCAGGGCACGCAGAAAGTCGCCGTTAGAGTCGGCAAATGACATGAACCACCGATTAACCGCATTCATCGCCTCAGCCGGGATTCCGGCAGCAGCAATGCCGCCACGGAACACTACAGTAAAGGGATCGGCTAACCCTGCAACACTGGGGCAAGCTGGCTCAACGTGATGCCCAAAGTCTTGCAGCCGTTGAACCGTGTCTAGCACCGCTTTTTCGCAAACCGGATCGATCGTTTCAGCCACTGACGGCAGGGTCATTGCTACTGCTACTCGCAACGGGCGATCGGCTCCCCGCTGCGATCCCCGTCGTGCCACATCCAGAAAGCAGGGATTGGGTGCAGGCAGCCAGTAAGGATCGCCGGTGACATACCCCGACATCACATCTAGTAGTGCTGCCGCATCGGCCACCGTACGAGCGAGTGGACCATTCGTTGCCATGCCGCTCAACCGTTCGCCCACGGGTGCCGATGAGATTCGCCCACGGGACGGCTTAATGCCAACCAGTCCGCAGCAGGAAGCAGGCCCACGCACCGAACCACCACCATCTGAGCCTTGAGCCACCGAGCAGAGTCCGGCAGCAACAGCCGCCGCCGCCCCGCCGCTCGATCCGCCGGGGGTGTAGTCTACGTTCCAGGGATTGCGGGCAGGCGGAAACCCGTCCGGTTCAGTAAATGGCATTGATCCCACTTCTGGGGTAGCTGTTTTTCCCAAAATAATGAAACCCGCTTGCTTAATTCGAGCCACTACCGCATCGTCATAGTCAACCATGTTACCCTTCAAGACCTGACTGCCATAGGTACAGGGCAGCCCTGCTACTGCATTCAGGTCTTTGATGGAAATGGGAACCCCCCAAAACGGCGGCAGTGTAGCTCGATCGCGGCAATGTGCGATCGCCTCAGTCTTGACTTTGGCATCAGCCAGGGCAGATTCAACCGCTACCGTGAAATAGCTGCCGAGAGTAGGATTCAAGCGTTGAATTCGCTCCAAATACAGCTCAGTCAGTTCAACAGGAGACACTTCCCCATCACGGATAAGCTGAGCCTGGTCTAAAGCAGAGGCAAATGCCAAATCAACTGGATTCATAGTCGTTCACGCTGTAAACCGCTGCTGGAATATGAAACCGCAGCATTCCAGACTAAATCCTAACTGGAATGGGAGCCATCTGCTTGTGGTTGAATCGGGTCGGGAAATACACACTCCACCGTGACTTTGACGTTGCATCCGGCTGTACCAGAGGCGATGTAGGGAATGCCCGTCACCCCGCTCATGTTGACACCAAATTCCAGGTTTACTTTCTTGACCTCGGCGATCGCCACCTGCTTAAAGGCGTTGAGAGTATAGGTGGTGTAGTAGCGAATCGTGCTTTCCAGCGTTTGGGCGCTTTTATGAATCATCGCTGGACGAGTACCGTTCGACAAGAAGCCCTTGGCCGTGCGCGTTTGTTCTGGCTCAATGGCAGGTTCCAAGGCAGGAAGACTCGACATATCGGGTTCCTCCGTTGTTTCAACATAGATGATGGTGGTTTCGTCAATTTGAATCGGTTGCAGTTTACTCATGGTGATCTAACGCTGATGGCTGTTTTAGCGTTCCCACCTTATGTGATGATGTGGAGCGATCGCCACGGTGTCTTACCCCATTACCGTTGCAATGGGTCGCCACTAACGTTTTAAGCCTGGATATTAAACCTGGATAGTTAAACCGGACATTAAGCCTAGACAAAGCGGCTGAGCGACACCTGGCGCTGCTGCGACACCTGCCGATAGAGGTCTTCGAGCTGAGTAATATTGCGGCTAAGGGTGTAGCGATCGAGCACCCGCTGGCGAGCCTTGTGCCCCAGTAACGTGGTGAGTTCGGGATGATCGCGAAATAGCGGCAGCAGCGTTTGCAGTTGGGTCGAAACCCGATGCGTATGCAAGATAATACCGGCACCATCTTCTAATACTTCCCCATCGGCTCCCGCATCCGTTGCCATAGAAGCCACCCCGCACGCCATCGCTTCTAGCAACGATAGCGACAGTCCTTCAACCAGGGAGGGCAGAATGAACACATCACAGCCGCGCAGAATATCAATACGACGCTGCTCGTCGGCGACAAAACCCAGCCAGATTATGCCGTGTTCCCCACCGTAAAACGCTTTGAGGGACGGTGCCAGTGGGCCATTTCCCACCATAAGTAACCTGCTGTCGCTGCCCATGTTCGACTGTTTCCAGGCACGCAGCAGCGACTCTACATTTTTTTCGGTGGCAATTCGCCCCTGGTAAACAAACAGCCGCTGGGCACCCAGCAGCGCCTTGATTGTTGAAGCGCCAGGAGAATACTTTTCGACATCTACCCCGTTTGGGATCACGGCAACGCGATCGCCAGATACCCCCATCCGCACCAGCAGGTCACGCTGAACGTGGGAAAAAACAATCACACTGTCGTAGTTGGCCAGGAAAGGGGCGTAAAGCTGGTACATCAGGTGTTGCGTTCCGGATGTTAGATTACGCCGCTTGCGATCGAATGGCGGATGAAAGGTAGCAACCAGCGGCAAGTTTAACTCTTCGCAAATTTCAGGCAACAGAAAATCTAGCGGAGAGAGCGTCAGCGAGGCGTGTACAATATCGGGCTTGAGCTGGCGCAGCGAGTCGATCAACACCTTGCTCGATTTCAGCGTTGGAATGGTGTAGATCTGAGACTTGTAGAGAAAGGGAATCGAAACTTCGTGAACCTCGGAAGCGCTATCGCCAGCCGCTTCTTCTTGAGCAAAATGGAGAAAGCTAACCTGATATCCCCGATCTAACAGCGCATTTGTAACTTCTCGACCATAGGTAACATTGCCACAAAACGGAGACTTCTTTCCTAGCCACGCAATATGCATTCAAATTAATTAGTGTGCCCTAAAAATAGAGAAGAAAATATGGATCTAATTTTAATCCTTGTTGCATCTTAATACGCTGTTTGTCGCCTATGAACGAGAAATTGACCAGGTCAAAACACCGCCTGCCATCGTCATCACCGCCAACCCAATAAAGACAATTCTCAGGCCAAAGAAAGTTTCGGCAACGCCAGCCAGGGCTAACGGCAAACTGAGCGCAATGTTAATGGCGTTGTTTTGCAAGCCAAACACTTTGCCCCGCATCTCTTCTGGGGTTTCTTCCTGCACGGCAGTTTGCATGGGGATGCCAACGATCGCCGCAAATAGCCCCAGACACACCAGCACAAACAGCGTCATCCATAGCTGATGGGTAAACAGCGAGACGGCTCCCAGGGATGCTGCCATTCCAATTGAACCACACAGCGCCAGTTGCGCTCGTGAAAACCGTTGCCCGAACTGCCCAATTAGCACGGCACCGATCGCCATGCCAACCCCACCGGCTGCCAGCAAAAAGCCAAACTGAGAAGATTTGATCGCTGGCATGACCTCAGCCAAACGCACCGCCAGCACCGCTAAAGCAGCAAACACGGAAAACAGGATCACAAGCTGAATCAGTGCCGCCCGCACCCGTTTTTTCTCACCGAGATACCGTAAACCGTCCCGAATATTTTCCCATACCGGCGGCAGTTCCTGGCCGTTGTCATCAGCTTTTTCGCGCGTTCGCAACAGCATCATAATAGCCCCAGCGATCGCATAGCTGCCGCCCACCAGCAGTTCTTTGCCAATATCGGCACCCAGGTGCAACCAGTTAGCCGCTGCATCAGCAAACGCCAGCACCGGCTCTCCCAGCGCAAACCCAATAATGACTGAAGCCATCATGGTGGTGGTGTAGAGGGAATTGGCCGACAGTAAATGCTTGCGCTCGACAATTAGCGGAATCGCAGCCTGCTCTGCTGGCGCAAAAAACTGAGTCAGCGTTGAGACGAAGAACGTTACCACTAACACCACTAAGAAGCCAATGGGCAATCCAGCAAAGGGCGTCCAGCCTTGAGAGATCCACAGCAGAGGGGGCAACACCAGCACAAATGCGCCTCGCAGCAAGTTAGTTAACACCAGCACAATCCGTTTTGGCCAGTGGTCTACATATACCCCCGCAACTGACCCAAACAACACCGCCGGAATCGTAAACGCGATCATCAGCGACGACACCCAGCCGCTAATACTTTGCCCTTCTGCCTGAAAACGACTGGCAATGATAGCAATCATTAAAACCAGATAGACTTTATCGGCAAGTTGAGAGAAGACCTGACCACTCCACAGCGCTAAAAAGTTGTAGTTTCGCAGGACGGGTAAAAACCCTCGCTCTTGCTCGTCATCGGGTTCGGGTTCCGGCTCTAGCTGGGGATGATTGCTACCCTCGGCCAGCTTGCCGTTTGTAGCGTTCAAACTCACAGCGGGTGCGGCTAGTTTGGTGGCCAGTTGCTCCTCTGGATCGGCATAGTCAGCACCCCGGTCGGACATGTCGGCTCTAAGAACCTGTCCTGGCGCTGGTTGAACTGGACGATGATACCCACGGCTTGGAAACTGGCTCGACTCGCTATAGGAGCCAGCTTGACGAGTGGGTTCAAGCTGACCTGGCAGCGGTGTGTTGGGTTCTAAGTCTGAATCAAACAGTCGCATCATGATCTACGGTGAGAGGGGCAGCGGAAGAGACAGAAAACTGATGTCGATGAGCGTGGCAGAGCGAATCGGGCGATCGAAGTGATATTGGGCGTATTGCCGCAACACGCGTTCAATCGAGAGCCAGATCGAGAGGGTAATCGGTTGGGGTAGCGCATTTAGCTCGGGTGAGATTAGCGTACCATCTGGCTGGATTAACTCTGGTTGAGAGAGTTGCTGAAGTACGGCTAGCTCGGTGGCATTGAGGCGATCGCCCAGGACAGTGCGGCGATCGGTTGAGGCAGGGCTGGAGGTAAATGGTTGGGGATGAGATACGTTTTCCCTCATAATTGTCCCATCTTCGGCAAGATACTGACTCGCTCGTTCAGCAGACTTAGAACGCAGTCGAGGCTTAGAATAAGGAACGTTAGATAGCTGGGTTGACAGGCGATCGAGTACGTCCAGGTGAATTGTGCCGCCAGCGGCAGCGCTAAACCCCACCTGCCAACTTGGTTCGGTAAAGTCTGGCGTGAGCGGCTGCTGAGTCGTGCAACAGGCGTGAACCTGCGGCGCAACGCCCGCTTGAACTAACAGGTGAAAGATAGCTTGAGTCAGGCTGGCCAGGGTTGCCGTTTTGGGTAATCGCTCTAAACGGCGCAGATGTTCGCTCAGCAGACCGAGAAGTTCGGCCTGCGGTTGGTCACTCAGAGCCTGGTACAGGGCTAATTCGGCTAAATATTGGCTGGCGGTCAGCTTGCCTAAATCCTGGCCTAACCCAGGAAACGATTCGACACTTTCAGCCTGAATAATTTTGTCGAGGCTTTTTCCTTTGGCAACCAGCAACTCATTAACGACAAATAGATCGCTGCGTCCCCGCAAGCTGGATTGATGTTTGCGGGCACCCGGTGCAACCGCCCGAATTAAACCCATTTCCTGAGTGAGAATCGTTAGCAGGCGATCGGTCTCCCCCAGTGGCATTGCCTTCAGATTAATTCCCGTTACCTTGTAGGTTCCACTCATAAATTAAAGAGCGATGTGCGTCCGTCCGTCTGGATGGCAGATGAGACTTAACAAGCCGCAATAGACAACGTCTGTTCCATTGGCGATTGTTTAGAGCCATTGTTAGTTGGCCTACCCTTCTTTCAGGGTATCGCGTTGTTCTTGTTGGCGGATTAAATCAATGCCACGCGATGTACCCAACCGAGTTGCGCCCGCTAAGATTAGCTCGATCGCCTGTTCTGCCGTCCGAATTCCACCCGATGCTTTAATGCCAACCCGGTCTTTGCTCAGTTCTTTTAACAGCTTGACATCGGCCAGCATGGCTCCGCCTCGCCATCCTGTGTGGGTTTTCAGATATGACACACCTGCATCCAGGCACACCTCAACCGCAAGCTTCTTCTCGGCATCGGTTAACACAGACATTTCTAAAATAGCCTTGACGGTCTGCCCGGTTGAATCGCAAATTTCGGCAATCTCTCGATGCATCTCCTCGGTTTTACCCAACTTCAGCCAGCCTAAGTTGATGACCACATCCAGTTCCGTTGCTCCGTTTTCTGCTGCTTCTTGAGCTTCATATAGTTTGACGGCTGACGTGGTAGCCCCAGTGGGAAACCCAATCACCGTACAGACCTGGGGGCGCTTGTTGCGTAACAACTCCACCGCCTGACGAACATGCACTGGATAGATACAAACGGCTGGAAACCCGTAGCGATCGGCTTCTTCACAGCATTGTATGACCTGTTGAGATGTCGCCGCCGGATCAAGGAGAGCGTGGTCGATAAACGCTGCCAGATCAATTTCAGAGTGTGCCTTAGCCATTATCGCTCCATACTGTCCTTCTTATATAACTTGTATCAAAGAAACCAGAACAGCTTGCAAGAAATTTGGGCGTTGCTGACTCACAGCCTGAACTCGTCATCCTCGAACTCTTCATATCCTGGACAGGGGCATAGGAAAACCAGGAGAAGCCCTGTAGACTCAGCAAGTGCAGGTTGAGCAATGATCGACCTGAGTGATTGTGGTGTGTTTATCAGGACTATGAGTTTATGAAACGGAATGGATTGATTGCCCTGACTGTAGCAGTGGGACTCTGCGGTGGTGCTGGTGTTGCACAGGAATTACCGACCGAGGGTACGTCCGCTGATGTTACGTCTCCCAATGCCGATGTCCCTTATATCGGGGTGGACGGAACGTTTACCCTGGATACAACGGTTCCCTCCTCTTTACATGACCCGCGCAACCCTGCTCGTATTGTGTTTGAGCGCATGGAGAATTTCTCCTTCTATCGCGATATGGCAGGTCAAGACCCGATCGCCGAAAACTGTACCTATACCTATCGCGGTGCGGCACCTGACCCGTTTTATTATCCTCAATACCAGACCTCCATCTGGGATTTGTTTGAGCTAACGTCTGAGGACATGGCCTGTAGCGGCTTTAAGTACGTTGCGTTGCGTTCTCCTCATGGTGAGCCAGCCCACATGCACTTGCGCTATGGTGGCGAGACCTCCAGCTTTGAAACACTACTCAATATGAGCACTGGAGAATCTGACTCTGAAAGCCTTGATCCGTGGTGGAGTCTCTACTGTGCTGAAGGTGTAACAGCGTGCGATCTGTGATATTCGAGACTATTCGGGTCGCAATTGTTCAGTCAATCAGCCAGCGTGTTTCCGAGCAAGCTCTATCATTCAGAGGCAGATAATCGATGACCTACCTCAGGCAACTGTTGTTTGTTCCCATTGTTGTTTTAAGTTTGGCAGGAGGTACACTGGCTCACGAAGTTGGGCTAAATGCGATCATTCAAGTGCAAACAGCCAGCGGCGAAACCGCTACGTACAATGCAACCACTCTTCCTCGTAGTGCAACGGTCACGTCGGTGGAAGTTGTGGCGTACTACAGCACCGGAGAGCCGATGTCTGATTGCCAGGTGACAGTACTGTCACCGGACGATCGCTCTACTCCGTGGAGAACGGGTCGCTGCGATCGCCAGGGACGCTATCGGTTTACGCCCGATGTATCTAAGCGAGGACGCTGGACGGTGAGAGTACAATCGTCGGGGCACAGTAGTTTCATCGACATTCCGATTCTTTAGCGCTAAAGAGGCTGATGTCCTTACCCATGAAGGGAGATCGATAGCTGCGACTATCTCATCTCCCTTCATGGCTCACGACAAACAAACCGTTTAAAGACTCTGTTCAGGCAAGATTTCCAGTCACGTTTTAGCAAGCTAGCAGATCAGGTTCAAAATAATACATCTATCTAACGAGGTACTATTGAACTTAACAACAGACTTGCGTGATTTTGGATCGATTCTTATACAGCAAAATATAGAGATTGCTAAGGGCGTAAACCATTTGAGAGCAACAAGATATCGATATACAGCAGTTCTCAATCGAGTAGGCCACAGTCTCGCCAGGATGGGTGTGGGGTGTAGGGTTTGGAGTTTGGTGAATGCAGATGAAGATGGCTGTAAGTGGTTCAGAATGGGCATGATCACGTTTAAGCACAGATAACCAAATCAGGGACAATCACTTAGAGCCTCCTGATATAGTGGAGACATTAGGTTGTCAGTAGCACGTTTGAACGCCATCGTAGAATCGTTGGCTTGGCTCCCACTGTTGACATAGAGTTGGATCGATGAGCTTTTTTGAACCGCACGATCCCTGGCTGGGTGAACCCATTGGTGACTGGATTGGCCTTCCTCCAGTGGTTGACCCCTGGCTGGGTCAGTTGGTCGGTGAGCGCGATCGCTATCGCCTTGAGAGTCGTTTGGGCAGCGGCGGCATGGGAGAAGTCTTTCTGGCAACCGATACGCTGCTGGATCAGCCCGTTGCGCTAAAGCTGCTGAGTGACAAACTGGCAACGGCTGACTTACGAAAGCGATTTGAGCGAGAGGTGGCGGTGTGCGCGGCACTTCGAAGCGAGCATATTGTTCACATCAGTGATTACGGCGTGATGCCCGAAGGCTACCCCTTTTATGTAATGGAGTACTTGCAAGGGCAAACCCTCGATCAGGTAATGCGGCAAGAGTGCCAGATATCGGTTGAGCGCACGATCAACATCATCACTCAAATTTGTGCAGGGTTACAGTTGGCTCATGATGGGGTGCGGCTGCGGCATGAGGGCACCAGCAAACGGGTGAAAGT
Organism: Oculatella sp. LEGE 06141; assembly: GCF_015207605.1. GTDB lineage: Bacteria > Cyanobacteriota > Cyanobacteriia > Elainellales > Elainellaceae > Oculatella. The sequence goes on from NZ_JADEWO010000045.1 coordinate 19,713, forward strand.
GGTGCATCGCGATCTTAAACCGGGCAATATTTTTTTGGTGCCCACCGCTCTGGGCGAACTTGCCAAAATTTTAGACTTTGGCATCGCCAAAATCCACACCGATCAGGCTGATTTCACGAATATCACCAACGTGTTTCTGGGAACATTTCGCTACGCTGCTCCAGAACAGTTTGAAATTGGTAAAGGTGTAGATGAACGGACAGATATCTACAGCCTGGGCATGATTCTGTATAGAATGCTGACGGGAACCAATCCGTTTGGATTTGATGATTTGTCGAGACAGGTGAGTGGCGCAGCCTGGGGAGTGGCTCATTTAACAAAACCCACGCTGCCGCTGAGGGCACAACCGAACTGTAGCCATTTGCCGTTAGAACTTGAAGACGTGGTGATGCGCTGTCTGGAGAAATCGCCCGACGATCGGTTTTCCTCAGTACGAGCGTTGAGTCAGGCATTGGAAGCGGCTATTGATGCGATCGATCCTGCCGTGGCGCAACAACCGAGCCGCTGGTTAAACTGGCTGCCGTTTGTTGGCAGGGCATCTCGCAACCGAGTCCGCAGAGCCAAGCATCCGACCTCATCGCTGACGACCCAAGCGCTGCACCACAGGACTGGCGCATCCAGTACATCTCTGGTTGCACCATTAGAACTCACAGCAGCAGAACTCACGACACATCCATCTGAACTCGCCCATCAACCCGCTATCGATTCGGACACGCAATCTACCTGGTCTCTGGCTGGCAAGTCATCTAGCCATGCGATCGAGGTGGCGGCAGGGCGATCGCCCCACAAACCAACCCTGCTGCTGGCTGGAGCAGGCATCACAGCCGCGATCGCTCTGGTCATTTCGCTGTCTTCGATGTTGTCGGTTATCTCCCAAAGTCCTTTCACCCCAACCGAAGAACGCCCTAACCAGGGCGAGGAATTGCCTTCCCCGGTTAACCCGCTACCCGTGGCAACGAAAACCTACACAGGTCATGCCGATACGGTTTGGACAGTGGCAACCAGTCCCGACTTGAAGACCTTCGTTAGCGGCAGCTACGACAGAACCATTAAAGTCTGGGATTTACAATCGGGTGCCCTGCTTGACACCCTGGAAGGCCATCAGGACGCAGTGAGGGATGTCGCCATCAGCACAGATGGCACTACTTTGGTCAGCGGTAGCGGCGATAAAACGATTAAGGTTTGGGATCTGCAAACCCGGCAAGTTCTGCGAACGTTATCTGGTCATTCTGGCCCGGTCTGGTCGGTTTCGATCAGCCCTGATAAAACGACGATCGCCAGCGGCAGCTATGATGGCACCATCAAGATCTGGAACCTGAATACAGGAGAGATGATTCGAGCGCTGCCAGATCATTACGACTCGGTCTGGTCGGTTGCCATTAGCCCCAACGGACAAACCCTGGTCAGCGGTAGCTATGACGGCACCCTTAGAGTTTGGAACGTGCGAACCGGAGAAGAACTGCACACGCTGCGTGGACATACCGATGCGGTTCGTGCGGTTGCCGTTAGCGCCGATAGCCAACTGGTTGCGAGTGGCAGTTGGGATAAGACGGTCAGGATATGGGATCTACAAACTGGGGAATTGCTGCGTACCCTGTCTGGTCATAGCGATCGCGTAGTCTCCGTTGCCATTGATCCGGCTGGCAAAACCCTGGCTAGCGGCAGCCTGGACAAAACCATTAAGGTGTGGGATCTGCAAACCGGAGAGCAGCTCCACACGCTGTCTGGACATAGCGATTGGGTGAATGCGATCGCCTATACGCGCGATGGTAAAGCGCTGGTCAGCGGCAGCAAAGACACCACTGCCAGAGATTGGCAGTTTTAATAGCCAGTGAGCAAACTACAGAACTTGAACCCCCTCATCCCTTTCGTTCCCAGCGAAACTTTCGGTCTGCCTCGGTGATAGGAACATCATTGATGCTGGCCTCTCGCCTCTGCATCAATCCATTTTCGGCAAACTCCCATTGTTCATTTCCGTGAGCGCGATACCACTGTCCTGAGTCGTCGTGCCATTCGTACTCAAAGCGAACAGAAATTCGATTGTCGGTAAAGCTCCATAGCTCTTTTTTGAGCCGATAGTCTAATTCTTTATCCCACTTACGGCGCAAGAACGCCTTGATGTTGTCGCGTCCGGAGAAGAATTCAGCGCGATTACGCCACTGGGAATCGGGCGTGTAGGCAAGCGCAACCCGCTCTGGGTCGCGCGTATTCCAGGCATCTTCTGCGGCCTGAACTTTTGCTCTGGCTGTTTCTAACGTAAACGGGGGCAGGGGCGGTTTGGTTTCCATTGTGACTGACCAGCAAAAAGTAAACAGGCTTTAGTCTCGCCAGAGATAAAGCCTGTTTACAAGATACCAGACAACAATCTGGCTAATTCTCTGATTACTTGAATAGTACAGCCAGCGCAATCGCTAGTACTTTTCAGTCAAATAAAGAGCCTGTTCATAAACTTTGGTGGGCGGACTTCTTAAATCCCAGACGATGCCAAACCACGACAACAGTTTAAGAATGTAATGAGTTACATCAACTTCCCACCAGTAAAAGCCTTGCCGCTCTGAAGCAGGATAATAATGATGATTGTTGTGCCAGCCTTCACCCAGCGTAATTAAAGCTAGAAATAAGTTGTTGCGGCTATTATCGACCGTATCAAATCGGCGAGTCCCTAAAATGTGGGAGATCGAGTTAATGGTAAATGTGGAATGATAAAGCAACGTTGTGCTGACGCAAAATCCCCAGATCAGCATTTGCAACCCATTGGTATGGAGTTGAGGAATAAACCGTTGAAACCCAACTCCTAAAACCGTTACGGCGACTGCCAATGTAATTGGAGCCACCATATGAAATCGATTCAGGTACCGCAGTTCTGGGTATTGAGCAAAGTCGCGAACCTTCCGTTCTTCTGTTTTGGAATAGTAGGGGCACAACACCCAACCCACATGAGACCACCAAAAACCACTGCGAACCGGTGAATGAATATCATCTTCTGTGTCAGTATGGCGATGATGATGACGGTGGTGTGCCGCCCACCAAAGCGGGCCAAGCTGAGCAGCAGCGTTGCCTAAAAGAGCCAGTACGAATTGAAACCAGCGTGTTGTTTTGTAGGCACGATGGGAGAAATAGCGGTGGTACCCTGCGGTAATGCCAAACATCCGCACAAACCAGAGGAGGAAGCAGGTGATGAGAGCAGTCCAGCTAAATCCTACCCAGAATGTGAGGAGGCAAGCGATATGAATTGATATAAAAGGAATATTACCCAGAATATCTATTTGACGTTTTTGTCTTGACAGCATACGTGAGGTATTAAGTTAGCTTGGAAAATAGTAACAATTAATGCGAAACACTTTGTTTAACATATTTCAACAAAGTTATATGTTTGATTACGGCGATCGCCAACCAACGCAACACGGCATTGCGGAACAGATGAATAAATGGGTTTGCTAAACACCCGCTGTAGGGGCATCGCCATGCAATACCCCTACAAAATTAATATCATATGTTCGGCAATACCCAACGACTCTGGCTCTGGTCAACCAACGGCCAACTCAACTTGCTAAGCGGCTGTTTGGAAAGGATTAGAAGTATTAGGTGCCTCCTGTAAGGGCTTAGCATCCGATCCAGAAGTAGTGCCCATAGCTGGCTTCCCGCAGAGTATGCCACGCCCTACAAGTGTCGAGCTACAAATCAGACTTTTGAACCATCCCCTTATGAAAGAGACGAAGCAACCCCGCTCCTAAGTTCCTGGTTTTATTCTCGAACGGTGGTAGTCGTTGTAGCCGTGGCTCGAGGATGGCGAGTACCAACAGATGCTCCGATAAGAGCTGCAACCAATCCTAGCAACGAACCCAAAGCAAACGACCAGCCCACTTTTGCAGCGTTACCCGCTATATCACGGGTCTGTTGCGCGGTGGCTCCTGTAGTTGCATCTGGAGCCGGAACCCCGCCTTGCTGCGCTTGATTGATGATTTCTCCGGCGTTTGATGCTACTATGCCAAACGCTCCTGTGACTCCGCTGGTGAGCAACCAGGCGCTAATTGCCAGTGTTGTCGCCCACAGGATAGCGCCATTCAATAAGGCAGTGCTTCGGTTCATTGGGCCACAGGCACGAGCCGTTACCCATCCCCCAATAAACAGCGCAATTAACAAACTGATAATTGACCAAATGCCAACAGCTGAGCCAACATCACCCACATTGGAACGGGGTGCATCTGAGCCTGCGATTGTAGTTAAACCGATTGCCGCTCCTAATGCACTCAAGACCAGTTGAGTACTTAAAGCGACAACTAATCCAGCAATAATGGGACCCCAACGTACCCGATCATGATAGTCCGCTACTGGAACGGCAGCTCGTTCAACAACTCGGTCTATCGGTCTATCAGTGTAAGCCATCGCTTAATTACTCCTTGTGAAGCTAGATGTGAAGCTATATGAAAAGAACGAACTCTATTCAAAAGTAATTTCAAGGTATGTTGATGGTCGAACTTATGAACCTATCAACAGGAATAGAAACGGTGTGCCTTTTTAAAAGTTAACCAGATAAAAAAGTTTTAAAAACTGTAGTTTTCAAACCAAATTATTTTTTGCTACATTGAGAGCTTTGGTTAACTTCCAATCTGGCGCTTTACCCAGACCAGAACTTAAAAATTTGACGTTGTGCAATTGACGTTGTGCAATTTGTGCAATATGAGATAGCAAATGAGAAATTGACGCTCACTTCAAGCGGCTGAATATCTTGTTGAGAGATCATCTTGCAGGTGTTAGCACCGCTCGAACGACTCCTGAATTGCCCAACCAGCATAAGGTGTAAGCGCTGAGCCAAATAGGAACGCTGCATCAGAAACGTTTTGCATTAACCTCTGCAATCTCTACATTTGAGGCGAATACAAAATGGTTGATGCTTTTCAGACCACTTCAAATCAAGGCTTGTCGCTCTCATTATCCTGCCGCTTCAATAGCTATCCTTTGATATTTGCACCACTGTTGCGTTTTAGCCAGGCAATTCGCACATTTATAATCACCCCGTTTGCCTTCATGGCTTATCCAGTATTTTAATCATTGTTGCTCAATCTATGGAAGCAAGCTTGATAGTCCACCTCCAGAAGGATGTTGGAGTCCAACAAAGTTTTTATCGTTCAGGTGAGTTTGACGCAAACATAGGAAACTTAAGGAAAGCAACATGGCTCTCTATAAAATTAAAGACTTCGATCCAGATTATCGTCAGCACTTTGACGACAAAGATATCCTGGGGTTCGATCTCTACAGCGGAGATGAGAAAGTTGGTTCCGTTGACAATCTTTTGGTTGACGAAGCTGGAAACTTCCGCTATTTCGTGATTAACACAGGAATCTGGGTGTTTGGCAAGAAAGTATTGCTGCCCATTGGTCGCGCCCGGATTTCCCACAGCGATCGCCGAGTGTATGCGGATGGTTTAACGCAGTCGCAAGTGGAAAACCTGCCCAACTACGACGAGAACATGACCCTCGACTATGATCACGAAGAGCAAGTGAGAGGTGTATATCGTCCAACTGCTACCACACCGGGTACGGCTACCGTCGATCGCTCTACTACTTTAGGCAGCACCTCGCTCGATCGCTCTACTACAACCCCAGGCAACGCTCCCGTCGATCGTTCCACTGGTACCCCTGCTGCGGGTCGAGCCGCTTACGATCGCAATAGCTATAGCTACGATCGTGATCCCGATTTGTACAACATAAACGAGCAAAACCACCAGAACCTCAAGCTGTACGAAGAGCGGTTGATCGCAAACAAAACCCGCCAGAAGACCGGAGAGGTCACGGTTGGCAAACATGTGGAAACGGAAACCCAGCGCGTTTCTGTACCTGTTGAGAAAGAGCGTGTAGTGGTAGAACGCACGACTCCTACGGGTGCTGGCACGGCAGTGAATCCGGGTGACGCTAGCTTCCGCGAAGGTGAAGTGGCTCGTATGGATGTCTACGAAGAGACTCCCGATATCCACAAAGAAGCTTTTGTACGGGAAGAAGTGAAGGTTAGAAAAGAAGTTGACCGGGATACAGTAAATGCCGAAGAGCAACTTCGCCGTGAAGAGCTAGACGTTAATACAGAAGGCCGTCCCAACGTAGACAGAGGGATCAATCAGCGTTCGGGAACAGATAGACGCACTGATCAACGTCCTGGCAACCGCGATCGCATCTAAGCGATGATGCTCCAGAAACGGAAGCCAGATAAGCCCTAGGGCTTAGAACTAACTATGTCAGGCAGGGCTATTGAAGCTCTGCCTGTGATCGTATAAGCGTATAAACAAGGAAATAGTATGGCACTTTTAAGATTTGAAGATTTTGTTAGAAACAATCGTGAAGCGTCGGACAGCAATAACATTCAGGGGTTTGACGTGTATGGCGATCGCGACGAGAAGATCGGCAAAATTGTAGATATTTTGATCGATGACACTAACCGTTTTCAATATTTGGTGGTAAACCTGAGCAGTTGGATTGCGGGTAAGCAAGTGCTGTTACCCCTGACCAGTCACCAGGTTGACCCTAATCGGCACCGCATTTATGTACATGGTTTAACCAAGTCACATGCCACAGAAATGCCAGCGTATAACAAAAATGTAACGGCTGCTCATAATCGTGAATCGACTCGAACAGACTATCACTATCCGGGCAGTATAGAAACCTCTGCACCACTAGAAACGTCGTTACCATTGGATACCCCCAGAGTCGTGGATATCCCAGAAGTAAACACTCAGTCGGCTCCGGTTCCTGAAACCAGACCCACTGTGGTGCCGCTCAGCCAGGTTCCCCCGCAGCAGCCTTTGAATGCACCAACGCAACCCGTGGTAGAGCGCAGCCAGGTTGCTCCTACCTTCCCCGAACCCACTGCCGACAGGGTTATGCCTGAGGCGACTTATCAGCCCGCGAGACGGTCTGAGCCTGTATCCCCTGCTCCTGTACCAAAAACCACCGTTGAGGAAACCATTCAACTGTTAGAAGAACGATTGGTTGTTCATCCCAACAAGCGCAAAATTGGGGAGGTAGTTGTTCGCAAGGAAATTGAAACTCGAATCGTTGAAGTGCCCATTCGACGAGAGAAATTGATTGTAGAGCAAGTCAGTCCAGAGTACAAGACGCTGGCGATCGTGGACTTGGGAGACAAAGATGGTGTCGAAAAGGACAGGCTGGAGAGAGAGCTATCTAACGCAGCTAACTTGAATGCTCGACCGACCGTGAGCAATAAGTTTACCTCAGCAAGAGCGGCCAGTCAGTATTTAGAGGAGATTGCCAATCAGCCGAATGCTGGATCTGAGCAAGTCCAGGTAACTATTGTGTTGCAAGATCCTGAGCAGCAATCGACCTACGATCGCCAACCGATCGACAGAATCTAACGTCTCGTAAGGTGGGCAATGCCCACCCTACTTGGAGGTTTAATCAGGAGCAGAACCGCGATCGATCGCCTCTTTGTTATCTTTCTGGAGAGATGTGGGAAGGGGTATTCCTATCGAAGACGCTAACGCTTCGGGGGGCGCGGTTCGGCTGGGCGATCGCAGATATTCACCCGTCAAAATGGCTGATCCGGGCTTCATATTGTGACGAATGCTGTAATATCGATTGGTTTGTCCTAATGACTCTTGCTCCTGCCATGAGTTGTTAGAGATTTTTTTCCGCAACTTGATGATGCCATCGATTACGGCCTCTGGACGCGGTGGACATCCCGGAATATACACATCGACGGGAAGCAGCTTATCGGCTCCACGAACCGCCGTTGGAGAGTCGGCGCTAAACATGCCGCCTGTAATCATACAAGCGCCCATCGCAATTACATACTTGGGGTCAGGCATTTGCTCGTAAAGACGCATAGTCGGTTGAGACATTTTCACGTTTAACGTGCCTGCCAGGATGATTAAATCAGCCTGTCGGGGGCTGGAGCGAGGAATCAAACCAAACCGATCAAAGTCGAACCGGGAACCAATTAACGCCGCAAATTCAATAAAACAACAGGCTGTTCCGTAGAGCAATGGCCACAAGCTAGAAAGCCGTGCCCAATTGTAGAGGTCATCCACTGTGGTTAAAATAACGTTCTCGGAAAGCTGCTGGGTAGTTGTGGGATAATCAATTGGATTAATGATCTGATCCTGGGGCGCAGATGGTGAATTGAGTTGCTGTAGCGCATCAAAGTTTGAATTCATATTACTCTCACTCAGATTAACGTTGGTTTAAAATTCGGGCATTGCTGAATGGAGGATGAACCGTTAATAGGGCACAACTCTAATCGCCCTCAGAATTCTTCATGTCTGGAAATTTTATCGGTTCGGACGTTTCCTGGAATTGGGACGTAGGGAACGATTCATCCGACCAGCAACACCATTACTGCTACTGCCAGGGCAAGCCTATCATGTACTGGCCGGAGTATCAGTGCCAGACGGTTGTGGCGATCGCTGTTCTCGTAACAACCAAACACCCACCAACCCTAAAACCAGGTTAAGCAAGAGAAACCCAATATCCCAGGCCAATTCGTTGGAGCCTGATTTCACGTGGTGAATGCCTAACCAATGGTGATCAATGAGTCCCTCCACGAGATTAAATCCACCTGTTCCCAGAAGCAAGGAGGCAACCAGAACTTTTGTTGACGATAGCCGTGATTGTTGATGTGTTGACCGCCAGAGTAGTATCAATCCCGTTGCGGTAAACACAGAAGCCGCCATGAGAAATACACCATCCCAAAACGTATTGGCTTCTAAATCCTCAAGGCTATTGGTAGGGCGAACACTGGTTAACATGTGGTGCCATTGCAAAATTTGATGCAGCACAATGCCATCAAAAAAACCAGCAAACCCCATGCCAAGCAAAACTCCAGCCGCCACGAGGAGGCGATCGCTTTTGGGTGGGGAAACGTCAGAGGTTGAATGATGTGTCATAGGATTAACCACTAGGAAAGACCAAACAGCGATTTTGTAGTGGATGCCAGGGAATCGCTCACATTTTTGAGCGACTGAACAACAGGATGCTGATTTTGCAGGAAAACGTGGGCACAGTTGCGTCCCGGCATTCCTGAAATGGAACCACCCGGATGAGTACCTGCCCCAGTCAGGTATAGTCCTGCAATGGGTGTTTTGTAGTTAGCCAGCTCGGGCAATGGGCGAAAGAACATCATTTGATCAAAGGTCATGTCGAGATGATAGTAGTTCCCCTTCAACATGCCTAGCCGCGATTCCAGTTCTGGCGGGCTTTCAATGTGACGGGCAATGATGGCATCTTTGACGTTTGGTGCATACTCTGCCAGTTTACTCAGTACGCGATCGGCCACTTTATCCTTTAGCTCCTCCGTCCATCCGGTACCCTTTAACCCGGTGCCGTTGGCTCCAGCAATTTGATACGGCGCGAAATACTCAATCCACAAAGTGTGTTGCCCATTTGGAGCCATTGATGGGTCGCGCATGGTTGGCACCACCATGTACATGGAGGGATCGTCGAGCGGGATGCGACCCATCTCAGGATCAGTGTGAGCCAGTTCCACCTGCTCTACCGAGTCGGCAATTAGCACTGAACCCATCAAATAGTCATCTCGGTGATGGTGATGTTCAAACCGGGGCGCTTCGGATAACGCACAGTCAATTTTGAGGATGGCTTCATTGTGGTTAACGATGCGGCGATCGAGACGCTCGCGCAACCGATCATTGGCTGCATCAACCTCTGCGGACTCCATCAGTTGCAAAAACACACGTTTGGCATCAATGCTTGAAATCACGCCTCGTTTAGCGCGATATTCCTGGCCATTGGCGACGCGCACCCCTACGGCTCGTTGGTCGTCTACCAATACTCGTTGTACTTCTTGCTCGGTGAGGATAGTGCCCCCCAAGTCGTGAACCAGGTTAACCAACGCCTGAGTTAATGCACCCGTTCCGCCTTTAGGTCTTGCCATGCCTGGGTTGTGCCGCAACGCCATCATAATTGATCCCACTGCCATGTTTTTCTGCGACGGAGGGGTACTCAATTCTGCGGCCAGCCGAGCTAAGGGTGCCTTGAGAAATTCTTCATCAAAGTATTCATTGATGTTATCCAGCGGGCTGGTGAACATGGTTCTGATCACGTCCACGATTTCGGTTGGCGATCCCAGCAGGGAGAGTAAATCATTCAACTTGGCGCGATCGAAATTCCCTGCAATGTCGAGCAACGAATTAGGAGGAGCATTAAAAACTGCTGTCAACGCGCCAATTACTCGTTGCCAAAAATCAATGAATTCGGCGTATTTCTTGGCATCGCGAACGCTGTAACGGGCAATTTCGGCACAAGTTTTTTCCACTGAGCCATGAGCCAGGAAGTATTTGCCGTCCGGATGGGGACAGAACACCACCGGGTCACAGAACAGATACTCTAACCCATACTTTGATAGCTCCAGTTCTTGAACGACCGGGCCTAGATGAACGAAGATGTGGTCGATCGCACAAGGGTTAAATTTGAACCCCGGAGCAGCTTCAGGCATCAACTCTTCTGTCGTTGAACCACCACCTGGGAACGGCTGTTTTTCGAGCAGCAAAACGCTGTAACCAGCTTTTAACAGGTATGCTGCACAAACCAGAGCATTATGCCCTGCACCAATCATAACAACGTCGTACTCTTGCATTCAGCTTACTTGAGTCAATGTATTAGAAGGTTCATTAGCATTGAAATAGACGGATGAATCGTTGGTAGGTCGTGGTTTTGATGCCCCTTAAATTCTCCAATTCTGAACTTTGTGATGGTTAGGAGCTTTGGGGCGAATTCACACCGTGTTTCAGCAACGCCGTTAATTGATCTGGTCTGAGAGGATATCTTAAAAGTGCTAAGCTCCAACTCGAAACGCCCCCAAATCCCCACAATTGGGGGACGTCCGAATCAATTCTGTTTCAAAGTCCCCCAAAATTGGGGGATTTAGGGGGCTAATTTAGAATGTTGAGCCATTCTCAGACACCCTCTGACCATCTGACCATCTGACCATCTGATAAATGGCCTACAGGAAAAGGAATCAAGGTAGAGCCGATTCCTTGCGAACCAACTCTCCTTGTCCCCTTATCTAATTATCCTTACTTCGCCTTGAGTATGGCGTTACAAGGGCTTACAGCTCACTAGAAGGGGCATTTGTACCATGTAGGCGAGGATCGCTTGGTGGGGGCACAATTGCTTCTCCCATTGGCTTAGGATTAGCGATATATTCAAACTCGCCTTTGCCATCCATCGAAGGGCCTTTTGCCCACCGACCAGTGCCGCTCTCTTCACCCATTGAATTGTTCCAGAACTGGTAAGAGTGCTCTTTCTTTTCCAGATCTTGAGGGAAGGAACTGGGTACGGGGGTTGTTTCCATACCAGACGATTCTAGTTCTTCGATCGCCGCCAGCCATTGGTTTTGGTGCATAGTATCACGGGCAATCAGGAAGCTGAGGGTGTCGCGCACACCTGGATCGTCCGACATTTCGTACATGCGAACCGCCTGGAGGCGACCTTGTGATTCTGCATGTAGGTTAGAACGAAAATCTGCCATGAGGTTGCCGCTAGCGACTGCATACCGACCATTCCAGGGATAACCAGTGCTGTCAGCAGGCAACGCTCCCAGGCCAGAGACGATCGCGTGTTGAGGGTTCATGCTACTCGAAATAATATCATGCATGGCGTGCTTGGCACTGCCACCGCCCATTACAGCACCCACTACAGGGTTTTGAGCGCCGTTCTCCTGCGCCTTGAGCGGTGCTTTCTCTAAAAGATGAGCAATCATCGTTGCCAAGATTTCGATGTGGCCGATTTCCTCGGTTCCAATGTCGAGTAACATATCACGGTACTTAGCTGGCCCACGGCAATTCCACCCTTGGAACAGATATTGCATCATAACGGTGATCTCACCAAATGGGCCACCGATCAATTCCTGAAGCTTGTTTGCATAAACCGCGTCAGGTTGATCTGGGCGCGTAAAGTATTGCAAGTGCTTATCGTGGTAAAACATCTAAAATGTCCTTAACTGGTTTACATTTTGAGCAGCAGAAAACAGTATTAAAATCTGCTTTGGAGAGAGTGATTCATTAGCTTCTCTCTACGCTTAATTCCTTTTAACAATCTAGAAAGTGTGCTAAATCGGTCGCAGGTATGACAATACAAAAACCCGCTTTAGCACAAGTACTTTCATTTTGTTTTCATAAACTAACTGAGAGAGAGTGAGGAATTAAACCTCAGAACAGGCTCAAATGTGTTGTTATAGCTTGCTTACATAAAGTATGTAAGCCTCCACTTGTGGGGGGCTAAAAACTAGGCTTTGAAACTATCTTTTGAAAGAATAAACCTGGTTTATTATTCTGCAAAAGCTGGTTTCTATAACTGTTCATGCCGTCAAATGCTGCACTACTTGCTAAAAGCCATATAGGCCAGCGATCACAGCCTACTAAGAGTGAAGCCATTCCAGGGCTGGCAACGTAATTTCTTCCACCAGAGAACCGAATAGAGTCAGGTTCAGACCGCTTTTTAGAAATAAATTTGATGGAAAAAATAAGCTTGAGCTAAAAACAAACTAAAATTATTTGTTCGCTATTTATTGTAGATAGCGAGTCTGGAATTCAACAATCCATAACTATTAGCAGAAAGAATGTTAAAGCCGCCTGTAATAAAGATCACTATTTTCGAAGAAGGAGGGTTTAGAACTTTAATGGACTCGATCGGCTGATAGATCAATAAGTTACTCCTTTAGGAGAAGAAGGATAACGGCAGAGAAATTAACCTAGAAGGTTGCTACTGATTCAATAATAGGAAAACGCATGAAAGCTGGACAAAATTTTGCTTTGATTACTGGGGTTCTCTTTTTGATGATTGGCATTTCAGGGTTTGTTCCCGGCTTAGTTAAAGCACCATCCGCCGGAACAGCCGATTTCCTGGATGCCGGATATGGCTATTTAATGGGGCTATTTCCGATCAACGTTCCCCACAACATAGTCCACCTCACTGTCGGTGTTTTGGGCATTTTGTCATCGATCGCCCTGGGTGCTTCTCGCCTCTATGGTCGAGGGTTGGCATTCTTTTACGGGGCACTGGCCATTATGGGTCTGCTGCCTTACACCAACACCACATTAGGCTTAATTCCCATTTATGGAAACGACGTTTGGCTACATGCCCTTACAGCAGCGATCGCCTTCTACTTTGGCTTCATTGATTCTCCCAAGCTATTGGACATTGTGGCAGAGCAAGAGCGAGAGTATCAACGCTACAGCAGTTCTCTTAACCAAAGCTAACGCTGGGGGTTGAGTCAATAGGTTTAGAATACAAATTGCTAAAACGCCCGCAGGCTCGACCTGTGGGCGTTCTAGCTAAAGAAGAGTTGAGCTAAGTTAGCAGCCTGGGGCGGTTGAAGGAATGGTTCTACTCCGGTTCGTTGACCGCTTCCCAGTTTTCGTTAGGCTGTTGCGGAGTGGAGGGGCGATCGCCAGAGTCACGAGTCTCTGAGGATGCTTCTACCTTAGACTGCGAATCCGTTGATTCTGTATTAGCCGACGACGCTCTGTTATCGTCAGCGTGGGGATCGACCGACGCACGATCGGCTGTATTACCAGACATGGCTTTTCCTCAAGTGGGACACTACCAAGTTAGAGACAGCTACCCAACTGAAACCCTATCTCTGGACGTAATATCATCCAAATCCATCATTGAATCGCATTACTTCAATTGCTCGATCGCCTCTATGTAATCTGGAACGGTTTCATCTCCAACCTGGCAAGCCGCTCGATCCACGGCCAACAAATCGTCGCCCCAGATCACTTTGCCCAAATCGACGGTTTGTCCCCGATCGGGTTTCCAGTCACGGCTGATCAATTTGCGATCGCCATCTACAACTGCACCATTGAACAAATGTCCAATCGTGAAATAGACATCCTGTAAGATCAGCGGAACAGAGGGGCGATGTAGCTGCCCGCGAGAATTAGGACTTCTGGCTTTGTAGCGATCGCGCGGAAACAGACCGTACAAATTTTTCAATGAAGCCGAAATTAAAGGCAGTCCTTTGAGATGAGTCCTTTTGAATGCGCTCACGCTGATGCGGCAATCTACTTCTTCTAACAGTGCCGGAGCCAGCATTGAAGCGAATCGTACCGGATGGGGCGATCGGTTGGCATACTCCTTTAAAGGCAGTTGGTCGGCATCCAACACCTGCATACCGTCATCTATTATGGAATACAAACCGTTGCCGCTGACGATTTCTGTCAACGATTGGGCAGAGCAAACTCCTTCAACAATCAAAATATCGGCATGGGGGCTGGCCTGACGCAATCCTTTTAATACGGCTCCTAACACACCCATGCTAACGGTTACGGGGGGCGCAACCGGATAGCCTAAATTGGGTTTAACCAAAATTTGGCGGGCATGATAGGCGGCGGCGGGTGGCTGATAGTCAAACTGAGTCGTATCGGCGATGTGAACAGCCGCGTGCAGTTGAGATGGCATGGAAAAGATGACCCAAAGACGGGAAAATCGAGAGGCAGAATCGGCTAGAAAACGATAGAGGGAGACGATCGTTTCAGCGTTTTCCAGCCATTCTACGCCTCTCTCTACAATGCAGTGCAACTGATGTTAGGCGATGTCACCCCTGTTGACCATACCACTCTTGTTGCCACTGCTTCATTGCGTCAATCTCCTGCTGTTGGCTACTGATAATATTTTTAGCAAGTGCTTGAATGGCAGGGCGATCGCTCTTTTCCAACGCCTCCTGCGCCATCACCACCGCAGTTTCATGATGCGGGATCATTGCATTAATGAACCGCAGGTCAAACTCATCATCGGCTGTGCCCAAATCTAGACTCATCATCATACTGGAACGCATGTCTTCAGCCATTGGCATCATGTGCCCCATCTCAGTGTCATACACCATTGGTTCCTCCCTGGCATCGGGATACCAGGTCTGCCGCCAGGATTGCAGTTGCTGGATCTCCTGCTCCTGTGCCGTGATGATTTCATCTGCCAACTGCTGAACTGCATTCCGGCTCGATTGTTCCTGAGCGACTTGTGCCATCTCAAGTCCTCCCCGGTGATGGAGAATCATGGCATCAATGAACCGCAGATCAAACGCTTCATCGGCAGGCCCCAGAGCCGTAGTCATCGTATTAGCTCCATGATCCATGCCGTCCATTGGCATTGACCCAGATGCGTCACTGGGGCTACTGGTGCCACCGTAATTCATGCCCTGTTGAGCAGATTGGCTATTGCAGGCCGTTAGGCTCACAGAGGCCAGAGGAACGGCTCCCAACAAAGCTAGTGAAACAATGGTTTGCTTAAGCGTCATATAGAGGTTTCCTGCTAAGGTTATCGTCTTTGCGGTTCAAACAAGTGGCTCCGTAGAGCCGTTGCCTGAACCAGTACACGGAAAACTGTAGAATCCCCCCTATACGCTATCAAACGGTAAACGATAACACCGAAAATCACACAAAGTTGCGATCGCCACAGGAGTAGACTCCTACATATAGCGTTTGAAGCAGAGCAAAACCGCCAGATCTGCTATTGTAAGAGTTGGCGAATGATAGAGTAGCTGGATTGTGGCTGAGCATCAACCTTCTCTTTTCTCTGCTGCCGATGTTCAAGGCGGTCGGTATCGCATTAAACCAAACGAATCCTTAGCCTTAAGCCAGGAGGCGCTGACGGCCTGGAAGCAGCGAATTTTTCGCTTTCAGCAGCAGGTCAAAGTAAGTGCTGCCGTGCAGCAGCAGGGTACCTTGTTTGACTGGGAAAATGATGCTGAACCCCGGGCAACGGTCGATCCAGAATCCATTCATCCGTTTGGGTTGCCCCAGCAAAATACTGAGTTTTGGCGATGGAAAGCCGAGGATCATGGCATCGCTGCCCTTTATTTTGTCATTGATTATGAACTGCCCATTTTGCTATATGTGGGAGAAACGGTGAAATCGAACCAGCGCTGGAAAGGCGAACACGACTGCAAGCGCTACTTGTTAAATTATCGGCAGGCGCATTATCAGCATCAGCTTACATCAATGCTCGGCATTGCCTTCTGGATGGAGGCTCCTGTTGAAACTCGCTCCCGGCAGGCGTTTGAGTCTGCGTTAATTTACAAGTGGCGATCGCCCTTCAATAAAGAAAACTGGAAGTTTTGGGGTACACCGTTTGTAGGCGGGCACTGATCAGCAACGTTAGATTCGCTATTAGTTGAATCTTCAAAAGATTAAACGGTAATTAGTCTTTTTCCAAGGCTCAAACACTGTGGCTCAAACAGTATAGTTGACGTTGCCTTTCGTTAGAATCAGGTCTACACTTCTCAAGATGGAGTTGGACTTAGCGGCTTAACCATTGAAACGCAGCGGGTGGCATTCAGCCCCTTCAAACTATCCTCTTAAAGCAATTGTTGGAATTGCCATCGGTTGCGTGCTGTTGCTATGCGTGTTGTTTCCACAATCTGCCGAGGCGGCGATCGCCCAACCAGAACGAACGCCCCTCACCCTCGAACAACTCCAGGAGCGGCTGAGATCCCCAGCACAGAGTGAAGGGGTGCGAACGGTTGACCTTCAGCGAGTGGTAATTGATTTACGCCCTGAAAATGCTGAATTTCGTGACCAGTTTTACCGCCTGATTCAGACGCAATTACAGCGATCCTCTGCACCGTTGGGGTTAGATTTTAGCTATTCTCTGATTTATGGCGATTTGAACGCAAGCGAATTTGGGTTGCGAGAACCGTTATATGGGCAAACCATTTCTCCTATCTTCAACGAAGCTGAGCAAGAGCAGTTGCGCCGCGATCGCCGCCGTTTGTCGCAGTTTAGCCAACTGTCGCGATCGCTGCTTATTCAATCGCAACCCGCCACGCTGCAAATTACAGTCTTGCGAGGGCCGCTGAAACTCACCCAAACCCGAATTGAAGGGGTGGTTGACTTTGCCAATACGTTTTTCTTAGGACGAATTGAAGCCCAGGGCGCTGATTTTGTTCAGGATATAGATTGCTCGGAAGCCCGGTTTGGCCAGCTTGCCAGTTTTGTTGGGGCAAACTTTCGGCGGCAAGCCCGGTTTCGTAGCGTTATTTTCTTTGACCGTGCCCGGTTTAATCAGGTTCGGTTTGTGGGCGTTGCTAACTTCCAGAGCAGCGAGTTTCAATCAGCGGCTAACTTCAGCCAGGTTACGTTTCAAGACGATGCCATCTTCAACGGTACGCGTTGGCAAGATGATGCCTACTTTTCTCAGGGAACCCGATGGTACGGTCAAGCCTTGTTGAACAAAGCAAAATTTGCCCAATCGCTATTTCTAACCGAAGCCACCTTTGAAGAACTGGCTACGTTTCGAGAAGCGCAGTTTAACCAACCAGTGAACCTGCGGGGCGCTAATATTCTCAAACAGGTTGACTTTGGCGATGCCAGCTTTTCGCAGGGTGCGTATCTAAACGTGTCGGGTTTGCAGTTTAATTCGGAAGCCGCCAAGATTTTGGGCGATCCGGGGCAAATTGGTCAGGCGTTATCGGTGCCCACCCTGCAAGGGAACGAGACGCTGCTGCGAAATTTGGTGCGAAACTTCCGATTGTTGGAACAGGTGCCCGATGCTAACCAGGTTGAATATACAACCGAGCGGCTACGATTGCGGGAGTTAAAACAGCAAATTTCTGGCATAAACCTCAATACGGCATCCTTCACGCAGTTAAAAGCGCTGGGGTTTAAACCAGAACAAATTGCATCGATCGCCAAAAGCCGCGTAGAGCAACCATTTCGGAGTGTATCGGATATTGTCAAACTGGAGGGAATCGATTTAGCCACGTATGTAAAGGTGCGCGATCGGGTGATTGTGAGCCAGCCCCAATCGCCCACCAGTTGGTTGCTCAATGCCTTTCATTGGATTGGCTTAAGTTTGCTGCTATCGCTCAGCCGTTACGGAACCAGCTTTTGGCTCGTGTTTGGTGTGGGAATGGTGGTGATTGCCTATTTTGCCGTCCTGTTTTGGTTTGTCGATCGCTGTCGTCACTTGCAATCCAAATCCGTTTTGCCTGCGCTTTACGAAATTGTTTCTGTGTTGAGTACAGCGAGTCTACTGGCACTAAGCGGCTTCTCTGCCATTTTTCGGGTTGCCGATCGCCCCTGGCTAACGCTGCTGGGTCTGGGCGTGTTTATCGTCCCCATTCCGGCGTTGCTGCTAATACTGATTTATCGGCGCGGCTACTATCACACCTTAATGGATATCAGCTATTTTGTTGAAGATGGCAGCCAGCGGCAGTTGCGGTTTTTAATTGGCCGTTTGCCAAACATGCCCCGCTATGTCTTTTTCCGCGATCGCTATGCCCATCTTTTGGGCGATCGCCGCTGGAACTGGCTCAATTACTTTGACTTCAGCCTCAACAATTTACTCAAGTTTGGCTTCAACGACATTCGGTTACGCGACGAACAAATGCCGGGATTGATCACGGCTCTAGCCTGGTACCAATGGAGTGTCGGCATTCTCTATTTCATCCTGTTACTGTGGACGCTCTCTCGCACCATTCCAGGACTGAATCTCTTAATTTACTTTAAATGACCCTAATCCACTGCGTTTGTTGCGACGGGAAAGGGGCAACTACCCGGATGCAGCCTGCGCTTACTATTGGCGTTTCATTGCGTCCAGCAGCACCGACAACGCCTTGTCTTCCGAAGGGTTAACCTGCCGATCGAGTAATGCAATGCTGACAGCTTTAGGTAGGGCAATGGCGGCTACATCCGAGTCGAGGTTTTCCATCAGGTGGTCGAGCGATTGGGGCACCTTAAGCGCTGATTTGATGCCTAACAGGGTCGTTTCCTCAAACCCGATCGCTTGCAGTTGCGGATAAAGCAGTTCCCAATCCGCAGAAGCGTTAGGGTCGCCCACCTGAACCACATAGGCCAACAACCGCTGAAGTTTGCTTTGCTGCTGCTGGGTCATGTGTGCCACGGATGGGAGTGTCCCTTCCCCGTTCGTCTGGCTACGGCTAAGGTTTTGCAAAATCCGCTCCCAATCGTGAGCGTCGCAGCTCTCGGGTTTGCCTACTGTAATCGAAACCTGAATTTTGTCGGATGCTGCATCGAGCTGAGTTACTTGAGCGTGAACCCCCAAAAAACCGAGCCACTGGGCGATCGTGGATACCAGGGTGGAGCGGGTAGCCTGACTGTTAGCCAGTAGACGGATCTGGGTGCGAACCATTGGGCGCACAATTTGTGAAAGCATGGCGATCGCTAAATGTGAGTGTTGAATACAACTAATCTACTTCCACCATAGAATAACCAATCTCTGAGGATTGACAGCTCTACTACCGGAAAGATTTTGGCAACATCCTGAACGCTGATTCTCCGATGCGCCAGTGTGGGCTACGCTCAGCCTGCGGAATTTTGGGAGGATAGATGGGGGTTCAAAATCCACACTCTGCAGCTCGGTGAGGCAACCCGCCATACTCACCTTACGCTGGCAATTCCGAACGTTCGAAGTCTCACAACGTTGAGGAATCAGGGGATGAAAGCAGCACCGTTGCTACGGTTCAAGCATCCTCTTAGTCGCTTTGCCAATGTAGTTAATGGATGTGTCGTCGTTAATTGCCACATTGGGTAGCCCGGTCTTTTTATAGTTCAAGTAACTAGCCAGGTTCAACCGAAACGCATCCCCAAACAGATCAAATCCTTTAATATCTACCTGACCAAATCCAGTTTTGTGCAGCAGTTCATGCAGTTCATCGAGTGTAATGAACTTATTCCAATCGTGAACGCCTTTCTGGATTTCACCTAAGATATTTTCCATCAACCAGATCATGACCAATTTCGACTTGAAGTTGCGGTTGATAGTATCAAAAAAAAATAAGCCATTCGGTTTCAAAATTCGAGAAATTTCTGATAGCACGCAGTAGACGTTCTCGACATGTTCTAAGACATCCACACAGACCACAACATCAAACGTATGATCGGCATAGGGCATTTCTTCTGCCATGGCACAGCAGTAATTGATGGCAAAGCCGTTTGTAGCAGCGTGTTTCTGCGCAGCATCAATGCATTTTTGCGACTGATCCATTCCGGATACAACGGCTTGGCGTGCCGCCATAAATTCGCAGGAGAAACCGCCACCGCAGCCAACGTCTAACACATTCAGGTTTTGCCAATCTGAAACGTAGCGATCGAAAAATTCAAAACGCGGCTTGTTTAAATGGTGAAGTGCGTAAATTTTAGAATCCTGGTTCCACCATTGCTCTGCACTTAGATCGTAAAATTCTAAGTCGTTTTTCTTCATGCAGTTAAGAGCCGATCGTTGGTCGATCGCCATTATCTCTGATTTTTTAGTGATGAAGTCTTTAATTGACCTAAAGATTCAATGCTGCAACGGTGTGGCAAGTACATATACAAACGATTGCCACTGAAATAGAAATGAGGCTATTGGCTTTTAGGTTTGCTGAACAAAAACCACCACAATTCTGCTCCAATGAGGGCTACCCCGCCGAGCGTTACGCCAGCTTTAATTGCCAGGGGTTGTTCAATGGAGCGAAAGACTTCAGTTGGAGCTGTGGAACCAGACGATTCGTCCATGTGCTGCGGCATTTGCGCGATCGCCCCCCTGCCAGTGCCAACTATCAGTCCCACCCCGGCCAGGGTTGCCAAAAGTGTTGATTTCATCCTGTTTTCCTCTACTGCAAAGAACTGCAAAGACAGGTTTAGTGAATCGACTTGGGTTGAAAACGGCGTAACCGCAGCGCATTCGTCACCACCGAAATAGAGCTGAAGGCCATTGCCGCCCCAGCCACAATAGGATTTAGCAGCCAGCCAAAGACGGGAAACAGAATCCCAGCGGCGATCGGAATTCCAGCCACGTTGTAGATAAAGGCAAAGAACAGGTTTTGGCGAATGTTGCGGATCGTTGCATGGGAAAGCTGAATCGCCGTCACAATACCGCGCAGATCGCCAGAAATCAGGGTGATGTCACTGGCCGCGATCGCCACATCAGTGCCCGTACCAATCGCCATTCCCACATCAGCCTGAGCCAGGGCAGGCGCATCGTTGATGCCATCCCCCACCATTGCCACCCCTTTGCCTTCGGCTTGCAACTTTTGCACAATGCTGGCCTTTTGGTCGGGGCGCACTTGGGCAAAAACCCGCTCAATTCCAACCTCATGGGCGATCGTCTTGGCGGTGCGCTCGTTGTCTCCGGTCAGCATCACCACATCCAACCCAAGCCGTTTCAGGTAGCGTACTGCCGCCGCAGAAGAAGGCTTCAGCGCATCCGAAATGCCCATCACACCCTCAACCGCTCCGTCCACTGCAATCCAGATCACGGTTTTTCCTAAATATTCCAGTTTTTCCTGATGGGTAGCCAGCGATCGCGTTTCAATTCCCAGTTCAGAGAGCCAGCGCTGGGTGCCAATTTGAACCAGACGACGGGACACGGTGCCCTGAACACCACTTCCGGCGATCGCTTCAAATACCTCAACCTCCACGGGCTGCACCTCTTGCGATTCTGCATAGCGAACCACCGCTTCGGCCAGGGGATGTTCAGACCGTCGCTCAACCGAGGCCGCCAACTGAATGAGTGTCTGTTCGTTGTGGTTGGCCGTGCCGTTAACGCTGACAAAATCCGTGACGGTAGGTTGTCCCTGCGTCAGCGTTCCTGTTTTGTCTAACACAATGGTTTTGATCGTATGAAGCAGTTCTAAGCTTTCGGCTCCTTTAATTAAGATGCCGTTTTCCGCTCCTTTGCCCGTGCCTACCATGACCGATGTGGGAGTGGCCAGCCCCAAGGCACAGGGGCAGGCGATGATCAACACGCCGATGGTGGTGATCAAGGCCAGAGTCAGGTTGCCCGTCGCGTTAAACCAGATGATAAAGGTGAGAACGGCGATCGCCATCACTGCCGGAACAAACCAGCGAGTGACCTGGTCGGCCAATCGTTGAATCGGCGCTTTAGATCCTTGAGCCTGCTGCACCAGTTGCACAATTTGAGCCAGAACAGTGTCTTTGCCCACGCGCATCGCCCGGAAGGTAAAGCTGCCCGTTTTGTTGAACGTGGCTCCAATTACCTCATCGCCGGAATGCTTGCTTACGGGCAAACTTTCACCCGTCACCATCGACTCGTCGATCGTTGATGTGCCGTCAACCACCTCGCCATCTACCGGAATCTTTTCACCCGGACGAACCAGAACAATATCGCCAATCTGCACTGCTTCAATCGGCACGTCTACTTCTCGTCCATCGCGCACCAGCCGAGCGGTGCGAGCCTGTAAGCCAATTAGCTTGCGAATCGCTTCCGAGGTCTGCCTCCGGGCACGTTGTTCTAACCACCGCCCCAGCAAGATGAGCGTAATCACCACTGCGGCTGTTTCGTAATATACCTCAGGGGCTAATCCTTGATTCAGGAAAAAGGCGGGAAACAACGTCACCACCACCGAATAGAAATAAGCGGCGCTCGTTCCCAGGGCAATCAACGTGTCCATCGTTGCCGTGTGGCGCTTGAAGGCTTTCCAGGTGTTGATATAGAACGAGTATCCGCACCAAAATTGCACCGGTGTCGTCAGCAGCCATTGCAACCACGGATGATGCAGCCACATGGGAATGAACGGCAGATTCAACCCGGTCATCATCGGTAAGGAACCGAACACCAGAATGCCGCTGACAATGCCGCCCACCACCACTTTGCGAAGCAAGATCCGCGAGGCTTTTTGGCGCATCGCCTGTTCAGCCTCATCCTCACCCGAATCCGTGAGCGGATCGGGTAATGAATACGCCGAGTAGCCTGCCTCCTCTACTGCGTGCTGAATCGTTTCCAGGCTTGTGGTTCGGGGCGCATACTCGACAGCCGCTTGTTCCGCCCCGAAATTGACATGACAGTCACTCACTCCAGGAACAGCACGAATCGCTGCTTCAATATTGCTAGCACAGGCAGCACAGCTCATGCCTCGTAGTTTAAGAGTGACAGTTTCCATAGGTCTACCCGCCGAAGTGGTGAAGCGATCGCCAGGATGATCGCCCCTTCCTTGATTACTGTTTCTATCTTGAAGCCTACAGTCAACTGGAGAGTCAAGGGGGGATAACGCCTGGATCGGCAATCGGCTAATTCTCTGCAACAGGGTTAAACCGATCGCACTCCAAAATGAGGGTTGGTGTGCGTTAGCATGAAAAATCGCCCATCGAAATAGAAGAACTTCTGCGTTGATGCGAGTGTCGATGTCCTATTTGGAGGTAACCCATGAGACACCTTAATCTACCATCCGGCCAATCCATTCCAGTGTTGGGAATGGGCACCTGGAGAATGGGGGAAGTGGCCAGTCAGCGATCGCATGAGGTCGCCGCGCTGCGTCATGGGCTGGATCTGGGTGTGACGTTGATTGACACCGCCGAGATGTATGGCGAAGGCGGAGCCGAAACCGTCATTGCCGAAGCGATCGCTCAGCGTCGTGCCTCGGTGTTTTTGGTTAGCAAGGTATACCCTTATAATGCCAGTCGGCAGGGGGCGATCGCCGCTTGTGAACGCAGCTTGAAGCGGCTTAAAACAGACTATCTTGATCTCTACTTGCTGCATTGGCCGGGTTCGGTGCCGCTATCGGAAACGCTGGAGGCGTTTCAAGCGCTTCAGCAAGCGGGCAAAATCCGGGATTATGGGGTCAGCAATTTTGATGTGGAGGACATGGAACAGGCCAGTGCCTTGCCAGGAGGAGAGGCGATCGCAACCAATCAAGTGCTTTATAACTTGACGCGGCGAGGAGTTGAATGGGAACTGCTGCCGTGGTGCCGACAACGTCACATTCCAATCATGGCCTACTCGCCTGTAGAACAGGGGCGCTTGCTCACAAATCGCCTATTGCAAACCCTGGCGCAACAGCGGGGAGTGACTCCAGCACAGGTGGCGATCGCGTGGCTACTCCAGCAACAGAATGTCATTGTCATTCCCAAATCTAGCACTATCGCTCATGTTGAGCAGAACCGGGCCGCTCTTGATCTCCAGCTCACTCCAGATGAGATGAAGTCTTTAGACGATGCGTTTCCACCCCCTTCTCGTCGAGTTGCCCTTGAAATGCTGTAGGCAATCCTTAAAGATGTCCAACATGGTGCGATCGAGGCTAAGGCGAGGTGTTTTACACGGTGTAATTCCTGTTGTATCTCAGCAGATAGCGGTGCAAGCAACCCAGGTAGCCATCCAGTCAGCCCTGTATCGTTAGCCATTGCGCCGATGCTGCTAGGCAAACAATAGCCGTATACTAAACTATCCCTTAAAGGTTGTTTTATAAGGTATCAAATGTACTGTTCGCTCCTTAAATCCCCCAATTCGAAAGGACTTTGAAACAGAATGGGTTCGGAAGTCCCCCCACTGCGGGATTAGGGTGCGGTTCGAGTTGGGTTGAGTACTTTAATCCTCTGAAGCAGATGCACCCGAACCAATCCTACAAACAGATTGATTGAACGTATTGACACACGGTTCACTTGCTCATTCCTTTAGAATGAGTGAAATTAGTCGCGTAAACCGGGTATAACCAGAACGACTCCAAACCCCCTGTGATCCATGCGTTCGCAACCCAAAACCAAATTAACGTTTAGTTTAGCCAGAGCAGGATCATGACTGATGCGTTTAAGCAACAGCTAACTGCAATTCAGGAACAGGCAGCAGCCCTGATGCAATCAATCTCTGGGTTCTGTCAACAGTTTGATCTAGACGCTGCTACAGTCGATCGCGTTTCAACATTAGAACAGGCGATCGATGTCTTTCTCACCCAGTCCCACGCTGTACCAGCACCGCAACCCGTTAGCGATCCTCTCCCCGACACTCTGAATGATCTGTTTGCAAGCCCGGTTGACCAACAGTTGATAGGGTTCCTCGACGATATTCTTTTGGCCTCATCTGATGTGGTTTTTGTTCAAGATCGATTAGGTCGCTACACCTACTCAAACGTTGCCAGTACAGAAGTTCTAGGCGTTGAACGGACTTCTCTTTTAGGCAAATCGTTTCAAGATTTAGAGTTGCCCCAGGAAACGGTTGAGCTTTTTAATGCCCAACGTGAAGCTGTTATTGAACGCAAGAAACCCATTAGCGGGGAAGTGTTGCTTCCCACTATTTACCAACAAAGCAAAGCCTACCACTATACCTTTAGCCCAATTCGCGGTGCTGATGGTAACGTTGAGGCCATTATATTTACCGCAAAGGATATCAACGATCGGCAACGAGCCTTGATGGCGCTACAGGCATCGGAAGAAAAGTATCGATTTCTCTTTGATGCCGCAACAGATGCCATTTTAATCATCGATGTTTCCACTGGAGTGATTCTCAATGCCAATTGGAATGCGGCCAGACAGCTAGGATACTCTCGCAAAGAGCTATTTCAATTAACCATTGATGATATTGAAGCTCCGATGGATTCGGCCTACCGCACCACAATTTATCAGCGGTTAGAGAGGGATGGCGACGTTGTATTTGAGCATGTCTATCGGCGCAAAAATCAGTCTGAAATTCCGGTCGAAATTAGCGCTCAAATCATTGAATATGAGGATCGGCTGGCTATTCAAAGCTTTGTGCGTGATATCACAGAACGCAAGCAAACTGAAGGTGAGCTGTATCAAAGCGAAGAGAAGTTTCGCCAACTGGCCGAAAATATTCGAGAGTTATTTTGGCTCTGTGACCCGATCCTGGAACGCTACATTTATGTCAGTCCGGCTTGCGAACGGGTATGGGGATACGACAGCGAGTACTTCTATGAAAACCCATTCTTTTTGTTAGAAATCGTTCATCCAGATGATCGCGCCTTTGTAGAACACAACATGGGGTTGGAGTCGAGTGGCAATGGCGTTGATATGGAGTATCGGATCATTAAACCCAATGGCGATGTGCGGTGGGTACACGATCGCTCGTTTCCAGTAATTAACTCAGCGGGTGAAGCCTATCGTTTAGTGGGCATTGCAGAAGATATTACCGAACGAAAACAGGCTGAAACCGCTCTACGCCAAAGCGAAGCACGCTATCGCGCCATTGTTGAAGACCAGACTGAACTCGTCTGTCGCTGGTTACCCGATGGCACGTTTTGCTTTGTTAACGAAGCCTTTTGCCGTTTCTTTGACCTGCAAATTGGGGCATCACACGATCCAAGCCTGGTTCTGCCCTTCAGCATGGATTGTCAACACGGAAAAGACATGTTGAAAACGGTATCCAGGTCAAACCCTGTTTTTACAACAGAACAGGCGGAACGGACGGCAAAGGGAGAGTTGCGCTGGTTGCAGTGGACGAACCGGGCTATTTTTGACGATCGCAACCAGGTTATTGAAGTTCAAAGCGTTGGGTGTGATATTACCGATCGCAAACAGGCTGAAGCGGCCACGCATCGGCTCAACGCTGAACTAGAGCAACGGGTTGCAATCCGCACGGCAGAATTGCGCCAAATCAATGACGAACTGGTGACGGAAATTGTAGAACGGAAACAGGCAGAACGGCGATTAAACTTAGTGCTTCAGGCCGCCAAGCTTGGCTCCTGGGAATGGGAACTTGAAACTGGGGGGATGCTGGGTTCCGAGCAGTTTAAGGCCAACCTGGGTTCCCTGGCCGATGCGGAACTTTCTGCCCAAACGTTTTTTGAACGGATTCACTCCGACGACCAGGAACAGGTGCGTCAGTTAATGCAGCAAGGGGTGCAAACCCATACCGATGTTGAAACCGAATGTCGCTGTGTATGGAATGACGGTAGCACTCACTGGATCTGGATATTTGGCCGTCCAACGTATAACAGTGCGGGTAAACCCGTTAAACTCAGCGGTATTTGCCTGGACATTACCGATCGCAAACGCACCGAGCAAGCATTGCAAGCATCGCAGTCCAAGCTTAATGAACTGCGATCGTAGCCACTACCTGCTGGCGAGTCCGTATCGAAGAGGTTTGAAATCATAGACCAGGGAGGGAACATTACCCTGCCGACCTATTGAATGCCCACACTGGAGCAAGTTACACGCCTGAAGTTGCGTCCAACGCCATCTGGCCCCGTTTCGGCAACCCATCCTGTAATATCGGATCGGTTGATTCGCACCCAGGCGCGACCAGCTTCGCTGGGCGGTTGAGATTGAAACTGGCGATCGCCTACAATTCTGAACCCTTGCCCTACTTCTACAAATCGTCCCGTGTTAGCCGCCTGGGTACTGGGTTCCGTTTTGATGGCCAAAACGGTTTCTGCCACTCCACAGGTGCTTCCTTGAGGAGCAGGAGATGGAGCAGGAGATGGAGCAGGAGATGGAGCAGGGCTGGGAGAAGGGAAAGGGGTAGGAGTGGTGCCGCAGGAAGCGAGAAAGACGGTTTGAATGTAGCCTGTGTTGGGGAAGCTAATCCGTATCCAGCCAAAACTGGGTTGATTCGGAACACCAGCAAGCGTTACCGGTGTCCCCGGTTGAATATCCACAACGCGAGATGAAGCCAGATCGGCGGCACTGTAAACTCGCTCTAACCGCCGAGTTTGACGGCATTGCCCGGTCAAATCTTGGGCAATTTGCACTGCTGGAGCATCAGCAGCGTTTAAATTGGAGCCGTTTGTAGATGTTGCAAGGTCAAGAGCGGTGGCTGTTGCGATGCTGGAACTACCTGTTAGTAAACTAAAACAGACAGCATACCCTAGCTGATTGAAGTTCATACTATGTTTCATGGATATTCATGTCGAGAAGAATACCATGCCGCTATAGCTCTGGCTCGGCAGAACAATGCTTTGTAAAAGACGCGCGAAAGCAACCCCGTTGAGCAAACCTCAGCCTTGGGTGAGCAGGTTAAATCTTTGTTGCTGGAGAATCTTTATTTCTGTAAACAATATCTGTTTTGATGCCCTAAATCTGCAACAGTCACAGTAGCTACAGTCGTAAGTAGCGATTGTAAGTAGCCGACTTGCAGGGAAAGATCATAAAGACTGGCTGCGATTGAAGCGATCGCCCCCAACTTCATTGTCGTCATAGCTGTTGTATTGTTGTCATAAGTATTGTTGTCATAAGTATCGTCACCGCTGGCCTAAAGACTGATGTAATACAACCGACCTCAACCATTATGGAAACACTAATTGGATTCATTGTTACATCACTGGTGACTGCCGTAAGCCTACTCATTATCTCTAAATTGCCGCTGGGAATCGAGATTGATGATTTTGGCAAAGCAGTCATTGCCGCTGTCGTATTTGGCTTGCTAAACGGTCTGGTCAAACCCGTTTTATTTTGGCTGGCATTACCGTTAACCATCCTCACATTGGGGCTATTTTTGATTGTTCTCAATGCCATTATTTTTGGGCTGGCGGCCTGGATTGTTGAGGGCTTCCGCCTGCGCTGGGGATTTGGCAGCGCCATTTTGGGTGCGATCGCCCTTAGCATCATCAATTCCATTTTGTCTGGAATCCTGGGCGCTTTTGGCATTATGACCTGAGAGGATGCTTTAATTGCCACTCCTCAAATTCTCATCGTTCTACTCCAGCGCACAAGCCCTGCTATAGACTGAAGCTATAGAGCAACGTAGAACTAGAGACTCATGATTCTATCGACAACGGATGTCATTCAAGGGGCGATCGTCGAGCAATATTTGGGCATTGTAACGGCGGAAGTCGTTTACGGTAGCAACGCTCTGCGCGACTTCTTCGCTGGCATTCGAGATATCATTGGCGGACGTACAGGCAGTTACGAACGTGTCTTTCAACGGGGACAACAAGATGCCCTCGATGAACTGGCAAAACGAGCCGATCGCCTGGGTGCCAATGCAGTAATTGGCATTGAAATAGACACCGGCACCATTAACATCGATCAGACTGGAGCCTTGTTGTTGATTACGGCAACTGGGACAGCCGTCAAGCTGCAAAATCCTCAAGATCGCCGCTAACGCTGACGCTGATAGCGTCCCATTAGTTCAGCACCCGCCAACACATGCCCCTGCATCGCCTCTACCACATCAGTCTTTGTGGTACCGGGCGGCAAATTCAAGTGGGTATCCAATGCATAGAGCCTGAAAAAATAGCGATGGCTGCCGCTGGGTGGGCAGGGGCCACCGTAACCATATTCGTTAAAATCGTTCTTTCCCTGAAGGCCGCCATCCAGCAAGAACGGTTGTTTCTCCAACCCTGCGGGCAATTGACGCAGATCGGGCGGCAGATCATACAGTACCCAATGGATAAAAGGTTTTCCAGGCGCATCCGGGTCGCTTACAATGAGGGCTAAACTCTCGGTTCCGGTGGGCGGTGCGTCCCAGCTTAAAGCAGGTGAACGATTCTCGCCCTCGCAGGTGTACTGGACTGGAATCTGGTCTGCCGCCGCAAAGACTGAATCGAGCCTCATTGTTTTGGGAGCCTGGAGTTCATCTCCATCACTATTGCCATTACAGCCAATGAGTACAAACCCAATCAAGCCGACTAAATAGCGGCTGTAGTGTAGAAACGGTCGTCGTCCTGTCATTATGCACTAAAGTATTTTGCCGCCGGATGATACGCCACGATCGCCGTAGTAGATTGCTCTGGATAAAGCTGTTCGCTTTCGTCCATGTGCAGGTTAATCCGTCCCGCATCCAACAAATCCAGCAGCGTGTACTGGTCTTGAATATTAGGACAGGCCGGATACCCAAAACTAAAGCGAGAACCGCGATACCGTTGGGCTAACACATCACGAATGGCGCTGGGTTCCTCAGCCGCAAACCCTAGCTCCTGTCGAATACGGGCATGGGTCCACTCGGCCACGGCCTCCGCCACCTGCACCGCTAACCCGTGGAAGTAGAGGTAATCGGTGTATTGATTCGCATCAAATAACTGCTTGGCAAACGTGGTCGCAACCTCGCCCACCGTTACCGCTTGCATCGGGAAAACGTCTATCTGGCCGGACTCTCTGGGGGCAAAAAAGTCCGCAATACAAAGGCGGCGCATCGATCGCTGCCGGGGGAACGTGAATGTGGCGATCGCCTCCCGCGCTGCATCAGATGATTCCATTACAGCTGGATGATACAGATGCAGTGAATTACCCTCCGCCTGACAGGGGAAGTAGCCATACACCACCTGTGGATGCAGCAATTGTTCCTCTACAATCCGGTATTTCCAGGTTTCCAGAATGGGATGAACCTTCTCAGCTAAGAAAGCGTTGTATTCCTCGCGCGACTGGTCTTTAGGCTTGCGGAACTGCCATTGTCCGGCAATGAGCGCTTGCAAATCGAGATAAGCAAACACCTCTTCCAGCGGAATGTCTTGCGGCTGTAATACCTTGCTGCCCCAGAACGGTGGTACGGGTCGATCGATGTCTACG
Organism: Oculatella sp. LEGE 06141; assembly: GCF_015207605.1. Lineage (GTDB taxonomy): Bacteria > Cyanobacteriota > Cyanobacteriia > Elainellales > Elainellaceae > Oculatella. The sequence goes on from NZ_JADEWO010000045.1 coordinate 49,870, forward strand.
GCAACCGCTGCCGATCGCTCGGTATCGATGATGTTGGGTTCGGCCATCGCCTCCTCAGCGTTGCTATCTCCCGTTGATTCGGAGTCCTCTAACGGCGGACTCTTCACCTTTAGCGGTGTATTGTCTTCATTCAAAAAGCCCTGAAGATTATCCCACTGACCGGATACCTTGGCAGGCATTAGCTTATCCATAAAGTGCAGGTCAGAAAAGGCATCCTTGCCGTAAATTACCCGCCCGTTGTAGCTGTTCTGGCAGTCTTCATAGACAAACTTGGGCGTGAGTGCAGCCCCCCCCAAAATTACCGGAACCGTAATACCTCGCTGGTTAAACACCTCCAGATTTTCTTTCATAAACGCGGTCGATTTCACCAGCAAACCGCTCATGGCAATACAATCGGCCTGGTGCGCTTCGTAAGCTTCAATGATGTTGTCAACAGACTGTTTAATACCGATGTTGATCACCTTGTAGCCGTTGTTGCTAAGAATGATATCAACCAGGTTTTTGCCAATATCATGAACGTCACCCTTTACGGTGGCAATCACCACAACCCCCTTAGATTGCCCCGACTCTTTCTTCTCCATAAACGGCTCAAGGTAAGCCACGGCTGCTTTCATGGTTTCCGCCGATTGCAACACAAAGGGTAGTTGCATTTGCCCCGAACCAAACAGTTCCCCAACCACCTTCATGCCATCGAGCAAGAAAGTGTTGATAATTTCCAGGGGTGGATATTGCTTCAACGCTTTTTCTAACACCTCTTCCAGCCCAATTCGCTCGCCATCAATGATGTGCTGCTTCAGCCGTTGGTCTAGCGGCAGGTGTTCATCTTGAGAGCGATCGCGCTTGGTTGTAGCGCCTTCAAATAGCTGGGTAAGTTCGGTCAATGGATCGTAAACGCAGACATTGCCCTCAAATCGACGTTCATCAAAGATCAGTTGACGGCACACTTCTTGATGCTGCGGATCAATTTTCGCCAGGGGCAAAATCTTGGCGGCGCTGACGATCGCTGCATCTAACCCAGCTTCCATCGTCAGATGCAAAAAGACTGAGTTTAATACCATCCGTGCTGCCGGATTTAGACCAAACGACACATTGGAAACGCCTAAAACAATGTGAACCCCAGGCAGGTCTTGCCGAATCTGCCGAATCGCATGGATGGTTTCTCTGGCATTGACCCGGTCTTCTTCAATTCCCGTCGAAATGGGCAAGGCCAGCGGATCGTAAAACAGTTCATGCGCCGGGATGCCATATTCCAGCGCATCCCGATAGGCACGTTGAGCGATCGCAAATTTGCGGTCTGCCGATCGCGCCATACCCTCTTCATCAATAGTGCCAACGACAACCCCAGCCCCGTACTGCTTCGCCAGTTCCAGCACTTTAAAGAAGCGCTCATCTCCATCTTCATAGTTGGTGGAGTTCAGCAAACATTTGCCGCCTGCCACCTTTAACCCGGCCTCCATCTTTTGCCACTCGGTGGAGTCGAGCATGAGGGGAATCGTAACATTGGTAACCAGGCGCGACACCAGTTCTCGCATGTCTCGCACGCCATCCCGCCCAACATAATCCACGTTGACATCCAGAATGTGTGCCCCTTCCCGCACCTGCGCCTTCGCCAGAGACACTAACCCATCCCAGTCTTCGGCATTGAGCAAATCGCGGCACTTTTTAGAGCCGCTGGCATTTAACCGCTCGCCAACGATTAAAAACGAGTTGTCCTGGTCGTAGGTTTGGGAGGTATAAATAGAAGCGGCGGATGGCGTATAGCTTAAAGCGGGACGAGGCGAATCGATCGCTCCATTAGTGGAATGGGTGGGGTCTTGCTCTAGCAGGGCGATCGCAGATTGCCTGACTTCGCGTGCCTTGGGTGCTAACGTCGGTGCCAGCTCTGCCAGTTGTTGAATGTGGTCGGGTCGGGTGCCGCAGCATCCTCCTATCACCTGAACGCCTAAATCTTCAACAAAATGCATCAACGCCATCCGCAGCTCGATTGGTGTGAGCTTGTAATGGGCGTGACCCCCTACATTTTCGGGGATGCCCGCATTGGGAATGCAGGAAATCACAAAGGGAGAGTTGGCCGAAAGATAGCGAATATGTTCAGCCATGCGATCGGGACCCGTGGCACAGTTCAACCCCAAGATATCGATCGGATAGGGTTCTAAAATGGTTAACATTGCCGCCGCATCGGAACCCACCAGCATAGTGCCCTGCTGTTCCATCGTGACGGAAACCATCAACGGTCGTCGCTCACCTTTCTGGGCAAACACCTCTTCGATCGCATTCAGCGCTGCTTTAATTTGCAGTACGTCTTGACAGGTTTCAACAATAAATAAATCGACGCCCCCGTCATACAACCCGTTTGCTTGCTCTGCGTAAGACGCTTTCATGGTGTCGAAGTCGATGTGCCCCAGCGTTGGCAGCTTCGTGGTAGGGCCAATTGAACCCGCTACAAATCGGGGCTTTTCTGGTGTAGAAAATTCGGCGGCGACCTCCCTGGCTAAAGCTGCCGCATCTTTGTTGAGCGTATAAGCAATATCGGCCAGGTCATATTCGGCCAAAACGATCGACATTGCGCCAAACGTGTCGGTTTCAATCACATCTGCGCCCGCCGCCAGGAACTCGCGATGAACCTGCTTCACGGCATCGGGTTTGGTATGCACTAAATATTCGTTACAGCCTTCATATTCTGCCCCGCCAAAGTCTTCTGCCGTCAGGTTTTGAGTTTGTAGCGAGGTACCCATTGCTCCATCAAATACCAGGACGGGGCGATCGGAACTGTAGAGGCGTTCTAAAAATAGGCTAGACATAGTGCAACGAGTTACCAACTTGCAGACGACTTAAACCGCTTTACTTAAACCGCTTTTAGTAGATTATCAACCTCTTCTCAATTCTGGGGAGAGAAGCAGCATTTTTACTGTCATCCAGAACAGGAGTGCCTGGAAGACCTGCCATCGATGTTACAAAATTACAGGATGCATTCGCTCCCGAATTCTCCGAGGCTAAGGAATGGCTGAACCTGCGAAGTACCCCAGGGTTGGAAGATTTAGGAATTATCAGAAGACAGGCCATCTGAAAAAGCACCCTGGACAGCAGCGCCGTTAACCCTTGTAGTGACCTGTAGTTAATATATTGTTACTCAACCAGTATATCGAGTTGCCGCGCGGTTGATGTGGGCTGAGCGAACGAGGGGTAGGGCGATCGCGCCACCATTCTGGCTGCCTTCCTGATTCCCAAATCCGAGGGGTGTTTGTAACACTTCATTGCAAGTCAATTGTCTCAGGTATACTCGCCGCAAAATCCTAAAGAAAGCTTACGGAAATGGTCAACTCGAAAAAGTTCTGCCACACTGTTTATGTTCAATCGAGGTCAGCTTATATAAAGACCTTGACTATACCCTGTGAATAAATGCGAAAGCGCCAGCCTTCCTTAGAAGTGTCTGGCGCTTTCGCTATGGCCAAGCTGTGATCGGGGCGATCGCGGCTATTGCACCAAGCAGCAGCGATCGCCTGTTATCAAAGCGTTGTTAAAATGGCCGCAACGGTTGTGGCTCAAGCTGTGGAAGCTGCGGCTGTGGTGTGGGTTGCACGGGTGCAGGTTGAGTTGGGGCTGGTAGTTGAACGGGTGGTGTGGGTTGAGTCGGTGGTGTAATGGGTTGCTGGGGCACCTGCGGCTGAGGTGCCTGTTGCGGGGGCGTGGGTGATGGGGCAGGTTGGGCGGGTGGCTGTACGGGTGCAGGT
>NZ_JADEWO010000145.1 GCF_015207605.1 Oculatella sp. LEGE 06141
AGGATCGTGAATTAAATAACCTGTAATTCTGGTTTGGCTGTGTAATTCCATTGCGGTAGAAGCTCGTCGAAGACAATCTTCATATTGGCTTTGAAACCTTCAGCAACTTTTCGACCTTTTTGATACATTTTATCGAGAATCGTCGTAAACACTTTAAGACCGGTTCGAGTGGTTGCCTTTTCCATCAATTCCTTAACCATCTGGACACTCTCAAAAATCACTCCCTCACACATTCTTGAGACGTGAGGAAACAAGCGATGTTCAATCGGATTGTACTTGGAGGTGTAGGGCGGATAGTGAGCAATGCGAATTTCGATACCCAACTCGTTGACCAACGCTTGCAAGTCTTGCTTAAAGATGTAGTAATGGGAACTGTTACTGCCGCCCCCATCGCAAAGCAGCAAAATCGAATCTGCTAGGGGGTAACGTACTCTCCCATAGGTGTTCCACCAGTAGCGAATCGACTCACAGGCAAACTCACTGGTATCGTGACTGGTGCCAATCTGGATGTAGCCAATATTATCGTTGATGTCATACAACCCGTGGGGAATGGCAACCCCTTCTGCAAGGGATGCCCAATCATGGTCAAACACCTCGACTCCCTGCTCTTGGGTGTACAGTTGCCCCGCTCGATACAACTGCCCAATCAATTCTCTTTTTTTGTGTCCATACTCATGATGGGATTACCCACAGCTTGATAGGTACTTTTCAACTGCTCAATCCGCTCAAATTGTTCATTGCGATGCTCACTCTCCCCGGTCGCCAGCCTTTTCACGGCTTTGCGCTTACGAAAGTTGTGCTTCTCCAACAACTGATCCACCACCGTCACACTCACCTCAATCCCCTCATCTTTTAGCAGAGTCACAATCTCGTGACGCTTCAGGTTTGTCCACTTCACCGTCTCATCGGTCGGTGAACCTGCTGTGTGTTGCTCCAACACCCGCAGAAATGCCTCATCTAGTCCCTGGTTGGTCTCAAAGATTGACTTGCGCCCACCCCCGACTTGACGAATGCGTCCCTGTTCGAGAATGGTTTCATTGTCCAACTCTGCCATTCCTAACGCCAGGGTTTCATGATGACATCCAAATAACTGTCGGATATAGACTTGCCCTCCGTATCCGAGTTTGATGGCTTCAATGGCAGCATAGCGACGGCGATCCTTCTCCGATAACGATTGATAGTACCGTTGCATTTGAGCTTCAATGGGAGCAGGGTAAGGTTGCATTAAGTTTCCGCTTCATCGTCTACTTCTCCAGTGTACAAATGCAAAAGGTAGAATTACAGGTTATTTAATCCACGATCCT
>NZ_JADEWO010000046.1 GCF_015207605.1 Oculatella sp. LEGE 06141
TGGCGACGGCGCTGTGGAAAGCGTTGCAGGAAGGGTTCGTCATTCCACAGACTCAGGTGTACAAGTTCTATTTGGCGGATGAAGCGCAGGCGAGTTCCACGCCGAGTGCAGAACTGGGGCATGAACCTACCGTTGCCTATCGCTTTTTGCACGACCGTGTGCAGCAAGCAGCGTATTCTTTGATTCCAGTCGAGCAGAAGCAGGCCACTCACCTCCAAATTGGCCAACTGCTGTTGAGCCATACTTCCGTCAGCGAGCAAGAGGAAACCCTGTTTGAGATTGTCAACCAACTCAACATGGCTAAATCTCTGATTGACAGGCGCGCTGAGAAAACGCAACTCGCCCAACTGAATCTGCAAGCTGGACAAAAAGCAAGGAGTGCCACTGCTTATGCTGCCGCACTGGAATACTTTGTAACTGGCATTGAGTTGCTAGGCGAAAATTGCTGGCAGGCTCAATACAGTCTTAGCTTAGAGCTATATACATCTGCCACTGAAGCAGCTTATTTGGGCGGTCATTTTCAGCAAATGGCTGATTTGGCCGCCATTGTTCTCGAACACACCAGAACTCTATTGGATCGGGTCAAGGTTTACGAAGTTGAAATCCAGGCCGCTCAGGCGCAAGCGCAGCCGTCAAAGGCAATAGAAATTGCCCGACAAATTTTGCGACAGTTAGGGGTTCATTTTCCGGAACAGCCCAATGAACAGGATATTGGACAGGCCATGGGGGAAACGCTATCGCTGTTAGCAGGTAGACAACCACTGGATTTAATTGCTCTGCCGCAGATGAGCGATCCCAAGCAATTAGCAATTATGGAGATTCTAGCCAGTGTAATGGCTTCTGCCTATGTTGCGGCACCAACATTGCTGCCCCTCGTTATGCTCGAACAGGTAAAGTTATCGTTGCAGTATGGCAATAGCTTATTCTCTTCTGATGGCTATTGCGGTTATGGCGTTATTCTGTGTGGAGTGGCAGGAGACATTGAAACGGGCTATCAATTTGGTCAGTTAGCACTTTTAGTAGAAGAACAACTCAATACCAAAAAACTCAAGGCCAGAACCTACGGACAGGTTAATTGCTGCATTTCCCATTGGAAAGAGCCGCTTGTGAATACCTTGTCTTATTTGCGAGAGGGATACCAAAGTGGCCTGGAAGTTGGAGACTTAGAATGGGGTGGCATTTGTGCTGTTCTTTACCTCATGCACGCTTGGTTTGCAGGCAAGGAACTAAATGACCTGAGTCGAGAGGGGGCAGCTATTTGTGCCCAATTTACTCAACTCAAGCAGGAAACCATGTCTAAGCAGGGAGCTATTTTTCAACAAGCTATCCTGAATTTGCTAGGTCGTTCTCCTCACGCTTGGGATTTTGCAGGAGATGCTTTTGATGAAGCAAAGCATCTGCCGATTTTGTTGGAAGCGGGGAATCAAACAGTACTGTGCTACCTTAATGTCAGTCAATTAGTCCTGTGTTATCTATTTGGGCAACATGAGCGGGCGATCGCAACAGCTATTAAACTAGAAAGCTATTTAGGTGCCGCTACAGGGATGTCATTGATTCCGGTCTTTCATACCTATGATTCTCTGGCACATCTAGCTGTTTGTTCTCAGGTTTCAGAGATAGAACAACAGCGCATTCTCAAACGAGTAACCGCTAATCAAGACAAGATAAAAGTGTGGGTTTCTCATGCTCCAGCCAATCAATTACATAAATTTGATTTAGTTGAAGCAGAACTACATCGAGTTTTGGGTCACACCGTTGAGGCGATCGACCATTACGATCGCGCCATTGCTGGAGCCAAAACGAACGGGTATCTCCAAGAAGAAGCCTTAGCAAATGAACTGGCTGCCAGGTTCTACCTCAACTGGGGCAAAGAGAAAGTTGCCGCCGTCTACATGCAGGAAGCGTACTACTGTTATGCCCGCTGGGGAGCCAGAGCCAAAACCGATGACCTGGAAATTCAATACCCCAATTTACTGCGCCCCATTCTCCAGCAAGCAGCCCAAACCCTGAACCCCTTTGAAACCTTAACGTCCATTGCGGCTCCCAAGCTTTCGATCCATAGCTCCACAACCACCAACCGCTCTTCTGGTACGAGCATCAATACCGCACTAGATTTTGCTGCCATTCTCAAAGCGTCCCAGAGCCTTTCGAGCACCATTCAACTCGACGACCTGCTGCACCAGTTAACTCAGATTATTTTGCAGAACTCAGGCGGCGATCGCTGCGCGTTAATCCTGCCCAACCACGCTGGCACATGGCAAATTGAAGCCATCGCCACACCCGAAACTACAGAACTTTGTTCGGCGCTCCTGGACGGCAATACCAACGTGCCCATTAAACTGGTTCAGTACGTCAAAAATACCCAGGAAGTAATAGTCATTGATGATCTTAAAACTGAGTTGCCAATTCTAGACGAGCATTTAATACAGCGACAGCCCAAGAGTATTCTGTGCTTACCTGTGCTTAACCAGGGAAAGCTACTCGGCATTCTGTATTTAACCAATCAATCAACCAGTGGAGCATTCACTAACGATTGCATCGTGATTCTCAACTTTCTCTGCACTCAGGCGGCCATTGCTCTGGAAAATGCTCAGCTTTATCAACAAGCTCAGATCTATGCCCAGCAGCTTGAACAATCCCAGATCCAGATTGTCCAGAGTGAAAAAATGGTGTCGCTGGGAAATCTGGTGGCAGGTGTTGCCCATGAAATCAATAACCCGATTGGCTTTCTGAATGGCAGTATCGATAATGCGATCGAGTATGTGCAAGACTTACTCGACTATCTAACACTGTATCAGCAACATCATCCTGCTACGGTGCAACCGGTTCAAAATAAGGCTGATGCTATCGATTTAGAGTTCCTCTGTGAAGACTTGCCAAAGCTTCTGGACTCAATGAAAGGTGCGACCGATCGGATCAAAGATATTAGCACCAGCCTCCGCACCTTCTCTCGTGCTGATACTGAATACAAAGTTAATGCCAATCTGCACGACGGACTTGATAGCACCCTGCTGATATTGAAATATCGCCTTAAAGCCAATGAGTATCGACCCACCATTCAGGTGACTCAAGACTATGGTGATTTGCCGCTAGTCGAATGTTTTCCTGGTCAGCTTAACCAGGTATTTATGAATATCCTGGCAAACGCGATCGATGTCTTTGACGAAGCCGCTCAGCACCTGTCTTTCGATGATTTAGCAGCCAAACCGCAGGAAATCACGATTCAAACCGCTGTGCTGGATGACCACAATGCCGTAGAAATTCGCATTCGTGACAACGGTGTTGGCATGACAGAAGAGGTGAAAACCAGAATCTTTGATCACCTGTTTACCACCAAAGGCGTGGGCAAAGGCACGGGGTTAGGGCTGGCGATCGCGCGACAAATTGTGACCGAGCAACATAGTGGCAGCCTGCATGTGCAGTCTGAGTTAGGTCAGGGCACCGAGTTCTGCATTCGACTGCCAATGGCGTGAGGATGGTTTTAACAGTGCTGAATGCCACTCGAACCGTCCCCCCAATCCCCAATTCCGGGGTAGAAACTGTTTGTTATAGGGAGAGAAAATTCAAACTGATTGAGGAGAAGATGACTATTATCTTGCCTGCATCACGATGGTGCACCTGTAGTTGAAGGCGATCGCTTCACTTGCGATTCCAGAATCGAACCATAAAGGGGGCTATGCTGCATCAACTCTTCGTGCGTTCCTTGCGCCACTAATCGGCCTTTATCCATCAGTAAAATGCGATCGGCGTTTTGCACCGTACTAATGCGCTGAGCAATGACAAACGTAGTGCAGGCTTTCTGCCGCATTAGGCCATCTAGCGCCGCTTGAATTTGAGCCGCTGTTTTAGCATCTACTGCCGAGGTGCTGTCATCCAAAATCAAAATACTGTAGTTCGTGAGTAAGGTGCGGGCGATCGCAATTCGCTGTTTTTGTCCGCCCGAAAGCCCAACCCCACGTTCACCTACGATCGTTTCATATCCCTCAGGCAGGCCAGTAATGAATTCGTGCATTTGTGCCGCTTTTGCGACCTCAATCACTTCATCCAACGTGGCATTGGATTTAGCATAGGCAATGTTTTCTCGCAACGTTCCCGAAAAGAGCGTCGTTTCTTGAAAGACAATGCCAATGTGCGATCGCAAACTGGACAGAGTAAAGTCTCGCACGTCTCGCCCATCAATCCGAACCGCTCCAGAACTGACATCGTAAAAGCGTGGAATCAGGTTCATGATGGTGCTTTTTCCGGACCCGGTTGTGCCGAGGATGGCAATCAATTCCTTTGGTTTGGTTTCAAAGGAAACGCCTTTGATGGCTTCACTAGTGGCTCCAGGATAGCGAAATGATACATGTTCGAAGGTAATTCTGCCGCTACAGCTCTCAAAAGCAACCGCATCAGGGCGATCGCGAATTTCGATTTTGGCATCCACCACCTCATACACCCGTTCCGCCGAAGCCGCTGCCTGGGCGATGGCTGGAGCCGCAAACCCAATTAGCAAAATAGGCTGCAAAATTAACAGCAGATACGAGTTGAATGCGACCAGTTCCCCAACCGAAAAGCGATCGCCAATAACGGCTGCTCCTCCATACCCCACCACCACCACCGTTACCAGGTTGCTCAACAAAAAAATGAAGGGAAACGTGTTGCGGATGGCAAGAATTGTCTTCATGTTCGTTTTTACCAGGCTATCGTTCATCCTGGTGTAGCGATCGGTTTCGGTCGATTCGCGCACAAACGCTTTGACCACCCGCACACCCAGCAAATTTTCTTGCAGGACGGCATTAAGATTACCCAGTTGCTCTTGCACAAGCCGAAACAGATCGCCATTTCGAGATAGAAACCGTGCCATTAACCAGCCAGCCATTGGAATCACGGTTAGCGTAATCAGTGCCAGTTCCCAGTTCATGATCAGCAAAATAACCGCAATGCTGACCAGCGTTACCACGGCACTGATGACCTGCATCAAGCTGGTGCTGAGGAACGTGCGAATTTGTTCAATGTCGCTGGTAACGCGGGTTAACAGTTGGGATGTTTGCGACTGATCGTGGTAACTGAAACTAAGATTTTGGATTTTGCTGAAAATGGTGTTTCGCAGATCATAGGCAACCCCTTGAGACGCAGCTTCAGCCCAAAAACTTTGCCCAAAGTTGAATAGACCGCGCGCGATCGCCGCAACCACCAGCCAGCCAGCGCTATACAACACAACTCGCAGGTTTTGCCCCGCAATGCCCTGATCGATCGCCCAGCGAAACAGTTGAGGTGTTACCGCATAAGCGGCAGTTAACAGCAATGCGCTAAGTAGGGCACCGAACGCCAGCCAACGGTAGGCGGTTAAACTCCCCAACACGCGTTGCAGCGATCGCATTGACGACTTATCTTGAAGATCGGGTTGCTGAACCAAGGAAACTCACCTTATACAGAACACTCTCCTTGATTTAGAGTAATGCCGAATGAGCAGAGTGGCGAGTCTGATGGAGTAAATCACGATAACCCAGTCATTAAAAAACCCCTGGGCGTCTGTCCATGTTTCGACTCCAGGGGCTTTTTAATTTGAATCTTACTCCTCACATTTCCATCTTCTTCCTTATTTGGTTAGTTGCCTACCTGCCTTAAGACAGATTTTAAACTGGCTGAACCCTCTATCCTGAGACGTACTTCATTTGGGTGAATATCGGTGCAAATGGAGCCGCAAACGTCCAGGCTTGCGTTTTGCTTGCGTTAGGGTATTGCTAGAGATAGGGTGCTACAAAACAACGGTCGTTTGATAGCAGTCGTCTGGTTAATCGTTAGGTGGGGGGAGTGTGGAGAAGTCCAACGTAGAACTGCCAGAACTACTACAAGCGTCGAGTCGGCAGGTTTGGGTTCAGGCGATCGGGCGATCGCTCTATCAAGCAGGCTACGGAGTCATCCAGTTTTACGTACCGCTGATTTTTGTGAATCAGGTGGGTTTGTCGGCCACCGCTGTTGGCATTGGCATTGGCAGCGGTTCGCTAGCCGGAGTACTCGGTCATTTGCTGGGCGGCTATTTAGCTGACTCTCAAGCGTATGGGCGCAAACGCACCCTGTTAATCTCAGCCGGGTTATCCATTCTGTCGGCACTCTTTTTTGTGGAAACGCAAACTCTGCCGCTGCTGGTGATCGCCAATCTGCTGCTGGGGTTAAGTGCGGGATGTTATTGGACGGCGGCTGATGCGGCAGTGATTGATGTCACATCCTCTGAGCAGCGGCATAAGGCATTTGCAGTCATGGTGCTGGCCGATAGCCTGGGAGGTGGGCTGGGTATCTTGGGAGGCGGTGTGTTGCTGGCGATGGCTGCCCAAATTCACGTCCTCTTTCTGGGTACAACTGTGCTGTTTCTGCTGTTTTTGCTGCTGGTTTTACTGGCCGTTGTTGAAACTCGGCAGGATGATGTAGAGCGAGTGCAGCCCTTACAAGGGTTTGTTAAGGCTCTGAAGGATCGATCGCTGCAACTGTTTGTACTGGTCAACATTCTCTTCACAACCTACATTGCGCTGGTCAACAGCACGCTGCCGCTCTATTTCACCAACGTGATGTCTGAGACAGCCTCAGAGACCGTTTCGGGGGCAGCATCTGGCACAACGCTGGTGAGCGTTGCCAACCTGTTTACCTGGTGCTATGTCGGAATTGGCGCAGTCTTACAATGGCCTCTTGTGCAAGGGCTAAATTCTGTCCTGCGGGTGCGGGTTCTAATGCTATCAATGCTGCTGTGGTGCATTGGGTTCTGCCTGGTGTGGGCGGCTGGATTCGTTACATCTATGCCGCTAATCAGTATGGTTGCAGCCTTTGGTTTATTGTCGATCGCTACGGCCATCTATAAACCGTTTGCCCCGGCGATTGTGGCAGAACTGGCACCAAAATCATCGCGAGGAATTTATCTGGCCATTAGCTACCAGTGTTGGTCGATTGGCTATTTTGTTGGCCCTATTGTAGGAGGTTGGGCAATGGATCAGTCCCATCCCATTGCCGACTACGCCTGGATGGTTGCCTCTGCCAGTACCCTTTTTGGCCTCGTTATCTTGTATTTCTTGGGTCAGCGTCGCCGTTCAACCCACACAACTCCAGCCGCAGACGATACGGTATCGGTGATGTAGCGCTCGATCGCTTTGCTGTTCTGATATTGCCTACGCTATTTCCCAAGACCAGCAGCTTTCTATCTTCCTAAAGCATCTCTAATCCGCATCAAGGGTATACCAAACGGTGATGCTGTCGCTTAATGGTGTCTGCTATTTTTCTTTCACAGTATAAATTATCAGGTGCAACTCCTGGTATCGTCGGCGCAAGACAATGACGGCCAAAAACTAACCGATTGAAGCGACAACAGTTTGGCCTGTACTCTCAAATTTCGGCTTCCGTTCATAGCAGATTTTGAATTATCCTGACTGATTTCCTCCGGTTTAAGCTTAACGTGAATGATTCTTCATCAACCTGTAGCAGTTTCATCAAATTGAAGTAGGAATCAGTCTATAATTAAACGTTCAAAATCTTGTAGCGTTTAACTGTTAGCGGCGATCGCTGCCGCCAGGTCAGCTATAAACACGCCAGCTAATTATTCTTTGCAAGCGATTTTAGGAAAAGTGATTAATTTGATGATAAGTTTTCAAATTTGCACTTTAATAGAAGTAGTACATACATGAAACAATGAGCGATGGTTCATTAACATTGAAATGAATGTCATCTGTTTGATAGAGTCATTCATCGACCTCGATAACGACTAACCATCATCATCTAACGGTAGGAATTTTGAGCAATGCAGAATTTAAAGTCAGCGAATCTTGCCTCTGAAGTCCCTTTGTCTAAACTGCTAGACATCGATTCTGATTTGGCGGCACAAGAAACTCAACTGTTAGCAGAATTAGAGTTAATTCAAGAAAAACGGAAGAGTTTACAAACGGTTCTCACCCTGTTTTCCGGCAGCCCGACATCCCTATCGAATCTGCCTACACCCACTACGGCTGAACCGCCTGTAGTACCTGAAGCGCCTGTGCCCTCTACGATTGAAACCACCGTTGAAGATTCAACTCCTGTAACAGTAGAACCATCTTTAGGGGTTGAATCAAACGGGTCGGCATCCAAATCACCCCACGATCAAAAAACTCGTCGCTCGAAATCAGAAACCAAATCTGCTGCCACATCAGCGCGATCGGGTAAGACTCGCAGAGGCCAGGATTTACAGCAATACATCCGAGCAGAATTTAACCAGAGTTCGCTCTCTCAGGCCGTTGGTATGGTGTTGCAACAACAGCCAAAGGATGTAGTTGGCATCCCAGAAATTATTGACTCTATCTTTATTGAAGACACACCCAAACAGGTGCGGAGCGTTGCCAGCAATCGCATTTCAACCATTCTTTCAACGGGTCAAAAAGCAAACAAATGGTATCGCGGTAGAACCGGACGCTACAGCATTTCTCAATCGGCAGCATCAGCCGACCTGAAATCGTAAGCAGTACCGTTTGCTTAACGTTTTGTTTGAAAGTTGTTTGATCCGTTTCAGCCGCCAGTCTCTATCCTAAGAGGATAGTTTTAAAGGTATTGATGGTCACTCGAACTGTTCCCTAACCCCCCCGGGGGGACTTTGAAACAGAATCGGCTCGGAAGTCTCCCAAGGTTGAGGTAATTTAGGGACAAATGCAGCCCATTTGATCCATTTAAAGCAACCTCGAAGCAGTCATACCTCTTGCCCCATACGTTCCTCAAAAATGCGGAAGGTGTGGGGCAAAAAGGTTTGAGTAACCAACAGATTCACGAACCAATAGCTATTCATTAGCCATAACACCATCTTTTTTAGATAAACCTGATATTTTGGCTGCAAGGGAACACAATTGCGTCGAGACGGCTACCTGCCAAAATTTCGAGCAGTACTAGAGTGAATCCTGTTAACGTCTCATGTAGAAGTGATCATGCACTGGTTAGTTGGACAATGGACTTTAGCACAGGGTAGTGCCGCAGAAACGGTTTCTGGAGATTTAGAGGGATTTGCAACGACTCTAATTATCCTGCTGCTAGTGGCAACCGTAGTTGCCCTGGTAACACGACGGCTACGAGTACCCTACGTTACAGGATTGGTGTTGGCCGGGTTAGCCATTACAGAACTGTTGCCAGAGCGAGTGGGGTTAGACTCCGGGCTGGTTCTCAATTTGTTTTTGCCGATTCTAATTTTTGAGGCCGCCATTAACACCGATATCAGCCGTCTTCGTAGTACCATCAAGCCGATCGCCCTATTAGCAGGTCCCGGCATCCTCCTGGCTTCGGCCATTACAGCAGGTCTGCTCAAGCTGGGTCTCAACTTAGACTGGATACCCGCCCTATTTGCAGGCGTAATTCTGGCGATTACCGACACGGTTTCCGTGATTGCTGTGTTTAAGGAAGTTGCTGTACCGTCACGGCTTTCAACCATTGTGGAGGGAGAAAGTTTATTCAACGACGGAGTTGCTCTGGTGTTATTTAGTTTGATCGCCAGTGTTTACTCTGCGGGTTCTATTACTGTCCTGGATGGGTTGCAAGAGCTGTTTGTAGTCATCATTGGCGGCACCTTTGTCGGTTTTGGGTTGGGCTATCTTAGCGTGGAGTTGTCCCGTCAGTCGGATGATGCCTTAAGCGATATTCTTTTAACCGTAGCGGTAGCCCTGGGAGCCTTCCAGGCCGGACAGTTTTTGGGCGTATCGGGGGCGGTGGCAGTGGTGGTAGCTGGGTTGGTTTTTGGCAATATTGGCGTTGCCAGAGATGCCTCTGCGTCCACTAAAATCACCATTCTCAGTTTTTGGGAATATGCGGGCTTTGGGGTAAATACATTTATCTTTTTGCTAATTGGCCTGGAGGTTGACCTGACCACCCTGTGGCGAACGTTGCCCGCTGTGCTGATGGCCGTGGTGATCTATCAGGCGGGTCGTGCCCTCTCGGTCTATCCGTTGCTGGCGTTGCTGCGGTTGTTCGATCGCCCCATTCCCCTGCGCTGGCAGCATGTTCTGTTTTTAGGAAATGTGAAAGGTTCCCTTTCAATGGCACTTGCCCTCAGTATTCCGCTGGGGATGCCAGGACGAGAAAACATTATTGCGCTTGTATTTGGCTCTGTGCTGGTTTCGTTAGTGGGGCAAGGATCAAGTCTACCCTGGTTGGTAAAACGGCTAAAGCTGTCTACTGTTTCCAGCATCAGCCAGCAGGCAGAGGAGTTGCAGGTGAAACTGATTGCGTCTAAAGCGGCTCAAGACGAGCTAGATAGTTTATTGAAATCGGGTATTTTGCCTAAAGCAATTTATGAAGAGATGCGGGCGGCGTATCAAGCGAGAATTGCCTCTTCCGAGCGACGGTTGCGCGATCTCTACAATCAACGGCAGGCACAATCGTTTAACGATGTGGGCGATCGCACCAAGCTAGATGCCATTCGGCGGCGGTTGCTGTTAGCCGAAAAGGGAGCCGTCAATGATGCGTTGCGTAAGCGTATTCTGTCCGAAGATCTGGTGCAGACTTACATCAAAGAGCTAAATGAACAGCTTTTGAAGCTGGAAGACGATTAGTGTCGCTTAACCGCTCAGTGGTTCCAGCATTGCACCCGGTTTTGTAACCTTCTTCATAGCCTACCTAGAAGCAGGAGGTGCTGATAGGAACGATGTAATACAACGATTTACGTCCAAGTACGTATTTATTTTCATGCAAGAATATTGAATTATAGAGATCGCGTCAACTTCACGGCTACAAATCTATGAGCAGCATCAATTATCAGCAATATCAGAAGCGACTCTATCCCACCCGGATCGACCTTCCTGCAGACACTCGCTCGGCTGTAGTCGAGATGCTTAACCAAACGCTGGCAGCCAGTACAGACTTAAAAACTCAAGTCAAGCAAGCTCATTGGAACGTTAAGGGGATGGACTTTTTTCAGTTGCACCAACTGTTCGATGAAATTGCAACAGAACTGGAGGAATTCATCGACAAGTTTGCCGAGCGCATCACGGCATTGGGAGGATATGCCGTTGGAACAGCGCGTGCGGCGGCGCAGCAGTCTTTCTTACCCGAATACCCATACGACATTTTAGAAGGTAAAGAGCATGTTGCAGCACTAGCCGATCGGTTGGCGGCCTATGGCAAGTCGTTGCGTCAGGCGATCGACACAGCAGATGACCTGGGGGATATGGATACTAACGATCTCTATGTTGAGGTTTCGCGCACCATCGACATGAGACTCTGGTTCCTGGAAGCTCATCTGCAACCGTCTGAACTAGCCGAAAACGGCAACGGCATTGCTGGTATCGCCAAGCAACCCGTTAAAACTGTGTAACAGCCACGGGCTGCCAGACACTCACTACAACACGATCATTGCTAGAGGGTAGGAAATATCTACCCTTTTTTGCGTTTGTAGCCGCAAGTTTTTACAAGACAGAACCATTGCTGCCGTCTATTATGAGGTTCAACGTGCCATTCTAACCGTGCCATGATTGAACAGGCAAAAGCTTGGCGATCGCCAGTATTCACAAATTTAGAGGTGCTTCATGCCACTTATCGACCCATACTTTTTCCCGACATGTGCATGAGGAGTTTTGCATTGGCGTGATTGTCGGTGGCGTAGAAGCGGTTAAGTATCGGGGGGCAACCCATGTCGCACCCAGGGGCAGTATTGTCGTTCTGCAACCCGATGAAGCTCATAGCAATTGGGCGGCAGTTGAGGCCGGGTGGAGTTTTAAGGTCATTTACCCACCTGCACGGCTCCTGCAACAGTTGATGCATGGAGACCCAGACCAACCGAGCGCCATGCCGTTTTTTGCTGATCCTGTGATTGTCGATCGATCGCTGTTTCAACGGTTGCTGCGATTTCATGCCGTGTTAGAGCAATCGGAAAGGGGCGATCGCTTAAAGCTGGAATCCCATTTAGTATCGATACTTCAGCCTTTAGTGGCTCGTTACGCTACCCCAGCCATACAGGACAGGCTCAACGCCAGAACTGACCACCGGATCGTTGAGCAAATTAAAACCTATTTGCAAGCCCATTATGGCCACGATCCCTGCTTAAAGGATTTGTCGCATGTTTGTGGTCTCAGTCCGTTTCATTTAACGCGAGTCTTTCATGAATCGGTTGGTTTGCCACCCCATGCGTATTTGACTCATCTCCGCATTGCCCAGGCCAAAACACGATTACGCCAACCTCATCCATTGACTCAAATTGCGATCGATCTGGGATTTACCGATCAAAGCCATTTCACTAAAACCTTTAAAGCCTGGGTTGGCGTTACGCCGGGGCAATACCGGATGCAGATGCAACCCTGAGACGAGCTAACTGGTTTAACCCATTTTTAAGACCATACATTTGGAGAGCAACCATGCCTGACTCCACTCGCACCCTGGCATTAACGTCGGGTTGTTTTGCTGCCCTGGGTTGGGGGCTAACTGGAATCTTGATCAAACTCATGCCTCAGTTCACAACGTTAGAAGTGCTGTCGATTCGTTTAGTGGTTGCATTTCTCGTCATGTTCCCCATTTTTTTACTGCGGCGCTCCTTACGATCCGATCTGTGCCTGTTAATGGGTAAACCGCTGGCTCTGGTGTTATCCAGTTTGATGGTGCTGTACTATCTATTTGCCGTCCGGGCGTTCCAGCTAGCGCCTGTTAGTGACGTGGTTCTAATGGTTGGTCTTTCGCCATTGTTGGGGCTGGCCGTTAAATTCATATTGAGAAAGCCGTTAGTTGCCACAGAAGGAATCGGAGCCATTGCTGCATTTAGCGGCTTGGTGTTGTTTATACTGCCCAAACTACAGGGACAGGGCAGCGATCGCGCAACCTATTTAATGGGACTATTTTTTGCGTTTCTATCGGCGGCAATTACCCTCGCCTATGCCTCGCTGTTTAAGTATTACGCTGCAACACAACCTCTGCTGAACCCCGTTCTGGTTGCCTTTATTACCTTTGCGATCGGGTCAATGATCATTACGCCAATCACCCTATTTTCTACATCACAGCATTTAAGGTTACTTTTTCAACCCAATCGGGTTGCTATCGCCTTAGCCCTGGGGGTTCTATCAACCGTGATTCCAACCGTGTGCTACAGCTATGCGGCCAGAAATTTATCACCCATTTTGACAACCGCCCTGAATTTAATCACCCCTATTTTTGCGGCGGCGATCGCCGCCATGATGCTAGGTGAACACCTGCCACTGTGGAGTGTTGCAGGTGCAGCCGTGACCCTTGTTGGCATTTTGACGCTATCCCTGCCTCACCCTATTGCCCCAGATTGACTAAACCCATCGTTCACCTATTCGTTACTGCCAACCATAATAATTTCGATGAACTTCCTTGCTCATACACAGGCAGGACGCGTATATATAGGCTGTAAATTAGCAACTGTATACCGAATTACTTGGCGATCGCAATGCTAGGACAAAAACACACGACTTTACTCAATAACCAGTCCGTTCGCTCTGTTGCCCTTACTTCCAATTTGGCAAAGACCGGGATCAGTAGCTTAGGCGGGCGATTGGCTCAACTGGGGCGCAGTTCGTCTCAAGCGGCGATCGCCAACCGGGCGGCATCTGGCGCATCGGCTCAGGCCAAACCCAAAGTTCCGCTGAACGGCACCTATAACCTGAGGGTGACGGGGGTATCCCTGGCAGGTAATACCGCCATCCCGATCGCCACAACGACCTATACACCCATTGAAGTCTTCAACTTGCCAGGACGGCTGACCCTGGAAAAAACCTTGCCCCAGGGAGTAGATTTCAAAAACGGCAAAAACGTCAGAGAAATTGGGCTATTTGTGGGCATCAATCCGTTGTTGGGGGTCAATGCTAATCCTCAAGCGGGTGCCGCCTGGTTTGCCACCAACAGTCGAGTGTTCCGTCGTGCTGGCGGCAGCTTTAGTCAGGCACCTACCCTCGATGTCTCCTATGTTGGCATCAACACTAAAACGAGCAGCCTCAAAGTGGTGGTCGATTACAACGCGGCACGAACAACACAGCTCAACAGTTTTAACTGGCGTACCAGCGTGTTTGCAGCACCAAAACAGATTTTAGTAGGCGATATGGAGCTTCAGTTCCGCAACAACGGGCGACGTGTGGTGGGCAGCGTTCGCTTTTACGGCACCGGATTTGTGGAACAGGGTGCCTATGGCTATGAAGCTTCGTTTACCGGAACGCGACGGAACAATCAGAACGCAGCAACGACAAAACAGGCATGATGGTTGTGTTGGCTGTTTAATGCCGCAACTGATTCATGGGAACTCACTCGTTTTTAGTCGTTGATGATGAACCAATCTACCTGGGGCAGGCTGTCCGTTATCTGCAAGCCTCTGGAAGACTGGATGCGTTCATTGCCGACATTTTGCATCGGCATGTTTTAGAACGAGAGCTAAAGCAGCGCACCGAGTTAGCGGTCAGCGCTGCCACACTTGAGCAAATGCTGACCGACTTTCGCTTAGAGAATCAGCTTGGCGACCCAGAACAGTTTGACCTGTGGCTAGCCGAACAGGGGTTAGACTATGCCAAATTTCGACAGCAGCTCGAATTTGACCTGCGGCTGGAACAGTTTACGATTCAAATCGCCCAACCCAAGCTGCAAGAATATTTCATTGAACGCAAGCTGTCGCTAGATCAGGTGGTGCTGTCTCGCATCACGGTGAGCGATCGCGACCTGGCCGATGAGTTGCGGCAGCAAATCCTGGAAGGCGGCAGCTTTGAACACTTTGCCAGAGAGTATTCCATCAGCGACGATCGCCTGTTCAACGGCATGATGGGGCTGATGAGCCGAGATACCCTGCCCGATCGGCTACGCGCTGCCGTTGACTTAGCCAGTGAGGGCGATATTCTTGAACCTATGCCAATTGAGCAAGATTGGGCGATCGTCCGGCTCGAGCAACGGCTTCCCGCCACGCTAGATGATCCCCAAATTCAGCAAACCCTGCGGAATGAGTTGCTGGAACAGTGGATTGGTGAGCAATTGCAGCGCATGGAGATCGAAATTCAAATTGATGATTTGAATGACTAGCCACCCTGAACGAGTTGCTCGATCGCGTCGGCCTGGGTGGGTAATGCTGCCGTCAAAATCTCGCTGCCTGTTTCTGTCACCAGCACATCGTCTTCAATCCGAATGCCGCGCACATCGGCAAACTGCGCCAAACGATCCCAATTTACGACCGTCTGGTAAGCCGATCGCCGTTCTGGATCGTTGAGAAGGGCTGGAACCTGGTAGAACCCAGGCTCAATGGTGACAATCATGCCGGGTCGCAGTGGACGATCGAGCCTCAGGTAGCACAGTCCGAAGCGATCGCTCCGCTGCCGACCCGGCTCATACCCCGCCAGGTCGCCCAAATCTTCCATGTCGTGGACATCTAGCCCCAGCAAATGACCGATGCCGTGTGGAAAGAACAGCGCATGGGCATCTTGCTCCACCAGATCCTCAGCTCGCCCCCGGAGAATCCCTAAATCCACCAGCCCTTGAGCGATCGTCAATGCCGCTAACAGATGCAGATCACGGTATTCTACACCGGGGTACAGTTGCTTAATGCAGAGATCGTGAGCCGCCAGCACCACATCATACAGATCGCGCTGCGTTGACGAAAACCTGCCCGATACTGCCCAGGTACGGGTTACATCCGATGCCCAACCCGTTTCCGACTCTGCGCCCACATCCGCCAGCAGCAAATCACCCGGATGCAGGGAATGGCAATAGGTTTCGTTATGCAACACCTCGCCCTGCACCGTAACAATGCTGTTATAGGCAGTGGTCATGTTGTGCGCCAGAATGACTCCTTCCATCGCCGCCCGTACTTCGGCTTCAGTTCGAGCCTGCGGCGTTGCGGCCATCCCGGCTTGATGAGCCTGTACCGTCACCGCTGCCGCCTTACGAATATCTGCGATCGCCCCTGCATCATGGGTTAAGCGCACCGTGATAATCGCCTGCATCAGTTCTAGATCCAGCGCTTGAGGCGGGTTGGATGGCGCAATGATGCGATGCATGACGTGAGACTGGCTCTGGCAGGTTGCCATATCTTGAACGGCGATTGTAGCGGCCTCATCCAGAAGCGCTGTAAGTTGAGCCAGCGGAAACGCCGCATCGGCACCAATGCGTTCGGCAATCTGCTCTCGCGTTGGCGTTGGCCCATGCCAGAGGATACTGGCCGCAGACGGATTATCCATATACAGCTCTAGCCGACCGGCCTCCAGCCGAATCGCGGCATGGGGGAGCGGCACACCTGCAAAGTAAAGAAAATGGCTGCTGGCGCGAAACGGGTATTGATTTGCCGGAAAGTTGCGGGCCCTGCCCTGCCCTGCCCACAACAGCACGGGGCGATCGAACAAAGCTGCCAATCGCTGCCGCCGCTGCCGCAGGATTGCGGCCAGAGATAACGATGCCTCCAACCCTGGAGCAGTAGACTGAGCGTGCGTTTGAGAAGAAAGACTCTGAGCTTGCATAGCGGTGCCGTCACAACCCATTCAGAGGACTACTCTTCATCCTATGACACCCGTTAAGCGTTTGGCGCTAAGACCCCGTTGAGGAAAATATCGGCAAGCCCCTCTGCCATCTCCTGCATGGCCTGGGGCGACGAACCTTCTGGCATCACGGTGTCTCGGCTAAATCCAGCGACGGTAAACATGCCTAGAAACACTTGCGCCACAATTCTAGGATTCATCCGGCGGTAAATGCCTTGATCCATCGCGGTTTCAAAGAAGGCTTCTGCCACGTCGGTCATTTTGTCGATCACCTCGGCCTGGATGCGCTCTCGCAAGTCTGGATGGAACTGTGCTTCCATAAAACAGACCCTGAGCATGTCGGCATTAGCGTGCAGCCGCAACATCCGCTTCCGCATCACCTGCGCGATCGCCTTGTAGCTGCCCATTTCGCTGAGTTCGGTTAGCAGGTCAGTCAAAATTTCGACCCATCCCTGGGTGGCAACGGCAACCAGGATTGCTTTTTTGTTCTCAAAATGGCGAAAAATGGTGCCTTCCGCCACGCCTGCCGCTTGTGCTAGATCGCGTGTAGTCGTGCCATCGTAGCCATGACGGGCAAACAGGCGCTGTGCCGCTTGCAAAATGCGGGTTTGCGTTTCAGATTCGGCGGGGGGAGAGGGAGGGGGCGATCGACGAAAAGTTCGCATGGGCACAGGTCAAATGATGGAGTTGTAACCTAACCATCTAGACTAGATAGTCTGGAAAGTTGCTCTAGGCAGTTTAGCCCATTAGTGTGAACATAGCTTATCAACTGCTAAAACAAATCCTCAACTACTCGGCTACAAAGCTTCACGTTTTGCTATTTCCCTGCATCCGCTTTTCTGATTCAACCAAATCTACATAATTTAGTTGAGAAATCACTAGACTGTTTGCAGGATAGTTGAAGAGTGATTCGACGAACTGATAAGTTAATCGAGACTATTAATGAGGATGCCTGAGACGTGCTGAGCCTAACTCGAATGGTTCTCTGATCCCCCAGTTTGGGGAACTTCCGAGCCGATTCTGTCTCAAAGTCCCCAGGGTTGGGGGCTTAGCGCCTGCGGCAAGGCAGAAGAGGCGGTTTGAGTCACAATTTAGCCTGTTTCAACCATCCTCTTAGACTGCAACGGATTCTATAAAAACCTCTCAATGTTGATGCCTGTATTATGCGAATAGTGGCTCTCGTCCCTGGTGGGATCGGCGACCAGATACTGTTTTTCCCAACATTGGATAGTCTCAAACAGACGTATCCCAATGCCGAAATCGATGTAGTTGTAGAACCCAGAGCAAAAAGCGCCTATCGGGTTTCTAAATCCGTTAGCGACACGATTGTGTTTGACTTTAAAGATCGAAATAGCCTGGCCGATTGGGCCAACCTATTGGGTATCTTGCGCGATCGCTACTACGAT
This sequence comes from Oculatella sp. LEGE 06141, assembly GCF_015207605.1. Classification (GTDB taxonomy): domain Bacteria; phylum Cyanobacteriota; class Cyanobacteriia; order Elainellales; family Elainellaceae; genus Oculatella. The sequence goes on from NZ_JADEWO010000046.1 coordinate 17,834, forward strand.
ATCGCCATTGCGCTGGGTCAGCGGTGGCAGGTTGGGTTACTGCTGTGGCTAACTGGGATTCCGGCGCGAGTGGGCTATGCCACCAGCGCTGGCAAAGTATTTTTGACTCATCCGGCTCCCTTAAAGCCCGACCAATATGCGGCACACATGTACCATGACCTGCTTCAGGGGTTGGGGAGCAACAGCCCTTGCTCCGATTTGGCAATCAGCATTCCCAAGCAGGATCTGGAATGGGCAGAAGCAGAGCAAAAGCGGTTGGGCATTGCCGAAAGCGGTTATGTACTCATTCATGGTGGCTCTAGCCAACTGGCGCAGGCCAAAGGAATCGACAAAATCTATCCCGTCCAAAGCTGGGCCAAGATTGTGCAAGACTTTCGGCAAAAACAGCCCGATTTACCGATGGTGGTGGTGCAAGGGCCAGAAGACAAAGAGCTGGTTTTAGCACTCGTTGGGGCTTGTCCTGGGTTAAAACCAGTGATGCCGCCCGACATTGGTAAGCTAGCCGCCATGATTGCGGGGGCAAACCTGATGCTTTGCACCGATAGCGCCCCGATGCATCTAGCTGTTGCGTTGAAGGTCTACACGGTGGCGCTGTTTGGCCCCACCGACCCGGCGAAACTGTTGCCGCCTAGCGACAAGTTTTTGGGCATCAAGTCATCTACGGGCAAAATGGCTGATATTTCTCCCCAGCAAGTGCTTGAACCGATATGGGGAGGGTAAGGAGACTGACAAACTCAGGTTTGCAGATTCAGTAAACCAACCGTCGATCGGTTCCAATTGGGTAACGGCTCAAGCTTGAGCCGCTTTGCTATGTCTAAGATTTGGTAGTTTGCTCACTCAATGACGAAACCAGCCGTATTTCTCGATCGCGACGGTGTCCTCAACATTGAAGCCGGATACATTCATAACGTAGACGATTTACATTTGGTGCCCGGAGCCGCTGAGGCTGTACGCCAACTGAACGATCGCCACTTATTTTGCTGTTTGGTTTCCAATCAATCGGGGCCAGCACGCGGATACTATCCCCAGAGCCATGTTGAAGCGTTACACCAGCGCTTAAGCCAACTGCTGGCAGCAGCAGGGGCAAAACTGGATGCGCTTTACTATTGCCCCCATTTAAGCGCGCCCGAAGGCGGTACCGTTCCAGAGTTTACGCAATGGACGACCTGGCGCAAACCCAACACCGGGATGCTGGTGGCGGCAGCCTGGGAGCATGACCTGGATTTAAGCCACAGTTTTATGGTGGGGGATAAAGCGACCGATATTGATTTGGCTCACAATGCAGGTTGCACTGGAATTTTGGTGCAGACGGGGTTTGGCGATCGCGTTCTCAGCGGCGATTATCAACATCACACTCAGCCTGACTATATTGCTCCAGATTTAGCTGGAGCCGTGGATTGGATCGTGCAGCACGGTTAAGGGAAGCACGGTTAAGGGAAGTGAGAGAGCAGCGCAACAAAAAGCCCCTGCATTGTGCAGAGGCTTTGTCGCTGATTCAACAGTTTGCAAGTACGACCTGATCGGTCGGTTACTTACCCAGTTCGGGCTTAGTAAACGCGGCGACCAGCAAATTGGTAGTAGATGAACAGGGCAACGATCGCGCCCAACACAGCGATGAATACACCACCGATGCTCAATCCGGTTGCCCCAAGGGCGAAGCTTCCTGTCGTTAACAGGGTGTAGAGCGTACCACCAACAAATGCACCGATGATACCCAACAGCATGGTTCCTAAGATACCGCCACCCTGACGACCAGGATAAATAGCTTTAGCGATAGCACCAGCGATCAGACCTAGCAAAATCCAAGCAAGAATATTCATTGTTACCTTCTCCTTTATCTTTTGTTTTTCAAGTTGTGTGTTAGCGAACGAGCGAGACCGAACGATACCCTTTAATCAAATCGAGACGTTCACTACCCCTGTTTGCCGTATACAAAGGATTTGACCTTTTTGTGAGTAGTGTTATGTAGACCAGGCAAAAAGCCTTTTTACACGCCTGCGCTTGCTTTTATTACACCGTCTGTCGCTTCGAGATGGTTATCTGTCAGCTTCAGTCAGAGAATCACAACGGCCTGTGTTTTCATCTTGCGGTGCGTCTTTTGTTTAACTTGTACCTACTGTATCAAGCCTTTTCGTATAGATAGACTACCGAGAGAGAGAAAAGCAGTATGGCTAGAGTCTGACTTTAGAGGTTGACATCTACCTCTCTCTATAGAGATGAGTTGGGCGGTAAGGCGAGTTTTGCTGGAATGGCGGTCAAACCTGGCAGAATTGGTATGAGCTTTCTAACGGGGTTGAAGCCGTGGCACGGGTCTATTTAGAGGATATTTCTCGGCGTTTTAATGCAGTTGCCGCCATTGACAATATTTCGTTTGAAGTGCCCGATGGACAGTTTTGGGTGCTTGTAGGGCCGTCGGGCTGTGGCAAGTCCACCATTTTGCGGACGATCGCCGGGTTGGAAACCGCCACATCGGGTCAGATCTTTATTGGCGATCGCCTGGTTAGCAGCATTCCGGCACGCCAACGAGACGTGGCGATGGTGTTTCAAAACTATGCGCTCTATCCTCATATGACCGTGGCCGAAAATTTGGCGTTTGGCTTGCGGATGCGGAAGACAGACAGCACAACGGTTAAGTCCAGGGTGGATGCAGTTGCTCGATCGCTCGATATTGTTCATCTGCTCGATCGTCGTCCCCGGCAGCTATCGGGGGGGCAGCAGCAACGGGTGGCTTTAGGACGGGCGATCGCCCGTCAACCCCAGGTGTTTTTGCTGGATGAGCCGCTTTCTAACTTAGATGCCCAACTGCGGGACGATACACGGGCTGAACTTAAACAACTGCATCAACGGCTGGGGATTACCACAATCTATGTTACGCACGACCAGGTCGAAGCAATGACGCTAGCCGATCAAATTGTGGTGCTAAATCAGGGTCAGATTCAGCAAATTGGCGATCCGCAAACGATCTACGGCAATCCGGCGAATCAAATGGTGGCTACGTTTTTGGGTAGTCCTCCCATGAATATTTTGAGCGCCTTGTATGATGGCACCGCTCTGCAAATCGAGAGCCAACGGTTGCCATGCCCCGATCGCCTTCAACACCTGCTTGAACCAGGACACCGATACAACATTGGCATTCGGCCAGAACATATCCAGATTGCTGCTGATTCCAGCAACAGCCATTTGACGGTGACGGTGCATGTGGTCGAACCGTTAGGGCGAGAAACCCTGATTCGAGCAGCGCTATCGCCAGACAATCGTGGCTCTGTTCCGATGGTCAATATGCAGGTATTGCCCAATGTGAAGCCCCAACCGGGCGATCGCCTCCCCATTCAGCTTGACCTCACGATGCTGTTTGTTTTTGATCCGGCAACAGGAAGCCGATTGATGTAGGCTAAAACCGCTCACCGGGCTGAGTCAGTCGCTGCAAAAACGTCTGGCAACCCATTGACGAGTCAAACAAGTGCAAATCGTAGTGTTGCGATATTTCTTCGCACACCTTCACGCCACGCACACTGTTGCCTCGTTCATCCAGCGGTGGCGAAAATACAGCAATGGCAAACTGATGGGGAACCACCGCAATGATTCCGCCACACACCCCACTTTTGGCCGGAATTCCCACGGTATAAGCCCATTCGCCTGCAAAGTTGTACATGCCGCAGGTGTACATAACGCTGAGCATGTCTCGGATATAGCAGGGATTGACCGCCTGTTCTCCGGTTAGTGGGTTGATGCCATGGTTCGCCAGGGTGGCTGCCATAATCGCCAGATCTCGACAATTGACCAAAACAGAACATTGCTGAAAGTACAAATCCAGCGCTTCGTCCAGGGGCGGATCGATCATGCCAAAGTTGAGCATGAGATGCGCCATTCCCCGGTTGCGGTGCCCGGTGACCCGCTCTGATAGAAACGTTGGCATATCCACAAAAATATCGTGACCAATATAACGACGAAACATACTCAGCATTCGGTTGAGCCGTTCTGTGGGGCCAGAGCCTTTGATCAGACTCGTCGTGGCGATCGCCCCTGCATTCACCATTGGGTTATACGGACGTTTTGAGCGTTCATCTAAAATAATGGCGTTGAAGGCTTCTCCGGTTGGCTCTACTCCAACTCGCGTTAGCAAGTAATCGCGCCCGTGATCTTCCAATGCCAGACCATGCACAAATACCTTTGAAATGGACTGTAGGGTGAATGTTTGGCTGGAATCACCGACTTCATACACCTGCCCATCCACCGTTGCCACACAGATACTGAACCAGTCTGAGTTCATCTTTGCCAGTTCGGGAATGTAGTTAGCGACTCGGCCTTCTCGCAACGGTAAATAAGTTTGATGCAGGTGACGCAGGTAGGCTACAAATGCTGATGCAGCGGCTTCAGCGGCTGGGGCGCTATCCGGCTGGGAGGATTGCATATCCGTTGGGTAAACGTCCTGGCTTGTCATCTAGTTCAGCAGGTCATTGATGAATGGGGTACGTCTCATTGTGTCAAATTATCGCTGTTCTTAATTGAGCCGGGACAAAGGCAGCAAGAACGGAATCACTGTTTGTCTTCTCAAGTTTGTCTCTCAAGGAGGTCTGCATTGCACAGATGCAGACCTCCATTAATTATTAGTAGCGAAATAAAGATTGGATGATAGGGCTGACCAATCGACCGAGAGTTCGATCGCGTTTTCAGCGCTTCTCCCCTACTGAATGGGGATTCGTGGTTTAAGCCCAGAGGTAGATAGCGGCAATATGTTGGCTAGCTACCATCAATCAGTACTGCAATTAAATAATTTTAATTAAGCTGAACTCAGATTCTTTTTCAGAAACCGTCTGTTTCCGAGAACTGAAGCCATTCAACAATCATTGTGGCAGCGAGTCAAAGTGGCAGTGAGTCAAAGTAGCAACTCAACTCAACTGGCTTTGCATCAGGGAAAGAATCTGTTCATTGCTCATCATTGCTCACTAATGGTGCCCGCACAGATTTTCATGCCGTTTGTGCATCACAGTTTTCCAGGCTCGACCTATCAAATCACCCTCCCATTCTTTAGATTCAAATATGCCTTCTATTCAACTCAAACCGATTCGTCAACAGGTCGTTGCTGTTGTTGGTGCCTCTAGCGGTATTGGCCGAGAAACCGCCCATCGATTTGCTCGAAATGGAGCCAAACTGGTTGTGTCGTCACGCAGCCTGAAAGGATTGGCAACCTTAGTAGACGAAATTACACAGATCGGTGGCGAAGTGATCGCTGTTCCGGCAGATGTGTCCGACTTTAACCAGGTGAAGGCGATCGCCGATAAAGCCGTTGAAGAATACGGTCGCCTGGACACATGGGTGCATCTCTCTGCAACTGCCGTTATTTCTCCGTTTGAATCAGTGACACCGGACGAGTTTAAGCGGGTTATTGATGTGACGTTGATGGGGCAGGTTTATGGTGCAATGGCCGCGTTGCCGCATTTGAAGCGCGAAGGCCGAGGAGCATTGATTCACGTTACCTCCGTTGAAGCACGGCGATCGCTGCCGTTGCAAAGTTCGTACTCGTCTGCAAAGCACGGAGTAGAAGGATTCCTTGACTCGTTGCGGGTTGAACTTCAGCATGACGGAATTCCTATTAGCGTTACAAACGTATTGCCAGCGACCATCAACACGCCTTTCTACAACAAGGCGCTTACCAAGCTGGGTGTTAAACCCACAGGAATTCCGCCGTATTACTCACCACACCTGGTTGCTGATGCCATCTTGCACGTGGCTGAAAATCCGACACGCGACTTTATCGTTGGTGATGCTGGCAGAGTGTTAGACGCGTTGCAGAAAATCTCACCCTCTTTGGTGGACTACATTTTGCAGTTAATTGCAGTGGATGGGCAACACACCCAAGAACCAAAGGCGGCAACCGATCCCAATAACCTGTATGAGGCGATCGAAGCCGAAGGGTACGACACCGTTGAAGGTGACTTTAACCAGGTAACCATTCCCAGCTTTTTAGATTGGTTTGATTTCCACCCGGCTGCAAAATGGGGGGCGATCGCAGGTCTGGGCGCACTGGCGCTCCTGGCAACGCAGCTAACCAATCCCAACCACCCGTCTTGAGTTCAGGTTGCCGCAATCGACTGTTTGAGTAGATCAAATTGCAATTAGTGGAGATAAGGCAATGGAAGAATCCATTTCAGCAAATAACAATCCGCAAAGCTCTTCAGAAGCACAAGCCAACAACGTTGGTGATGTTGAGCGGTGGGGATCACTCATTGGCGGAGGTGCCCTGGTTCTGCTGGGGTTAAGGGATCGCTCCTTGCGAGGGGCTTTAACAGCGTTGGCGGGCGGAAGCTTAGCGTATCACGGCCTCAAGGGAGAAAAGAGCTTGCCCGATTTAGTTGGGGACACCGTTGGGTTAAGCCAGCAGATCCGGGTAGAAAAAAGCGTTACCATTCAGCGATCGCCAGAAGAGCTGTATCAGTTCTGGCGTAATTTGGAGAACCTGCCAACCTTCATGAAGCATCTTAAGTCGGTGCAGGTGGTCAGCGATCTCCGCTCTCATTGGGTAGCCAATGCGCCGTTGGGTAATGATCTGGCCTGGGATGCGGAAATTATCACCGATCGCCCAAACCAATTGATTGCCTGGGCTTCGGTTGAAGGGGCAGACATCGATAATTCAGGATTTGTTCGCTTCCAGCCTGCTCCTGCCGGACGGGGAACAGAAGTCAAAGTGGTGATGGAATATAATCCACCCGGCGGGGCTGTAACGGCTGCGATCGCCAAGCTGTTTGGTGAAGAACCGGAACAGCAAATTGGGGACGAGTTGCGGCGGTTCAAAATGCTGATGGAAGCAGGCGAAATTGCCACAACTGAGGGTCAGCCCAGAGGCAGCTAATCGGTTGATTCGGGGCAGCGTGCATCAGAGAGGGTGCGAAGAGGGTTAAATCCCAGTTCGGGTGTTGAGTTTGCTACGATGAAATGCGATCGACAAAGGGTTACGGAGCCGTGTGGAGCGATCGCATTTCACCGCATTGGTTTCATTGAACTGTACGTTACTTAACGAATCAGATCCCAGATAGATGTCCCAGATAACGGAGACTCCATGACTAAATATCCTGATGTACCGCCGTTCATTGAAAGTGACGAGCAAGAGTATTACGACAGCGGTGTGCCCAGCAAAGTGGCGATCGCCGGACATCCTTTACATCCTTTGCTGGTCACCTTTCCGATCGCGTTTCTGGTGGGAGTGTTGGGTACCGATTTGGGATATTGGCTCACGCGCGACCCGTTTTGGGCAAAGGCTTCAGTAATGCTGCTAGGAGCCGGTTTAATTACAGGAGTCGTTGCCGCCATTACTGGAATGGTCGATTTTTTGGGCATTAGCCGCGTTCGCCAACACAACGCAGGCTGGGTTCACATGATTGGTAATATTGCAGCATTATTGCTCTCTGGTGGAAGCTTATTTCTGCGCTGGAAAAGCCCCAGTAGCGCTATTCTCCCGACCGGGTTGGCGATCTCGGTGGTGGTAGCAACGGTGTTAGGCGTAACGGGCTGGTACGGAGCCGAGCTGATCTATCGGCATAAAGTGGCCGTCATTGGCAACGGTAGCGAACAACGACCGGGTGAATCATCCATCAGCTAAGATTGGTTCAAGCCAGTAGCCGTTAATTATGCTCAACGTTCTGCCCTTTATCGACGTGGTTATTCTGATGATGTCCTGCTATATAGCAGGATTTGTTGGAATTGGGCTGTTGAGCGCCAAACGAACGCGTTCTCTCAATCCCGACTATCGGCTCAGAACCGAGATTCGAGAAGCTTTATCATGTGCGTTAATTGAAATCGCTGAGAGTGGAGAGTATCCAACGACCCTGGGGTTGATCGATCGCTGCCCTGCGGTGTTCAGTCAAGGAAAAGCGTGGGAGATTTGGACGCAGGAAAGCTACAAGATGGCAATGGCTATGTTGCCATTGCCGTCTGCTGAGGGTGATATTGCAACGATCGTTTAATGACGAACGAGCTGTACCTTTCGCGTTGTTCCAGGCAGGTCAATTTAGGGCATCAGCATCGTTCCTGATTAGCGGCGATCGCGTCCGCCTGCCCAAGGGGGACGACCCGAACCACTGCGAATCGTGATCACATCACCGTTGCTGCGGGTAATGCGGAAGGCATCAAAGTCGTAGTTATCATACTCCCCAACCACAGTCAATTGTTCACCTTCCCGGATAGAAAGTTGGTGATACCAGGTAGGCCCCGCATCCACAATAATCTGCCCGGTGCCATCATCCAAAATGAACTCGTTGCCAACTACGTTTCGCACCGTTCCCGAAATAGTGGTGCCAGCATCACGGCGCAGTTCCTCGATGGGTGTTTGCGCGGTAGCCGACAACCCAGTAAAGCTAGAGATAACGACGACCAGTAAAGGAATCCACTGTTGCATTGGAAGATTTATCCATTCATCAATGCAACTGTAACGAGTTGAAATGACACCGAAATGACAGTGAGGCTGAATGAATCACTTCAAGGTTTCGTTATGTTCAATGGTAAAACGATGGTGAAGGTGCTGCCCTGATTCAGGGTGCTGTAAACCAAGATCTGACCCCCGTGGGCATGAATAATATGTTGAGCGATCGCCAGACCTAATCCAAATCCATTTCTGACCCTGGCACGACTGGATCGGGTACGGTAAAACCGTTCAAAAATGTAAGGGAGATCGTCCTCCGAAATTCCTATTCCGGTATCCTGGATAGCGATCGCAACCTGCTGAGGGTGGACGGATGTTTGTAGGGAGATCGTGCCTCCTGCGGGAGTGTAACGGCAGGCATTACTGAGGAGGTTGGCGATCGCCTGTCGCAGGAGGTTTGCATCTGCTTGCAGTACAATCTCCTGGGATGGCAAATCGGTAAGTAGCTTCAAGTTGTGGTGTGCAGCTTGGGGGTTCCAGTCGTGGGCGATCGCCTCTAGAAATGGCACCAATTTTAAGGGTTGCCGAACCTCTTCTGTTAGCTGTCCTTCATGTCGAGCCAGGAATAACAAGTCACGCACCAGGGCACTCATGGATTGAGCCAAATTTTCTATTTTGACCAGCCGTTGTCGGGGGGTTGTCCAATCCTCTTCAGGGGCTGTCAGACCTACATGGACGTTGCTCAGCACGGCAGCCAGGGGTGCCCGCAACTCATGGGATGCGTTGGCGGTGAAACGTTGCAACTGATCGTAAGCCTGTGTTAACTGCTGGTTGGTCTGTTCCAGGCATTGTTGGCGTAGTTTTAATTCCTGCTGCAATCGCCGGAACAGGTAGGTTGAGAAAATACCACCCAGAATCCCAATCACTGCTGACAGCCACAGGACAAACCAGGTAATGCGGCGATAGGTTTCCAGGTGTTCTTTACGAACTTGCAGCAAGCGTTCTTCCTCACCCGCAAACTGATCGATGGCGGTACGGGTCGCATCCATTGATACTTTCCCCTCCTCCAGCCAATCGTAAAGCAGAGCCGCAGGAACGAGGGCATCTGGAGCGCGGTTGAGAGCCGCTAATTCCTGTTGCAGGGTTTGTTTTTGATGGAGGATCTGCAACGTAATATCGACGAATTGCCGAACTCTTTGCAGTTGTCGGGTCTGGTCGGGGTTATCGCTGACCAATTCCTCCAGGGTATTGAGCGATCGGGGAATTTGTCGCTGGGCTTGCTGGTACGGTTCCAGGAACTCAGGGCGACGCGTTAGCCCATAGCCACGCACCCCCGTTTCAGCATCTAACAGAGCTGCCTGTAATCGTTTGGTTTCCAGCCGCACTTGCTGGGTATGCTGTACCCAAAATTCGTCTTCGACCAGACTGGCTTTGAGCCATGCAAAGGCTCCCAGGGAGGTCAACAGGCAAATAATGGGAATAGACAGAATTAGAGTTCCCCGTTGCTGAGCCGACATTGTTTTCAGCAATCCTTGCCCACAATCCGCTAGATGGGTCAGCCGTTTGCGTAAGGAATGATACGGGGAAAGACCTTTCATCCTGCATCTCCAGGGCACAACAGCCGATAGCCTGTACCGTGGACGGTTTCAATCCAGGTTTCGCAGTTAAGAGCCTTGAGCCGTTGACGGAGGCGGCGGATTAAGGTGGCAACGGCATTACTTTCCGGTTCTGTGCCCCATTGCCAGAGGGCTAACTCAATCTGATCACGGGTCAACACCTGTTTGGGATGGCGCATGAAATATTCCAGCAATTGAAACTCTCGGCTGGATAGTGAGACGCTTGCATCCTGCCGTTCGGCGATCATGGTGCTGAGGTGCAGTTGCAAATCAGCGATACACAGTGCGTCGCCCGTCCATAAGGGCGACCGCCGCCCCAAGGCTCGTACCCGTGCCAGTAGCTCTTTCACATCGGCGGGTTTAATCAAATAATCGTCTGCTCCGGCATCCAGACCCATCACGCGATCTGAAATTGTATCCTTGGCGGTGAGCAGCAGAATGGGAGATCCTTTTCCTGCATCTCGATAGAGGCGACAAAGCTGGATGCCATCGAGGTCTGGCAACATCCAGTCCAAAATCAACAGGTCATACTCTTTTTCGCCCATCAACCACTGAGCCGTTTGTCCGTCTTCGACCGCATCGACGACATGACCCACCTGGCTGAGCGCGATCGCCAGAGGTTCCAGTTGTTCGGGGTCATCCTCAACAAACAGAATACGCATGGTTGAGAGTCAGTTGTGTTCAGAGCGATAGAGAGTGGTTATTTGCATGATCGACCACTCTCACACTATTTCTCACACTATTAAGGAAAAATGACAGAGTTATATTCAGTCGCGGCGATTGTTTTGGTTGTCTATACATAACAGAATTCCAAGCAACGAACCAGCGGCTAGATTTCAGAGTTGAAATGGGAGTCGATGTTGAACCAAGAGTCCTTGCGCCTATATTGGTACGAGGAGTGCCAAGTAGTAGAGTTATTCAGCCCGTAAGCATGCAACTCTGCGATCGTTTTAGGGGGCGGTCGGCGATTGCGCCATGCTGCACAATCACCCAATTTGCCCAAGCATAGGCGAGATCGAGGTCATGAGTCGCCATCACAATCGTAGTACCGCTGGCATGGATGCGATCGAGTTCCTCAAATAAATGACGGGTTTGCAGTCGATCCAGATAGGCAGTCAGTTCATCCAGCAACAGCAACTCTGGTTGTAATGCCATCACGCCAGCCAGGAGTAAAGGTGAAAGTTTCCATTAAAACCACGGGCAGCTAATCCTAAAGAAAATTGCTGATACCGTTGCAGCGATCGCACCATTAATTGACTCACTAATAGTCCTGTACTGTACATCCACCGCTGGCGCGTTCGATAACCGCCTCGTGCCCGTTGTGCTAACTGGAGTTGCGTCAAGACATCGAGAAACAAAAAGATGAATCGATACATCAGTAGCAACAGATCAATTAGCACTGGAGGAATACGGCATTGACGCAAAATTGACAATAATTCTGCGGATGGAATGGTGAAGAGAATGAATAACAGACAAGCGATACAGGAGAGCGATCGCCGCCCCCAGAGCAGAAAAGGAAAGATAACCCACCAGAAAACAGCTCAACCGACAGGCAAAAACCCTTCCATGATGTGCATGGCATAGGCAGGCGGGGGCGAACCAACAACTAGATAACAAGTCAGCCCCGCCATCATCGCAAGGCTGAACCATTGATGCTTTTTCATATTCGTCTGTACCTCGCAGACTTCTAAATCGAAATGAGCTATCACATTCGGCGGGCATCCTGACTTAAAGAGATGAATCCCTTATTACAGTTGCGGGACAGTGGCAGCTTTGCACTACGCTTTCCCCCTTGCGTCTGGCGGCTGCTCCCCATCAAAACCGAATTTTTCAACACCACCACCGAATTCTCAAACAAACACCTTGGCTTAAGATAACGTTTGGCTTGAAGCATCCCCAGTCAACGACTCTATCTGCCGCCAAAATCCAGTAGATCCTGATTCTCCTGAGACAAATCAACCATCTGCACTCCTGCCAAGCGCATTCGTCCCTGGTTTCGGAGCCACAAAGGCAGCACATAGGTCATCAGTCCCATGATTTGGATAAATTACGTTGCCAGGTGGTTCAGGCCGCGCCAGCAAGCACCAGTGCCGGGACGGGGAGCAGGTTGACGACGGGAACGATAACGGCAGGCCAGATCGAGCGGCGGCGGCGGAAGACTTCGGCAGTGATGAGACCAACCACCAATGCGACAGGGAAGACGGTATTGATGCCGTGGGCGAGGGCGAAGATCAAGACGCTGCTCACGACTCCGAAGGACGAGCCATGACGGAGCAGGGCGGTGGTGATAACGCCCCGGAAGAGCAGTTCCTCGCCCAGGGGTGTAATGAGTCTCAAGAACACCGTGGCCATGATCAGCGACAGGAGATTGCCACTGCCACCTTCGTGGAGTGAGTTCCAACCCTCAGATTCTTGTGGCGATTTATCAGATTCTTAGGTCGTTAGCGAATCTGCTTTGGTGTCATTCCAGCGAGGTGTTTGAACTGTTGAGGACAGTTTGTCAGATTCTTATGGTGTTATCAAATCTGTTTGGGTGTCATTCCCTAATAGTGCGGACAGGATTCAGGAACCGAGGCCAGATGATGAAAGTGGACAGACCTCCATTGCTTGAATTAAGCCTTGCTCAATGGTGAAACGGTGACCAACATGTTCATCGGCAAGCACGGCTCCGGTCAGATCGCGCACGACCTGATGCACCTCGACCAAGACCTGCCCAGCATCCTCCGGGTGAAAGGCAATCGGCTCGACGTGTGGATTGATCTCGCTCCACTGCTCCGTCCAGTAAGCGCGGACTGCTTCAGTCCCACGGACAAAACCGCCTTTGAATGCCTTCGGCCAGGCCACGTCGGCAGTCATAAGGGCGAGAGCAGCATCAATGTCACGCGCGTTGAAGGCTGCGTATGCTGCGCGTAGCAGTTCGATTTCTAGTGCAGGTTGATCTGGCATCAGCAGGTGAAAGAAATGGGACAGTGGCTAACCACAATACTCCAGACAGTTCTGAGAAAAAAGGTTTAATACCCGCATTATACCGTTAGCGCTTAGCTTCGACCGTGAGGTTGAGACTCGCGTTATGCCACCAACAATTAAAAACCAAGGCGTTACTGGATATGCATAAAGCGATAGTTCTGCGTACCGCTACCACAATGTCGATCGCCGTTCCACAACTCTATGTATTGAGGACATAAGTTTTTTAGTTATGTCTGAGATGACCTGGTTTTAAGCCCGGTAGTGTAAGCTTTTTCCTCTAATTAGCAGAAGACATAACTCCTTAAATTATGTCTACAAATCGAATCAACTGACTTGATTATTCAATTTACATCTTGCACTATTGCTAATAGAAACGAGGCAATTCAAGCTGGTTTCTACTTCAACTTCATTTAATCTCATTAGTTCTAAAAAGGAGAAATCCAATGGCTAGTATCAATATTTCCGAACTGAATCCTGCTGGTTCCGGTTTATTTCATGATTCTGAAAGTTTCCTCAATGAACTGTCTGACAGTCAGACGATGGAACTAGTAGGTGCTGGCCGGAAGAAGGGCGGTGGATTCCTGGCTTATAGCAACTTGGGAATTTCCATCAGCGCTCAAAGCGTCAATGGTAACACTGTCAACGCCAATACCTATGGTAACTTCAACACCGCATACGTTGGCTAAGGGTGCAATTCAGTTTCTCTAATGAAGTAATTTAATGAACGTTAAGCTACTTCAATCAGAGAAATAGCTCACTTTTTTAGAGCTTACTTCAAGTTTCAGATCGATCGCATTACGACTCTTTAAAAAAAGGAGAAATCCAATGGCTAGTATCAATATTTCCGAACTGAATCCTGCTGGTTCTGGTTTATTTCATGATTCTGAAAGTTTCCTCAACGAACTGTCTGACAGTCAGACAATGGAATTAGTAGGTGCTGGTCGGAAGAAGGGCGGTGGATTCATTGCGGTAACGAATTTGGGTATTTCCATCAGCGCTCAAAGCGTTAATGGTAACACTGTTAATGCCAACACCTTGACGAATGTGAATACTGCAATCGTCGGCGGCTACTAGAATCCTGAAAATGACTGGAAACGATCTAACTTTTGGTTGTTTGCAGTAGGAAAAGAGGAAACATGATTTCTTCTGTAGCAAAGCCTGCCTGGTAGGCTTTGCTACTCCTCAATTTTGAAGTCAATAGCAGTGGAACAACGCGTCATTATTTGCTTTAGGTCTTCAAGTTGCTGGCAGAATGTCATGCTTCCAAACGTTTGTATTTATGCTTTATTTTCCTCAAGCTACGTTTTTTTAGTTAAGGAAACAAAGATATGGCTAGTATCAACATTTCCGAACTGAATCCTGCTGGTTCTGGTTTGTTTCAAGATTCTGAAAGTTTTCTAAACGAGTTGACAGACGACCAGAGCATGGAGATCTTTGGCTCTAAAAGAAAGGAAAAGCATGGTAAGAAGATCATCATTGTGACAAATATTGGCATTAGTATTAGCGTTCAGACTGTGAACGGCAATACGTTTAATGCCAATACACTAAGCAACGTTAATACGGCGATCGTTTGCTAGGCTTCAACTTCCCATTTTTTTATCGAAAAGCCAAAAAACGTAACCTATCAGCTCAGCGGTTTATTAGAGTAGGGGCAATCTGGAGGATGTCTTAACGGGTCTGATTCGTAGCCCGACACCTCTCAGAAAGCAGGCTACGTGCGTTTGTGCAAGGCAATCTGCCGAATGCTGTGCCCTTACAGGAAACATTGACTCTGGCTCAAACAGCCTCTTAATCCGCAAGCTGATAGGATACGCATCAATTAATTTGTCCAACCTTTTCTGCAAGGCCATTGCTTTTATTCGTTGGGAGGTTTTACATGGCTAGCATCAATGTTTCTAACCTTCACCCTGCTGGCTCTGAATTATTCTGTGATTCTGAGAGTTTCCTCAATGAGCTAACAGACGAAGAATTGACAGAAATAGAAGGCGGTTACAGGAACCACTTCTCGGCTAAAATTCCCCGGAGGCTCCTCAGGCTACTACGGCGCAGAACCAGAACAAATTTTGCGGCACTGAATGTAAATGGTTTTAGTAGCAATAACAGTATCAATGGACAAACAATGAATGCACAAACCGTTGGCAATGAAAATACAGTAGCCCCTTGATGATATTGGCAAATCCTTTCAGCGGGTGACAGATTTCGCTGCAATGAGTACTTTCGACTGTTCCTTTCATTGGCAATGATAGGTTCGTGTTGTTGTGGCAACGGCGAGAACTCTACAAGCGGCTTTAGTTGTTTTGTATCGTCGAATGATCTGCGAGCTAGCATCAATTAATAGTCCAAGAGCTCGTCAACAGAGAGTTGTCCCACCATCTTTACTCAAGCTGGTGAGGTTGTAGTCTACATCAGACGCTCTTTAGAGGATGGTTGAAGAGTATCAAATGTGCTGCATTCGCCCTCTAAACCTCTCAATTTTAGGGGCTTCTGAGCCGATGAAACAAATGCAAACCATCAAATCCCTCTCAGATATCTTAGTCCTTAAGTGTCTGTTAAAAAGGGTTTGTCTGTTGATTTATTACCAACATACTTCCTCTGTTACCAGCAGGGGAAAGTAAAAGTGATTTTGTCTGAATTGACTCCAAAGCACGATAAGTTAAAATACAATACTTCAAACGCAAATTGATATCTTAAAGTAAACTTTTTGAAATTCATTGAAAGCAAATCTATGTATCTATGTTAGTTTGATTTTGGTTGATTCAATTATCAACCAATTCAATTAAATCCATTCACTAACTCAGGAGTATTCCAAATGGCTAGCATTAAACTGACTGATCTTCATCCGGTTGGATCTGCTTTATTTCAAGACTCTGAAAATTTTTTGAATGAATTAACTGAGCATGAATTAGGGGTTTTAGGAGGAGGACGAAATATCTTTATATCCATCGGTGAAATCAAAGCTTCGATCTACGCTTTCACGCTTATTTCTGCCAACTCTAACACCATCAATGCTAATAGCATAAGTGCTATCAATACACTAGTTCTCAGATAGACTGAACGCTTTTAGTTGGTTTGTGAGTCTTTTTTCTTTGGCCTTGGCTGATTCTGACTCACAAACCAAGCCAGGTACTACTATCGGTTCTAACGTAAAAACAGCATTAGGAGGATAGGGATATGGTAAAGATCAAAATACCTACCTTGAATCGTGTCGGTTCTGAACTTTTTCAGGACTGTGAAACGTTTCTCAATGAATTGACAGATGATGAAACGAGCAGCGTGAATGGCGGCATACTATTGTCCCTCCCGTTTTTAGGTCAACTTAGGTCAGCCATTCGACCCAGAACGATTTTTAGTACTGTCAGCAATACAGTCAACGCCAACACCATCGGTAAAGTTAATACTGTGATTAAACGCCGCGATCGCCATTAAGCGATTGGGCACTTCACTTGAACAACGGCTTTCAGGACATAAAAGAGGAAGTTATGTCCTAAAAAAACTCCAATTCACTTGACTTTTAAGGGCGGTTTTTTAACACAATACAAGAAGCGTTTTCTACCCCCCTGGAAAACTACACCTATCCCACTTCATTCAGGGCACCTCGCCGCTTTACTCCCTCTCTTTTACAGCTTAGGTCTGGAATTTAACCGCTACTCCATTGGTTGGTTAATTCGACCCACCTTTTTAACCAAACAGAAAAATTTAAATATGACATTTCTACTAAGCTCCAAAAACGTTTTTGAATACTTACTTGAACACGGTGTTTGCACTCAAGAGCAGCGAGAATCTGTTCAGATTGAGCCGAAGCTTGCCAAAAACTTTAATTTACTGCTGACCTTATCAGAAGGACGGCAGATATTAGTAAAGCAAGAACCCCACAACCGTGATGGAAAAACGGCAGGTGAATTTTTGAGGGAGCGGCGAATTCACCAGTTTTTTCAGCAGTTTTCAGAGGTACGTTATTTGCAGAAGTGGTTGCCAGACGTTTGTCACTTTGATGCAGATCATTCCATCATTGTGATTGAATACCTGGACGATCATCGAGATCTAAGTGATTTTTATGTCAAGGAAAATGCTTTCCCAACCGCGATCGCCACTTCCATTGGTACAGTTCTTGCTACCATCCATCAACTAACGCTGAATCAGCAGAGCTACCACAATTTTTTGTCCCATCAGCCGGATAGCGCAGAACCAGCCAGCCCCCAGATTCCCAACCTCACGCTGGGGCTAGAACGAATCGCTCCTGAGGTCTTTGGTCAGGTTCCCATTGATGGACTAAGATTCTTTGCGCTTTATCAACGCTATGATAGCCTGCCCCAGGCTATCATAGCGTTGAGCCAGTCGTTTAAGCCTTGTTGCCTGACCCATAATGATCTCAAGCTTAACAATATTCTTTTACCCAATGACTGGGAAGCGGCTAACAACAGCTCAGGCGATGGAAAGGACTTAATTCACCTCAGGTTGATTGATTGGGAGCGTGCCAATTGGGGAGATCCAGCGTTTGATTTAGGATCAATCATTGCCAGCTATTTAGGAATGTGGTTGGGTAGCCTGGTAGCCAGCAAATCGATGGCGATCGAAGAGTCGTTACGTCTGGCTATGATTCCACTGGATACCATTCAGCCGACATTGGTAGCCTTGCTTCGTGCCTACTTTGCTCAGTTTCCAGAGATGCTAGAGTATCGCCCTGATTTCTTCCGGCAGGTCATGCAGTTTGCGGGGTTGGGGTTAATTCAATCAATTTTGTCTATGATTCAGTATCAAAAAACATTTGGCAACACAGGTGTTTGTATGCTCCAGGTGGCAAAAACCTTGTTGTGCCGTCCCCAAGATTCTATCCCCACTGTGTTCGGCGTTGCGGAGGCAGAACTCACCCAGACTCACCTTATCCTGGCCTGATGATGTTCATCATTGCTCCAATTATTAGCCCCATGTTTGCAGGCAGGTACACCTATGATGCAATTGCTCAATTCCTGGCAGAACCAGCGGCTGGATCAGCTACCTGATCAACTTCAAACCGCGTTAGAAGATATCGTTCACCAATTGCAAATTGACTCTACTTTTTGTATTCGTCATCCTGCTTATAAACCGTTAGAACTTCCCGATGACGCGATCGATCGCTTTCAGCAATTGCCTGCCGACTTGCAGCATAAGTACCTCAGTCTGCAACTGCGAAGTTTTTTGTATGGCATTTATTACAACGGTGCCTATAAGGAAATCCTGACCCTTGATGCCGATACCGACGACTCAATGCTGCATCAAAATCTGGAAAACAATACCTTCCAGGGAGTTGATCTTGCCTTCTATGAACGGCTCCACCAAAGCAACCGGGGAACAGGCTACTTTGATCTAGGTTGGCAAATCGTGAGGCAGGAAGATGAGACTCACTGGGTGGTGTTTAAAAATGGGTTGACGCTTCATATTGAGCGCGATCGCCACTTACAACCCCACGACCATACGGCAGCGATCGGTGATGCCGTTGCGATTCGCCTGCCTCGCAATCGGCTGCAAAACGGATTCTATATGGCGATCGGCAATACCAATCCATCCAGGGAGCATCACGAGCGATCGCCCCAAACCGTGCGAATTTACTTCAATTTAAGTCCGGATGGAGCGGTTGCCGTCATGGATAGCCTCACCCAGCAACTGAATGAGCAATGCCTTCCCTTCTCATTCAAAGTATTGTATAACCCGTCAGATTATGGCCGCTACGACTCGGGAGTGCTCTATTTTGACAAAGGCTATTACCAGGCCGTGAAGCGGGTGCTGCAAGCGGTTTATCTGGAACACCAGCTCCACTTTCGCCCAGAGGTACCTCTGTTTACAAAGCAGCTCGCGCCGGGACTTGCTCTTGCCGAAGAACCCGATCAGAAATTTGCCGATCAAGAAAGCTTTGGCATGAACCGTTGTCAAATAGTAGCAGATGCTTTGTTAGAAGCGCGACATCAGGAAAAGACTGCTCCGGGCGATCGAATGGCAGCTATTTTTACCCAATTTTCTACGTTAGGCATTGAACTGTGGCGTTCCCACCTCAATGCCAGCTCCGACGATATTTATACTCCGTTAGACCTATGAAGCTCACCGATTTAACAACGCCTGCATCACCAACCGTCTCTACACCTGATGCGGTCATAACGCCACAGTCTGAATTAACGCTACCTTTCTACCGCAAACTGGGACATACCGATTTGACCGTCAGTTGTTTAGGACTGGGTGGAGGAGGACACATTTCCAGTGAGGACACGCTCTACGCCTTTGATCAGGGAATCAATTTCTTTTTTTACTCCAGCGATTTGCATCACTACCTTTATAGTTCCATGTCAAATGCGTTGCGCCAATTGTGCGGTCGCAAATCTTCCGTCCGAGAACAGGTCGTTCTGGCAACCGTCACCTACATCGTCAAAAATCCCGATGGCATATTAGCCTCCTTACTCGATCAGTTTATCGAACTAAACATTGATTACATTGATATTTTCTTTTGGGGATGGATTGACACCGACAATGCGAACGATTTCCAGCAATGCATGAATGCCTCCAACGACCTGCGAGGGCCAAACACGGTTTACCAGCGCACCATCGAGCGCATGTTTACCACCTCAGAGCGGCTGAAAAAGATGGGCATTGTTCGCTATATTGGTGCTTCGTTTCACAACCATGACCTGGCTCGCGAGTGGATCAATAGTCCCTTATTGGATGTGGTTATGGTTCGTCATAACGTCGCCCATCGCGGTGCCCAGCGCAAGGTTTTTCCCTATCTCGATCGCCAAAATCCTCAACGTCCCGGTATGGTTACTTTCAAATCGGCTGGAATGCAAACTCTGCTGGGGCAGATGCCTCCGGGATTGCCAGCGAACTGTTGGCAACCGTCCATACCCGATTTATACCGCTATTCCCTCAGCCAGGATGGTGTCGATGTCTGCCTCACCGGACTAACCCAGCGTGAAGAGGTTGATGCCGCCATTCAGAGCGTTCAGCGCGGTAAGTTGACCCCTGCTGAAGTTGATTATCTCAACCTCTACGGTGACTTACATCGCAATCAAATTAAAGCCCGTGATATTCCTCCTGAGCGCTTGCTGTATCAGCCTGCGATCGCCATCCCCACTTCACCAATCACCGCTCTTTAACCACCATGATCGAAACATTTGTTGCTAACAATCGGTTATTTCCTGACAAGTCTCCAGCAACGGCTGAAGACATCCTGACCTACCTGAAGTACTCGTGCCAATTTGCTGAAATAGCGGCTTCAGCCGAACGAGATGCTGTAATCCTGAAGCTATGCGCTCAGTTTGGCGTAACGGTTACAGAGGATGAGTGGCAAGCTGCTGGAGATGTATTTCGCTTAGAACACAAGCTATTGGGTATTGCTGAAACCCAGACATGGTTAGCCCAACAGCGAATGACCGTAGAAGAATGGTCAGAAGGCGTTAGAATCGCCTTACTCACGAAGAAGCTAAAAGAACATCTTTTCGGCACGGCGATCGATGGTCACTACATTAGCAATCGTGAGGAGTATAAGCGGGTTGCCCTATCCCAAATCTTAGTGCTGGATTTAACGGATGCATTCAAAATTGTGCAAGCGCTCAGGGAGGAAAAAGACTCCTTTTGTTCATTGGCTTTATCTTACTCCAAAGGAAAGCAGTCGCAGGAAAACGGCGGTTTTGCCGGAATTCACTTTTTAGCAGAATTGATGCCTGAACTCGTCCAGGCTATTTCTGCGGCTACCGAAGGAGATGTGGTTGGCCCAATTCACACCAGGTTGGGCTATCACATTCTTCGAGTTGAGAAATGGTATCCCACTGAATTAACGGATTCCGTCAGAGACCAAATCTTAGAATCGCTATTTCAAGAGTGGTTGGAGGCATCTGCCGACGATTAACCTCGCTCCTGAAGCGGCATTTCTCACAGCTTATAAGGGGCATAGCTCAGTCTATGCCCCTCTGTATTGAATTAATTGCTGTTCTCACCTCGGATCAATGGTCATGATGGGTTTGCTGTGCGTTGAAACCGTCAGATCCTTAGGAGGTGAGTCTTCAAGGTGAATATCAACCTCGATTTGTTCCGTCTGCTGTTTGAGCCACGCTGAAAACAAATCGGCCAGAATTTGGGTATGGAGTTGGTCATTCAACTCAGGTTGAATGATTTCTTCTACCAGAATGAGATGCACGTCTTTTGAGGTGGCGATCGGCTTCAGAATTTGAGGAGGAGTGGCCGCAAAAACAGCAGCCGAAATCTCTGGCTTTAAATCCGAGCGGCGCAGAATCCCTCGATATCCTGCGGAACGGCGCAGTGCTGGTTCTTGAATGTACTGACGAGCAACCTCATGAAAGCTCGTCTCACCTTCTTGCACGGCATAAAAAAGCTCGATCGCCAAATCTTCATCTGGTAAGACCACCTCATATACGGCTGCACCGACATAGTCTAGCTGATGCTCATAGAAAAAAGGCTCAACCTGCTTCCCAAACAAGTGTTGCGCCAGTTTGCTGCTGAGGGCGTTGGTACACACTAATTCTTCAAAATCATCCAAATTCAAATGATGCTTTTCTAGCCACAGCCATGTATCATTCGACTCGTAAAGTTGATTTGCCAACCGAAAACTGTCTGCGGCCTGCTGTAACTCGGCCAGCGTTACTGTAATACCCTGTGCTGCTGCTGTAGAAGCAATAATTTTGCAGTGAATAGCTCCTTCAATAAAAGTAGGCAGTTGGCAAGAGAGTTGAATATGCTTAAAAATTTCGTTGCGGTCAATACTAATTGCTTTTACCATAGTACTTCTACTGTTAAAGGCTATTTACAGAATTCGCACTATTTCTATTAAAAAGTGAAGGTCAAATTTGACTACACCCATATGAGGGAGAAGAGGCTGAACAATCATGAATTAACTTTAAATGCCGTCAAATCATTGAATACTCCTATTATGTGGGTGCTTAATTAGGAATTTTGTGAAGTTTTGATGAAGTCGTTTCCGTTAATTTTACCTTAGTAAATTATAATATCAATGCATGATTGAGAACAAGAAAGAGATTTTTTAATACTAAAAAAACGATCTTGCTTTATATCAGTTTAAAGATCTGTGTCCTCTTAAATCAACCTGATTGAACAACCTGCACCTAATAGCGGACTGGTCGTTGGTAGACGATGCCAGAATTAGATTGCAATCATCCTTTAACTTCTTAATCTAATAATAAGTCTATGGATTGATTGAGACATAAGTATAGAAGTTATGTCTAATAACATCGTCTTGGAATCTTGATATTTCAGATCAGATGTTAAAGAATCTAGAAATCAATTGAATGATTCAAAGAAGTATATAAACGATGGGGAGTCTGGGAGGACGGCTAAAAAGTGTTGGTTGTCACTTGAACCGCCCCCTTTTCTTGCTTGCCGCAGGTGTTAAGCTCCCAAGCTCTTTCTCCTAAGATTTGGCAACAGTTCATTCGTGACGCGAGAAAATATGACCCTACCTGCACTGCATCTATTATTGGGCGATCGAATTACAGGTGGCAGGGCTATAAGTGAGTAAAGGGAGAGAATCAAGATGGTAATTAATAGCGGACTGGAATCTGTCATTCTCATCGGCAATAGTGACAATACCCCTTTTCCTGCTGGAAGTTTGGGCGATGACATTCTTGTGGGCACTGAAGGCGATGATGAGATTGACGGTAGAGACGGTAACGATATCATCGACGGCAGCGGTGGCAACGACACTCTGTTTGGCGGCTCAGGCGATGATATTCTCACGGGTGGTGCAGGAAACGATACCCTCGATGGGGGAGAGGGAAACGATTTACTCACTGGCCTTGGTGGTAACAATATCCTCTCTGGCGGTACAGGGGACGATGTTTTAACGGGGGGCGGCATTTCTTACATCACCACAGATCAGAACGCCAGCCCGATCGCCCTTGTAACCGATGCCACCGGAGTCAACACGCTAACAGGTGGTGACGGTGCCGATCGCTTTGTATTAGGCGGCAAATCACAGTCTAATCCAGACTCCGATCCTCCAGTGATTCATTACGATGAATCTGGTGATAGTGACTATGCCCTCATCACTGACTTTGATGCCAGCCTGGATCTCATTGAGCTAGGTGGTGAAAAAGCTAACTACCGCCTGGGTGCATCCCCGGCAACGCTACCTAACGGAACAGGACTCTACGTTGGCGATGAGCTAATTGCTATTATTCAGGGCAGCTCTAATCTTGATCTAAACGCTGATTATTTTCGTGCTTCAGGCGGTTAAGGGGCTGTACTGAAAGGAGTGAGCAATGATGAGATGAAAAAGAGCGATCGCACCCACGATCGCTCTTTTTGGGTGGGCTGATCAGCCAAAACAGGGTTCAGCTCATAGCTCCAGCCCCCCCTCCTGTAATTTCTTGAACGGATCCAGGATAAAATCAATGACTCGACGCTGTCGAATAATTAACTCTGCCGTAGCGGTCTGTCCTGGAGTAAGGGCAACTCTACCATTAGGCGTGTCAATGTAGAGGCGATCGAGTGCAATCTTCAGGTCAAACACTTCCATCTGTCCCTGCTCGGATTTAACCACTTTAGAACTGGGTGAGATCCAGTTCAACCGCCCTGAAACCACACCATAATCTTGAAACGGGTAAGCATCAAACTTAACTTTGACTGGCATTCCCACCTTGAGGAATCCGCTCTCCTGGCTAGAAATGTGAGCCTTGAGAATGAGCGGCGTTCCCTGTGGCGCAATTTCAGCTACTAAATCGCCAGGATTGACCACATCCCCAACTCCCTCAGCTAGTAGTTCAAACAGCACACCATCAATGGGAGCATGTAGTACCCGTTGCCGGAGCTGAAATTCCAGCGAGTGAATCTGTTGACGGGTTTGAGTCACTTCCGCCTTGGTATCGGTGATTTGCGTTTGCAGCTCTTCAATTTGTTTCTTACTCTCCAAAATGGCGAGTTCACCCTGGCGAAGCAGTCCTTCATAGGTGCTTTTTTGTCGCTCAATCTCTACCTGAGACTTTTGGATATCTGAGTGCGTTTGCTCTAATCGCTGTTGGCTTTGAATTAAGGAGCGCTCTGCCTCTTCAACTTGCAGAAGCGGCACAACCCCCGATTCCTGAGCGGTTTGCAGCCGTTCTGCCGTATGCCGATCTTTGTCTAATAGTTCTTGCGCCAACTGGTAAGCCGTTTCATTAAAATCAAGCTCTTGTTGGTTCTGCTCGACCTGAGCTAATTGGGCGGCAGCTTGCGCTTGATTCTGTAATTCTTGCGTACGAGTCGTGAGTTCTAGCTGGTTTTTCACCAGTGCCAGTTGAGTCAGGCGATCGAGTGCCCCATTCAGCTTGGCTTCCGCTTGTTGCCGTTCAGCACGCAGGACATCGGAGTCTAGCTCCATTAAAACCTGTCCTACCTGTACGGTCTCTCCTTCTTTGACCTTAACTGCTGTGACCGTTCCAGACACGGGCGCATCAAGTTGCAGAACTTGAGATTGAGGCTCTAGCCGACCACGTGCGCTTCCCGTTTCTTCCACGTTGGTGAACATAGACCAGGGCACCACAACGGCAGCAGAGACGGCTAGCAGGTACAGTATGCCGCGAGTCCAGGCTTTGGGCAGGGCATCTAGCAAATCTTGAGTCACGTGCGACCAGTCTTGCTCTGGCAGTGCGGATGCAGTGGGTAGAGCAGGATGGGGCGGCTCCTCAGACCTGGCTCGATCGTCCGATGAATGCGTCGATCCGTTACGGCTCAACCCCTCTTGGTTAGGAGGAAGCAGGATACTTGAACCGGATAGAGTTGGCTCAGCTTTTTTGCTGTTCATTGTCTAAGACCTGCGATCGCTAAGAAAAATTGGATGGTATAAGAACCGGGAAAAAGGCAGGAGTTATTCAGTCTCGTCGGGGGGTTTAGCGCCTGCGGCCAGCCAGAAAAGGGGACGGTTCGAGTAACGCTCAGCCCCTTTAAGCAGCAGTAACCAGTTGTTGCTGGTTGAGGTAAAAGTATTGCCCCCCCTCAGCCATTAATTCGTCGTGCGTTCCAGCTTCGACCAGAACACCTTTATCCAGTACCAAAATCAAATCAGCTTGACGCACTGTAGAAAGGCGATGGGCAATGATGAGTGTCGTTCGTCCCTTTAAAAAGCTGTTGAGATTGGTTTGAATGATCCGCTCAGATTCAGCATCCAGATTACTGGTGGCTTCATCCAAAATGAGCAGCCGGGGATTGCCTAATAGCGCCCGAGCGATCGCCAGCCGTTGCCGTTGCCCTCCTGATAAAGAGCCGCCGCCTTCACCAATTTGGGTTTCGTATCCCAGGGGCAGTTGTTGAATGAACGGATCGGCTCCGGCCTGTCGAGCTGCTTCAATGATCTCTTCTAGCGTTGCTTCTGGATGACCAAGACTGATGTTTTCTCGAATGGTGTTGCCAAATAGAAAGGTATCCTGATCGACCACACCAATTTGCTGTCGCAGCGATCGCCGTGCAATCGTCGTGATATCATAACCATCAATCAAAATTTTGCCGTCTGTGGGTGTATACAGGGCTAAAACCAGTTTGGCAACGGTGGTCTTTCCCGATCCACTGCGACCCACGATCGCAACTGTTTGTCCGGGTTGCACCTCAAAACTCAGGTTTTCCAGCACATTAATCGTGCTTTCTGGATGATAGCGAAACGTAACGTTTTCAAAGCAAATATGACCGTGAACCTGGGGCAGGCGTTGATAGGCTTGCGGTTTCCAGCCTTCTTCCGGCTCTGCTTCCAAAACGTCATTGATTCGCTCAACCGCAATCACCACTTCCTGAAACTCATTCCACAAAACGGTGAGCCGTTGAAACGGATTAATCACACTGCCTAGCAACATATTAAAGGCAACTAATTGCCCAATAGTAAGCTGGTTGCGAATCACCAGCCACGCCCCAAACCACAGAAGCGCCGTTGTCGTCACCATTTCAATGGTGGCACTCAGAATCTGTAGCTGATTGCTGATCACCTGTCCACTGAAGGTCGTTTTAATGGATTTGTTGAGCAGTTCCTCCCAGCGCCAGCGCACCGTCTGCTCAACCGCCATTGATTTTACAGTACGGATGCCGGAAAGAGCCTCAATTAAAAAGCTACTCTCGGTCACCAGTGCATTAAAAATTTCGCGCGAGATTCGTTGTAAGAACGGCGTGGCAATTAACGCTAGTAAGAAGAATAGAGGCACTACTACTAACACCAGCAGGGCTAGCTGCCAGCTATACCAAACCATTAGCCCTACATAAACAAATACAGTTAACAAATCGAGCAAAATGGATAACGCTTCACCCGTCAAAAATCGCTGGATTTTGAGATTTTCCTGAACGCGGGAGACAATATCCCCCACATAGCGAGATTCAAAGAAGCTAAGCGGTAAGCGAAATGTATGTTGAATAAAGCCGACCACCAGAGCCAAATCAACGCCACGGGCAGTATGGTCGAGCAGGTATTGCCGTAGACCACTCATGGCAACACGAAATATGCCAAAGATTAACAATCCCAGCCCCACTGCCGTCAACGTCAGCGTGCTGCCCTGAACCACTACCCGATCCAACAGCAGTTGGGTAAACACAGGGGTAATGAGTCCAAAGAGCTGAATCAAGACAGAGGCCAAAAACACCTCTAGCAGAACCACTCCGTGAGGCTTAACCAACTCGAAGAACTGCCAGAATGTCTGTTTGGCTTCTTCGGCTTGCTGCAACAGCGCTGTTGGCTGTAACAGCAAGGCATAGCCCGTCCACCCCTGCTTAAATTGGGCGTGACTGAGGACTCGCTGACCAATGGCCGGATCGCCAACAATCACCCGATCGCGCGTTACTTCATAGACAACAATGTAATGATTGCCTTCCCAATGAACGATCGCAGGCAAGGGCTGTTTGGCTAGCTGATCCAAACTAGCTTTAACGGGGCGTGTAGAAAACCCAATGGTTTCGGCAGAAGCCGCTAACCCGCGAAGCGACGCTCCATTGCGGTCAACATTAGCCATGTCTCGCAGGCGGTTGACGCTAAAGCGCTTATTCCAATAGCGACCAATCATCACCAGGCAAGCTGCACCACAATCAGAGGCACTTTGCTGGGCATAGAAAGGGTAGCGTCGTGTTACCTGTTGCCACCAATGCCCAACTTTCATTTGTGGGCTAGGAAAGTAAGCAGAGTGGGGCGATCGCCGCTGTCGTGGAGGCGATGGAGGCGTTAACCGGGACTGGAGCGATCGCCGCGCTACTGGGGTTGGCTGAACAACAACGGACTGTAGCCAATTCTCCTCAATTTGCTCAGCCAGTTGGGGGGCATAGGGCAGCACCATTTGCCAATCTGCATCGTTTAAGGTGTATAGCTCAGTTGCATAAGTAACTTGCCAGGGGGCAGGTTCAGTTAAACGAGAAGGGAGATACACATTGCCAGCTTGCAGCCGTGTTCCTGATGGGTGCAACAACTCGCCATGATGAATCAGCCACAGCTTTTGATGATGCAGATGACCTGGCAGGATGCCCGCCGCAAGGGAATGCCGCTGAAAAAACGGCAGCATTCGAGTTAATTCCCGCACAGGCACCTTTTGTAACAGCGGAGTCTGACGGCACAACAGCAACAACTCCCACAATGTAGCCTTCTGATATAGATGCGTGCTGATATCAGGATAGCGTTGCATCAATCGGTGCAGCGGTGATGCGGGAAGATAGCCAAGTTTTAGCTCAGCAGAAGCGCGAGCCGAATATGGCTTAAACAAGTCCTCTGGAAATAGCGTTAGCTCTCCAAAGGATTCCCCTACTTCCAGGGAAGCCAGCAACTCATCATTGGCATCTAGCAATCGCACTTTACCTGATAGCACAATATAAATACCAGGAGCCGCATCAGATTGCCAGAAGCGTTTGCCAGCAGCAGGTTGAATGATCTCAACGTGATGCGTGTAAGTAGAGCAGTCTTGAACAGAGAGGGCTTGCCCCAGCGTTTGAGCCAACAGTTGGGCAAGCTGATGATGCAATGGAAATTGAGCAGATGGATCGTGAAGCATACGCTTCTGCTCCTTCATTGAAGATATTGAAGATGATGTTGTATGAGTCCTGGTTGCTAATAGGATTTGGGGCTAAAGGGCCATAGCTTTAAAGATTCCGGCGGCGATTGGGATGATGCCGATGGCAAATTGCAGAAAACAATACCAGCAGTAAGGCCAGCATCCTCTGATGCAGGATGCTGGCCATTTCTGTTTGCATCGGGTTGTTGCTGCCGAGTGGAAAGTCCCATTTGTCTGAGCAGCCGATTGATGTGGCGAGGACTCACTTTGATATCAAACTCACGGTGTAGGTGTTTGCTGAGCCACTGCCCCGTCCACTGCCGAAATGAATAGCCATAATCGCGGGGGCTGCGGTTGGCCAATTCTTTCAGGCGATCGAGATAAGGCTCGTTAATCGTTTTAGGGCGACCAATCGGCAGGTCGTCCCAAGCATGAATGCGACCCGCCTGCACCATTGAAATCCAATAACGGGCCGTATCGTGAGAACACTGCAACGCTTCACAAATTTGGGTTTGAGATTGCCCCATATCGGCAAGCAACATGATTTCAATTCGACGGCGGTGCTCTGGCCGCAAATTGCTTTGCAGCTTATTCAACAGAAATTGCCGCTGAGTCGGTGATAAGAATACGCCTTGCTCTAGAGCAAGGCTCTCAGCGGGTAGGCGATCGCAGTAATATTCCAGCATAGAAATTCCATGAATGTTGAACTTCCTGATACATAGACATCATCACGAATCTGCTGCTAATACGGTTCATGACTTGATGAGGCGCAATTAGGCGCACTTCTCAGCAAACGCGAAAGTAAAAAACTAGACTTGAATCAAAACTGGATCTGAGTGTGCTGCGAACGTAATATTCAGTAGGGTTAGCAACGGTTAGCTGGTTTGAAGCGACAGCAATACAGCAGTCTGGAGACTAGACGGCTTCATTCTGCCTTCGCATTTTCAGACAATGTGAGTGTAGGCTGTTATCTCGTTAAGCTACTGTTCTAACGGTTGTTTAACCTAATTACATCAGTGATTAAATAATGTTCAATCTTGTGAATGCTAAAGCGAAATCTGGCTTGGGCTGCTCGATGCGGCTAATCTCCCTCACACCCCTACTGTTGCTTCTGTTAAGTCAGTCATTCTGCCCAATGGTGTTGAACCAACGGGCTTGACGGCATTGCCTGATATATAAAACCACCCATATCCAGCGAGAGTAAATGTTAAAAAAGTTACAGGGTTAATGCTGTTAATTTGCCGCATGCCGTATAAGTTGACTGACTATAACTCCCCATTCATTGCGTCTTGATTGTGGGGTTACGGGTAAACTTGGGCGCAAATATACATTGTCAAAATGGTCAAAAAGATGCGATCAAAATGGTTTGGCGAGAGAGAAACTCTACTAAAGCATTAATGGCCGGATTTGGAAGATAACTTTGAAGTTTTCATCATTTTTACTGATTTTTTGTTATTCCTGAACATTATTTTCACCACAGAGTAAGAAGAGCTGTCAAGTTTTTAACGTTGCTTTTGTAGACATAACTACTTCAATTATGTCTTTCACATACAGAGGTTTTGTAACCTAAGAATTGATGGGTCAACGCTCAGTTTGCCGACAATCAGTAGCGGTTCAATTCTACAGAGGTTGAGCCAGTTCTTGAGCGTTGACTTACAGCGGTTCTCAATCGAGTAAGCCACAGTCTCGCCAAGATGGGTGTGGGGTTTAGGGTTTAAGGCGTGGTGAATGGAAATGGCTGTAAGAGGATGAAGGTCTGATTAGTTACCCGATAGGTGTAGGGGCGAAGCATACTCTGCGAGAAGCAATCTACGAATCAGGATGGCTGGAACAACCGAGACATTGTCTACCGAATGCTTCGCCCCTACCGGGACGTAAAAGATACGTTTCAAACACCCTCTAACACGAGATGAATCAAACACGTCTCTACGGCAAATTAACGCTAAGCCGCAACATTCACCTCAGCAACTTGCTGACGTTCAGCAGGATACTGGCTTAAATACTCATTTAACTGCTGCTCGATCTGGCTCCGTACAATCTGGCGATAGTCCAGAAAATGCTCGGCCTGAGCACATACTGACAGATAATTGCCCACTACGGCGGGATAACGCACCGTCAGGCTAATCAAATTTACCCAGAACCGCCAGCGAGACTTGCGTACCACCCCCTGCCGCCAGCAGATGATGAGCAGCGCCCAAATCGTCGCCCAATTGACATCCGGGCTACCCGTAGAGTTGGTACGGGGATGTTCCTGCTGGTTGCGGCGATGTGCCTCTCCTAACACCAGAAAATGACGGTAGGTACGATTCAGCACTGTGATCGGGTCGTAGAGCGTCCAGAATGCCTGGACATACTCGTGGGCAATATCCTCCAACGGGCGAGTGGGCATGAAGTTCATTAGCGTCGCCTGGTGTCCGTCTCCCCGTTCCGATAGCAAGCGACCTTCACGCCCAAGGCGATGCCACAACGCTGTATCGGGCAATGCCTGTAACATGCTAAACATGGCGGTTGGAATCGCCGTCTGTTCCACAAACTGAGCGATGCGATCGCCCGCCCCCTTCTTTTCACCATCAAAGCCAATGATGAATCCGGCCATTACCCGCAAGCCTGATTGGGCAATCCTCATCACCGAATCCACAATTGGATCACGATTATTCTGATACTTTTTGGTTAATGCCAGACTGTCAGCATCAGGAGTTTCAATGCCTAAAAAGACTGCGCCAAAATTACAGTCCACCATCATCTGCATCAGTTCTGGATCTTGGGCTAAATCCACCGATGCTTCAGTCGCAAATGCAAAGGGATAGCCATTCTCCTCCTGCCAGCGCTTCAGGTCGTGCAGCAGCCGCTTAACGTTGCGTTTGTTGCCAATGAAGTTGTCATCCACCATAAAAATGCTGCGCCGCCAGCCCAATTCGTAGAGCCGCTGAAGTTCTGCAATGAGCTGATCTGGCGTTTTAGTGCGCGGCTTGCGGCCATACAGCACAATGATGTCGCAAAACTCGCACTGAAACGGGCATCCACGCGAAAACTGCACCGACATTTCGGCGTAGGCATCAAATTGCAGCAGGTCGAAGCGGGGAATGGGGGTATCGGTGACTGGAGGTTTTTCACCATTCGAGCGGAAAATCCCGGTGCGATCGCCCCGCTCAACCGCATCCACAAACAGCGGCAGGGTAATTTCGCCCTCATCCAAAATTAAGAAATCTGCCCCGGCAGTATTGGCTTCCTCCGGCAGCGCGGTAGGATAGGGACCACCCACCGCCACCCGCTTACCACGACGCTTCGCTTCTTGAATTTGCGCCCTAAAGTCCGCTTTTTGCACAATCATGGCGGATAGCAACACCAGTTCAGCCCACTCCCACTCGTCTGAAGTGACATCTCGCACGTTGCGATCGACCAGCTTAAACTCCCAGGTTTGGGGCAGAATGGCCGCGACCGTGACAATGCCCAAGGGGGGAAGCTGAGCCTTGAAGCCTACCAGTTCTAACGTTTTCTCAAACGACCAGAAACTTTTGGGAAACTGGGGATAAATCAGTAAAACGCGCATCTCAAAAGCCTCGTGTAGCGATCGTGTGCCAGGGCAAAAATAGGGCACCCAAACCAAGTGCCCGTATTTCTGTACCGTTTATCTAAACAGGTGTGTGATTATACACACACTTTACGCAAATCTAACACCCTGGTGATGGAGTCCAACCGTTAGCGCGATCGCTGGCTGAAGCATATGACGGCATCGCTGTTACACCGCAACCTTTGGCTTCACCTGAGCCTCCAGGGTTGCCTCCTCCTTTAAGAACTGAGATACCTGCTCCCCAATTTCGCGCGTCACAATTTCGCGGTACTCCAGGAAGTGTTCAATTTGGGCGCACACCGACAGGTAGCTGCTAATTCCGCCCGGATTATAACGCCACATGTTCCACAGATTGCGCCAGAACTGCCAGCGTGTTTTGCGTAGGGCACCCTGCCGCCAGCAGATGGTAAGGAAGGCTCGAATGGTTACCCAATTTACGGCCTTCTTCGATCGCTTCCCTTTCTTAGGATAGGTGGCTTCTCCTAAAATGCGGTAATGGCGATAGGCGCGATCGAGAAACTTTGCCGGGTCGTACAATCGGCAGAAGGCATCCACATACTCCTGAGCGATCTCCTCCAGCGGTCGCGTTGGCACAAAGTTCATCAACGTCGTCTGGTTGATGTTGGCCGACTTGCTGCGAAGCCGTCCTTCTTTTTCCAACCGATGCCAGAGAGCCGTATCGGGCAGGGCTTGCAGCATACTGAATAGCGCAGTGGGAATAGAGGTCTGCTCAACGAACTGCACAATGCGATCGCCCGCCCCTTTCTTTTCGCCATCAAAGCCGATGATGAACCCGGCCATTACCCGCAAGCCCGATCGCGTAATCGCATGAACCGCATCACTGAGCGAATCTCGCGTGTTCTGGTGCTTTTGGGTTAGCGTCAGACTGGCTTCATCGGGGGTTTCAATACCGAGAAACACCGCGCCAAAGTTGCACTGCACCATTGCATCCATCAATTCCTGATCCTGCGCCAGATCCACCGACGCTTCTGTGGCAAAGGAGAAGGGATACTGGTGTTCCACCATCCACGGCTTTAGCTCTTTCAGAAACAGCTTGACGTTGCGCTTGTTGCCGATGAAATTGTCATCCACCATGAAGATGCTGCGCCGCCAGCCTAATTCGTAAAGGCGATCGAGTTCCTTCAGCAGTTGATCGGGCGCTTTGGTGCGCGGCTTGCGGCCATACAGCACAATAATGTCGCAGAACTCGCACTGAAACGGACAGCCGCGCGAAAACTGCACCGACATTTCGGCATAGGCATCGAAGTCGAGCAGGTCAAAGCGAGGCACCGGAGTTGAAGTGACATCTGGCTTTTCGCCCCCGGCTCGGAAGATGCCGGATTCGTCGCCGCGTGCGATCGCCTCCACAAACAGAGGTAAGGTAATCTCCCCTTCATCCAGAATTAAATAATCGGCTCCAACGTCCGTTACCTCGTTGGGCAATGCGGTTGCGTAAGGGCCACCCACAGCGACCCGCTTTCCTTTCCGTTTGGCTTCTTGAATTTGATCGAGTAAATCGTCTTTCTGCACAATCATGGCAGATAAGATCACGAGATCAGCCCATTCCCACTCGGCTGCGGTCACATCACGCACGTTGCGATCGACCAGCTTATAGTTCCACGGTTGCGGCAAAATGGCAGCAACCGTGATCAGACCCAGCGGCGGCAACATGGCCTTGCGATCGAGCAGTGCCAGCGTTTTCTCAAATGACCAAAAGCTTTTGGGGAAACGAGGATAAAGAAGTAAAACATTCATTTTGAAAACCTCAAAGAAACCGCATCCCCTGGTTGGGCGAACGCTGAATAAAAATACGGGTGAAGTTGCTACTAACTGACGCAAACTACACCTTTCATTGACCTAGCTTACTGGGATTTTGTGCCTTTGGGCAGGAACCTGTTGATTTACAGCCCTTTTCGGGTTGCGATCGCGGCTAAACCAGCTCGCCCGCCTGGATGAATCGACCCAGCTTGCGACCGATCGCCCTATGCCAAAAACAGCTTGTATGCGGGGTTTTGGCTTTCATCCCAGTAGCGATCGCTCAGGGTTTCGAGAAAGGTTTGCCACTCTGCCATCTCGTGCGGCGGAACCTGGATGCCCATCACGATTCGTCCATAGTCTGCGCCGTTGTTGCGGTAATGAAACATACTGATATTCCAGTTTGGACTCATGGAACCAACAAACTTCATTAACGCCCCCGGACGTTCGGGAAACTCGAAGCGATAGAGCAGTTCATTATGAGCCAGGGGCGATCGCCCACCCACCATGTGCCGCAGATGCAGTTTAGTTAACTCATCGTCGGTTAAATCAATGGTCTTAAAGCCGCAGGTGCCAAAGGTCTGCGCCATTTTTGCCGCATCTGCCCGGTTTTCAATTTGCAGACCCACAAAAATATGGGCCTCGGCTGCATCGGCAATGCGGTAGTTGAACTCGGTTAAGTTGCGTTTGCCGATACATTCGCAAAACTTGCGGAGGCTCCCTCGCTCTTCCGGAATGGTGACGGCAAAAATGGCTTCGCGCCGTTCCCCCAGTTCGGCGCGTTCTGCCACAAACCGCAGGCGATCGAAGTTCATGTTGGCACCGCAGGCGACCGCCACCAGCGTTTGGTTTTCGATTTGCTCTCGTTCAACATAGGCTTTTGCCCCGGCGATCGCCAACGCCCCGGCGGGTTCCAGAATCGATCGCGTGTCTTCAAACACGTCTTTAATGGCGGCACAGGTATCATCTGTTCCCACCAGAATGATGTCATCAACATACTGCTGGCAGAGGCGAAAGGTTTCTTCTCCCACTTGCCGCACCGCCACCCCATCGGCAAACAAGCCCACCTGAGGTAACCGGACTCGATGCCCTGCCTTGAGCGATTGATACATGGCATCCGCATCGATCGGTTCTACGCCAATAATTTTGATTTCAGGGCGGATGCGCTTCACGTAGGCAGCAATGCCAGAAATTAACCCACCTCCGCCGATCGCTACAAAAATGGCATGAATCGGTTGTTGGCACTGGCGCAAAATTTCCATGCCAATGGTGCCCTGTCCGGCAATCACTGATGGATCGTCAAACGGATGAATGAAGGTTAAACCTTTTTCGGCTTCCAGTTGGCGGGCATGGGCATAGGCATCATCATAGGTATCGCCATACAGCACCACCTCGCCTCCCCTGGCTTTAACCGCATCGACCTTAACTTGCGGGGTCGTGACTGGCATGACAATCACAGCCCGTGTTCCTAAGCGGCTGGCACCCAGAGCCACCCCCTGAGCATGGTTACCAGCCGAGGCCGCAATCACCCCTTGAGCCAGTAAATCAGGCGGCAGTTGCGCCATTTTGTTGTACGCTCCCCGCAGCTTAAAGGAAAAGACCGACTGCATGTCTTCTCGTTTGAGCAGGAGTTTGTTATTCAACCGGGTAGACAGATTGGGCGCATGTTCCAGCGGCGATTCTTGAGCCACATCATACACACGAGCCGTCAGAATGAGTTGCAGGTAGTCGCAAAGCATGGGGTAAAGATGGCAACGCAGGGTGTGAAGAAATTTTACCTTTTCCAGGCAGAAGGTTCACACCGTCCCGAAGGGCGGTGCTGAGATGAATGCCGCGCCAATCGGAGCGGATGCGGAGATTGGCAATAATCTATCAGACTCAACCGAGATCCTTACATCCGTCTGTACTCTTGTTTATGGTAAAGTGTGCCCACAAGATTTGAGTCTTGCCGCTCATGATTGTTCTGGAAACCAAGCTCAGAGGTAATCCAACTCAGTTTGCGCTGCTCGATGATGCGATTAGAACAGCT
>NZ_JADEWO010000047.1 GCF_015207605.1 Oculatella sp. LEGE 06141
AGTGATTGGCACCTGGGCAGACGTACTCAACCGTGCGAACCTGGGGATGGAAGTGATGCACGAGCGCAACGCTCACAACTTCCCGCTTGACCTGGCTTCTAGCGAAGCACCCAGCATCGTTGGCTAAGCAGTCATCTAATTGAATTAGATGTTTCTCATAGTTAACTAGATTGAAAGCGCCCCACATGGGGCGCTTTTTGCATGATGAGACTTATATATAATGGTTTCCCAAACGGAACCAGCGATAACCGTAGCCCTCCAGGTCTAGTTCATAAGAAGATCCCTTGATCGGTTCGTACGGCTTATCTCCAAGCAACTCAATCAAGTGACAAGCATCATCATCAATCTTCAGTGACACGGTGCAAGGCTCTTTGCCCAAATTGTGGACGGCGATCACAGCTCGGTTTTGCCAATCGCAGCGATGAGCAAAAACGCAAGGATTTTCAGTGGCGATCGCCGTAAAGTCTCCCCAGCCATACTCCGGGCATTCCTTTCGCATCCGAATCGCGCGTTCCATCCAGTTCAGCAGAGACTCTGGATCTCGCCGCTGATCGATGACGTTCACATGCTTGTAGCTAAACTCGCCTTCAGACACAACCGGCAGGATGAGCTGATCGGCAGACGCTTTAGAGAAACCAGCATTAGGTTCGTTCGACCACTGCATTGGCGTTCGAGCCGAATTTCGTTCCTGCAAAGATAGGTCATCGCCCATGCCGATTTCTTCACCAAAGTTCAGCACTGGGCTACCCGGAAGAGTCAGCATCAAGCTGTAGGCCAATCGAATACGTCGCTGATTGCCATTCACCATCGGCGCAAAGCGGCGACGAACCCCCCGGTCATAAATCCACATCAGTTCTTTGTCGGGGGCAAACTGAGCCGCAACTTCATCCTGCTCAGAATCGGAAAGCTTGTCTAGAGACAATTCATCGTGGTTGCGGACAAAGTTCGCCCACTGTCCTGTATGAGGGATCTCAGGCAGCATGTTCAGTCCTTGCAGCAGTGTCTCAGCACTCTCCCTGGCCAGAGCCAGAAACATATACTGATTGCCATAAAAGCTAAACAGCATTTGCAGCATATCCCCATCCCCAAAATAGTTCGGGAGATCGTCTGTAGAGACATTAGCTTCTGCCAGGATAATGGCATCTCCTCGCCGCCAGGAGAGAAAGTTTCGCATCTCCTTCAAATAGAGAAATGGATCTTCGACATCGGGTTCGACCCCTTCTCTCATAATTTCAATCAGGAAGGGAGCCGCATCAACCCGGAAGCCAGATACGCCCAGCGCTAACCAGAACCCCATAATTTTCTGGATTTCCTGACGCACCTCTGGATTAACAATGTTGAGGTCGGCCTGGTGGTCGTAAAAGCGATGAGCGTAGTAGGCTCCTGCCTCCTCGTTATACGTCCAGGTGCTTTTTTGTACTCCTGGAAAAATAATTCCTTCTTCCGCGTCTTCAGGCTTTTCATCTGCCCACACGTAAAAATCACGATACTTAGAATTCTTGTCTTTGCAGGCAGCCTGAAACCAGGGATGTTGGTCGGATGTGTGATTGACAACCAAATCGACGATGATGCGAAGGCCACGTTCTTGCGCCCGACGCGTGAACTGAACAAAATCGCCCAATGTACCTAACCGAGGATCGACGTTGTAATAATCCTTTACGTCGTATCCATTATCTTTGTTGGGCGTCGGATAAAACGGCATCAGCCAAATGCAGGTGATACCCAATCCGGCGATGTAGTTGATTCGCTGCGTCAGTCCTTCAAAATCACCGATGCCATCACCATTGGCATCCATATAGGTTTCAACATCAATGCAGTAGAAGACAGCGTTTTTGTACCAGAGGTCTAACATGGAAGCAACTCATAGGGTTGGACTTAGACGAACAGCGAACTGAGTCTGCAAGCATGGAGCAAGGATTATAACCACAGTTTGGTTTGACAATGGCTTGCAGTAACGACCCTACTCATTTACAAAATCGTTCCGTAGCGTTGCTGAATCGTGGTTGAATTTCCCCTACTGCCCCACTATGGAGAACGTCTGAACCTTCAAAGCCCCTCAGAATGAGGGAATACCAGGAGGCGATCTGAGCCATGCTCGCTCAACGATTCACCTATCCATTCAGCAACGCCCATATTGTGATTGTTCATTCCTGGTGATACTTCTCGCTCAAGGTAGAAATTAACCCGCTATTGGACGAGATCCGTCCGGCAAAAAATGGAGGGAGCCGGTTCAGCCTGAGCAATGGCGTTTTAGGATTTAGGTTGGGGCACCCGCCACAGGCTCCTGCCATGAGACGATCTG
Source organism: Oculatella sp. LEGE 06141 (assembly GCF_015207605.1). Classification (GTDB taxonomy): domain Bacteria; phylum Cyanobacteriota; class Cyanobacteriia; order Elainellales; family Elainellaceae; genus Oculatella. Next base: position 2,303 of record NZ_JADEWO010000047.1, read on the forward strand.
TGCTGAAGGTTAAACGCTGTTTAGACGCATGACACTTACGCAGGTTTGGGGTTCGCTGATCATCTTTGTGGTTTGTCCACTGTTGGGCGGTTTGCCGCTCGTTGCCTGGATCACCTATGGTTTGACGGGGCGACGGCTGGCTCGCTTGGGCACCGGAAATATCAGCGTATCGGCAGCGTTTTACCACGGTGGACGACTGGCAGGAACGTTAGCCGTTCTCTCTGAAGCTTTTAAGGGAATTGCAGCGGTTTTGCTGGCTCGTTTCTTTTTTCCGTCTGATCCGGTGTGGGAAGTGATCGCCCTGGTTGCCCTGGTGATGGGGCGATTCTGGATGAGCCGTGGGGCAGGAACCACCAATGTGGTGTGGGGATATATTGTCCATGATCCGATCGCCGCAGGGCTACTTTTTTTAATCAGCAGCATTGGCTTCACCATTTTGCGGGAACGGCAGTTGGGGAAACTGAGCGTGCTGGTGTTGCTGCCGCTGATCACCGCATTGCGGCACCCAACCGATGGGGCGCGGATTGGTGCTACGGTGACACTTAGCCTTTTCCTCGCCTGGATCTATCAAAAAATTCCAGATGATTTAGATTTACCTGCTAACCCAACACGGGGACAAGCCCAACGCATGTTTCGTTTTTTTCGCGGCGATCGCGCCACCCTCTCACTGGATCAACCGCTTTCTGCCACCAAAGTTGGTGCTAAAGCCGCCACCCTCGGGCAATTAAACCGGTGGGGATATCCCGTACCGATGGGCTGGGTGCTACCGCCCGGTGATGATCCAAAACCGTTAATTGAAGCATTGCAACCCTCAACCGATCGCCCGTTGATTGTACGATCGTCTGCCATTGGGGAAGATAGCGACGTTGCCTCAGCCGCCGGACAGTACGAATCGATTGGCAATGTTACGAGCCAACCCGCTTTAGAGCAGGCGATCGCTCAGTGCCAGATGTCGTATACCCTACCTGCCGCCATACAGTACCGCCAAACCAAAGGCATGGCTGATACCGGAATGGCCGTGCTGATTCAAGATCAAGTTGCAGGCGTTTTTTCTGGAGTAGCCTTTAGCCGCGACCCTATTACCCGCCAGGGCAATGCGGTGACGATTGAAGCCTTACCCGGCTCGGCTAAACAAATTGTCTCTGGGCAAGCCACCCCAGAACAGTATCGGGTGTGGATTGGCGACGGTGATGTGCAACCAGCTCACCCAGGCACCCCAGACCCGCCGCCCGACTGGATGTTGCCCGATTCCCTGACCCTGGCAACAGAAGGCGAAGGCGATGTGCCGCTGCGCTTAATTCAACAGGTGGCGTATTTAGCACGTCATATCGAAGCGCGGTTTCATGGCACGCCCCAGGATATTGAGTGGAGCTATGACGGTCAGCACCTCTGGCTATTGCAGTCTCGACCCATCACTACGCTGCTGCCGATTTGGACGCGAAAAATTGCCGCAGAAGTGATACCGGGGTTTATTCATCCGCTGACCTGGTCCATTAACCGTCCATTGACCTGCGGCGTTTGGGGTGAAATTTTTACAGTGGTATTGGGGCCACGAGCCACGGGGCTAGACTTCAACGAAACCGCAACGCTACATCATTCTGCGGCGTACTTTAACGCCTCTTTGCTAGGGCAACTCTTTCAACGGATGGGCTTGCCACCTGAAAGCCTGGAATTCTTGACTCGGGGTGCAGCCTTTAGCAAGCCTCCTGTGCAATCAACGATACGAAACGTACCTGGTTTGTTGCGGTTGCTCAACCGCGAACTAAAACTGGAAAGCGACTTTAAACAGGATGACCAGGCTCACTTTACGCCCGGTTTAGCAGACTTAGCGCGGCAGTCGGTCGATCGCCTTGCACCCAACGCACTATTTAGCCGCATTGAGCAAATTTTGGAGCTGCTCAAACGGGCTACCTATTACAGCATTTTGGCTCCACTCAGTTTCGCCGTGCGGCAGGCGGCTCTTAAGGTGGACGATCCACTGTTGGACAATAGCCACGCACCTGAAGTGGACTCGCTGCGATCGCTGCAAGCCATTGCGGTCAACGCCCGTGGTTTGCTTAACCTGAACCAGCTTAGCCCCCAAAGTTCGGTGGTGTTTGCGGCGTTGGCCGAACATCCAGAGGGACGGCTGATCTTGCAACGGCTGGATCAGTTTTTCGATCGCTACGGCTATTTAAGCGATGTGGCAACCGATATTGCCGTTCCCACCTGGAAAGACGACCCGCGCCCCGTACGGGAACTGTTCACCCGGTTTTTATTTAATCCACCTACCAATGGAGCCAAGGCGAACGCAGCCCAACCGCCATCGTCACAGACCTGGAAGGTACGGCAAGTTCAGCAACGCTTGAGCTTAAAGGGCAAGGTAACGACCGTCTATAGCCAGTTGTTAGCCGAACTGCGCTGGAGTTTTGTGGCGCTAGAACATCGTTGGCTCAGTGCTGGCGTACTTAAGCAACCTGGAGATATCTTTTTCTTAAAATTCGATGAGATTCAACAGTTGCTCAACCAGACCGATCTCGATTTAGGGCAACGCATGACTAAAATGATTGCGGCACGGCGATTGCAGTTAGAGAGCGATCGCCAAATTAACCCTATTCCTGTTCTGGTCTACGGCAACGAGCCGCCTGCTGTCACCGAAGGGCAATGGCGCTTAAGCGAGAGAAACTCGGTCAATCAACTCAGCGGCATTGGAGCCAGCCCTGGCAAGGCAGAAGGGCGAGTCTTGATTTTGCAGAATTTGCAAACGGTGCCTGCGGTCGATCGCAACACCATTTTGGTCGTTCCCTATACTGATTCGGGATGGGCACCGCTGTTAGCTCAGGCAGGCGGCTTCATTGCAGAGGCAGGGGGACGGCTGTCGCACGGTGCCATCATTGCCCGCGAGTACGGCATTCCAGCCGTCCTGGATGTTCATCAGGCTACCCAGCAGCTTCGAGACGGGCAGACAGTCAGGATTGATGGACAGCAAGGCACCGTTGAAGTGTTGTAGCGTCCTGCTGTACTTTCATGCTGCAACGCCACAAAAAAGCAGCCCCTACAGGCTGCCGGTTGTTGAGCTATGAGTGTTGTTAGTGGAAGTTGGGAAGTCTCATTCTAAAAAAATTAATTGACGCTAACGGCTTGCTTGCCGGTAGTGCTATTGTCGCCTTTGAGGGACTCGCCTTCAATAAAGGAACGCAGCATCCAGGCCATCTCTTCGTGACCTTCCATCAAGCCGGTCAAGAAGTCAGCAGTACCCTGGTCGTTATACTTTTCGTCGCAAGCATCAACGTGCTCTCGCAAGTTACGGATCACTTGCTCATGATCATCAGCTAGACGAGCAACCATCTCGTTTGCGCCGGGAACATCATCTTGATGCTCTTGGATGGTGGCATACTTCAGAAAGCCACTAGCAGTACCGATAGGGTAACCACCCAACGCCCGGATTCTCTCGGCAAGGCTGTCAATCGTCTCGGTTAGAGCTTGATAATGCTCTTCCCACAGTTCATGAAGGGAACGGAATTGGGGGCCAACCACATCCCAGTGGTATTTTTTAGTTTTGATTAGCAGTAGATAAGCGTCTGCCAAATCATGATTTAGCAAGTCACAAACGCCATTACGGGCTTCTTCTGATAAACCAATGTTGATCTTACGCATTGTTATAGGCTGTCCAAATCTTGACTCCAGTTACTAGTTCAACAGACTGCTTTTGTTGCACCATCAATCCAACGGAAGATTGTGGAATCTGTCGCCTGCGGATTCTATCAAAGGGTAGGGAATTTCTGTGTCGATTGCCGAGCAACCTGACTGGTTTAAGCCATTCAGGGCATTTCTTAAATAAAAAGCAGCCATCATAAACGATGGCTGCCCGAAACGTCTAATTCTCTTATAAGACCCTACTGCCGATGAAACGGTTTGTCCGTTGTTTCACGCAGATCTTTACAAAAAGCAACAAAATCTGAATTTTGGAACAGCGATCGAGATTGCTTCAACTGCTACTGTGCTGGCCTGGGGAGAGTATCATAAATTTCCTTTTGGGTTGGGTCAGACCTCAATCCCATATGAAGACCCACAGCCAGTAGGCAAAGTGAAATAACTAAAACACTAAACAGCAAGTATCGATACTTCTTCACTGTCGGAGAGGTTATCTGAGGGGCTCAATAAAAAGACAGCCTCACCCCCACTGTAGAAGCTGTCGAAACCAAGTTGCACAATTGTATTTCTCAACTAAACCATTCTGCTAAACGGCTGACCTCAACCCTGGGACAGAGAACGGTCAGGTCGAACCGTTGGCCTCTCCTGGAAGCAAGTTCCGCCGAACGTCTGAACCCTGCGTGAATAAACCGACTCATTATTAATATTCTTTACTCAACGATCGACTGTTAATCGGTGCTGCGATCGCTCCAACACAACAAAGAGAAGGCTTGTAGCGATTGCCCCCATCAGGATAGAGGGCTGCACGTCGTACGGTTCATTCGTAAGGATAAAGATAGGGAAGATCGAACCCTTGCTTTAAACCTGTATTCGAACGACAGAGGAAAAACGATGGGAACGGCAAACGGTAGTAATCCATTTGTGCGCTGGTTTGAGACTTTAAATGCTCAGGATGTCGAGATAGTGGGCGGCAAAAATGCGTCTCTCGGTGAAATGATTCGATCGCTCAAAGCAGAAGGGGTTCACGTGCCCGACGGATTCGCCACCACGTCTGATGCCTACTGGAGCTTCCTGGAAACCAATCACTTAAAAGAAAAAATTCAAACCCACTTACATGAACTAGAAATTGGCAAAAAGAACCTGGCGCAGGTCGGCAAGGCCATTCGCAAACTGTTTACCAATTTGCCGTTTCCAGAGGATGTTGAACATGCCATCCGTGACGCTTACCGAACCTTGAGCCGCAACTACAGCGTAGACGATGTGGATGTTGCCGTTCGCAGTAGTGCCACCGCCGAAGATTTACCCAATGCCAGCTTTGCCGGACAACAAGAGACGTTCCTTAACGTTAGCGGTGAAGAAGAACTGTTACATGCTTGCCGTGAATGCTACGCCTCACTGTTTACCAACCGCGCCATTAGCTACCGCCAGGAGCGTGGCTTTGAACACATGCAGGTCGCTTTATCGATTGGCGTTCAAAAAATGGTGCGCTCTGATCTGGCAGGTGCAGGGGTGATGTTTTCCATTGACACCGAAACCGGGTTTCCCAACGTGGTCATTATTAGTGCCGCGTGGGGACTGGGTGAAAATGTGGTGCAGGGTACAGTAACGCCCGATCAATACACTGTGTTTAAGCCACTATTACCCAATGACCAACTTCAGCCCATTCTTGAAAAAACGAAGGGCAGCAAGTCGAAGAAGATGGTTTACTCCACCGAAGGTAGCAAGACGATCAAAAACGTGAATACCTCCCGCACAGAGCGTCAATCGTTTGTGCTACAGGATGACGAGATTTTGCAACTGGCGCGATGGGCCTGCACCATTGAAGCCCATTACGGTTGCCCGATGGATATGGAGTGGGCTAAGGATGGCAAAACGGGCGAGCTGTCGATCGTGCAGGCGCGACCCGAAACCGTGCATTCCCAGCAAGTGGCAGGTTCCTTCCAAACCTACAAATTGAAACAACGGGGCGATCGCCTCGTCACCGGACTCAGCATTGGCGATGCGATCGCCTCTGGTAAAGTGTGCCGCGTTCTCAGCGCTAAGGACATCGACAAAGTAGAAGATAACAGCGTCCTGGTAACTGAGATGACCGATCCCGACTGGGTGCCAATTATGAAGCGAGTGGCGGCGATCGTCACCGACTATGGTGGGCGCACCTGCCATGCAGCGATCGTTAGCCGAGAGTTGGGAATTCCGGCGATCGTGGGCACAGGCGATGCCACACGGGTACTTCGCAACGGGCATGAGGTCACAGTTTCCTGTGCCGAGGGCGACCAGGGCAATGTCTACAATGGCCTCCTCGACTTTGAAGTAACGGATATCAACCTGGATGATGTCCCCGACATTGACACCAAAATCATGATGAACATTGCCAGTCCGGCGGCAGCGTTTCGCTGGTGGCGGCTGCCAGCAGCAGGGATTGGGCTGGCGCGAATGGAGTTTGCCATCAACAACATCGTTAAAATTCACCCGATGGCGCTTGTTCACTATGACGAACTCCACGACAAAGATGCCTGGAAGCAAATTCGTGACCTGACGCGAGGATATGACGACAAACGGCAGTACTTTGTTGAAAAGCTAGCAGAAGGCATCGCCAAAATTGCCGCATCGCAATACCCTGACCCGGTGATTGTGCGAATGAGCGACTTCAAAACCAACGAATACGCTAATCTGCTGGGTGGGCAACAGTTTGAGCCAGAGGAAGAAAACCCCATGTTGGGCTTTCGGGGAGCCTCTCGCTACTACAGCGATCGCTACCGAGATGGTTTTGCGCTGGAATGTCTGGCCATGAAGCGGGTACGCGAAACCATTGGATTTGATAATGTCATCCTGATGATTCCGTTTTGTCGCACCCTCGAAGAAGCCGACCGCGTCATTGGCGTGCTGGCAGAAAACGGGTTAAAGCAGGGCGAAAACGGCCTTCAGCTCTATGTCATGTGTGAAATTCCTTCTAACGTATTTTTAGCAAAACAGTTTGCCGAGCGGTTTGACGGCTTCTCCATTGGCAGCAACGACCTGACTCAACTCATTTTGGGAGTCGATCGCGACTCTGGGGAACTGTCTCACCTGTTTGATGAGCGCAACGAAGCGGTCAAAATGGCGATCGCCAGCGTTATTGCTGCCGCCCATGCCGCTGGCCGCAAAGTAGGCATTTGCGGTCAAGCCCCTAGCGACTATCCTGAATTTGCCGCGTTTCTGGTAGAACAGGGCATTGACTCAATCTCGCTTAATCCAGACAGCGTCATTGAGGTGAAGCAGCACATTGCCAGCATGAAACCAGAGCGATCGCCCTAAGCTGGACATTGGTTTGGCAAATCCCGCTTTACGGCGATTTACAGGCATAGAGACGCGAATATTCCCTTCCCTATGCCTGTACGTCGTTCTTACGAGGGTTGTTGCCAGAATCTCTCCCGTAGGATAGGTGAAGGTTGGCGGCTTCCCCTTCATGCTTTTAAAGACGGATTCCGCGCCTACGTGCGTCAGCCATTTTTAGTGCGAATGGATATCAGGCAACGATTGCTGCAATTGGAAGACCTATTGCAATGGTCAACGTTGCGGCGATGTAAGCAGTAACGAAAGCTCGGTTGCCCCTACAACTGAGACTTCACAACGGCGGAGGTGCGATGAACAAATCCACCGAACCAGCGCATCGAGTGGATGGGGCGATCGCTGAAGGGCAGAGTCCTGCTTACGGCACATAACCTGACTCAATCAAGCAAACGACTTCCAGTCTAGACCGAGAGACTTAATATCTGGACAGAGGCTATGTTGGAATGGATTGTAAGTACCGTTAGCTCGCTGGGTTATCTGGGCATCACTTTGCTGATGTTTCTAGAAAACCTGTTTCCACCCATTCCTTCAGAGTTAATTATGCCACTGGCGGGCTTTACGGCTTCCCAGGGGGAACTAAACACCGCACTGGCAGTGGTGGCGGGTATTGTTGGGTCTGTGCTGGGCGCACTGCTGTGGTATTTTATTGGCGACTGGGTTGGTGAAGCACGCCTGAAGCAAATTGCTGACCAGTACGGCAAATGGCTCACCGTCTCCAGTCAGGACATCGACAAAGCGTCCGGTTGGTTTGAACGACGAGGTAGCTTTGCCGTTTTTGTGGGTCGAATCATTCCAGGAATTCGCACGTTTATTTCTGTCCCTGCTGGCATCAGCCGAATGCATTTACTGCCGTTTCTGGTGTACACCACCCTGGGCAGTGCCGTTTGGGTAACGTTGCTAACGTACTTGGGCTACAGTCTTGGGCGAAATTACCCGGTCGTTGAACGGTTCATTGGCCCTATATCGGCCATTATTTTGCTTTCGTTGATGACGGCTTTCGTGGTCTGGGTAATCAAACGCAGACAGCAGCGAGGGCAATAGTGACTTGGGCATTGCTGCTGTGGTGTCACCATGCGGGTGGGCGTTTGCAAAACGCCCTACAGCAGGAATAAACCCACATTTTGCATCCGTCAGGCGATAACGCCATGAATGGTTTTAAGACACCTACCCACAACTGGTTAAATGGTCATGGTTAAAATTGGATATCACGCGTCCCACGAACAGTTCAAACCCAGTTCGTTGCTGCGATGGGTACAACTTGCTGAGCAAGCCGGATTCACAGCAGGCCATTCCTCAGAACACTTTCATCCATGGGGAGAAGAACAAGGACAAAGCGGATTTGCCTGGTCTTGGTTGGGAGCCGCTATGCAGGCCACGTCCTTTCCCTATGGCGTCGTTTGCGCTCCCGGACAGCGATACAATCCTGCCATCATTGCCCAGGCTGCCGCCACGCTGCAAGAAATGTTTCCCGATCGGTTTTGGGTTTCGGTGGGTAGCGGTCAGGCTCTGAATGAGTGTATTACAGGAGATGTATGGCCGATTAAATCAGAACGAAATGCCCGGTTGAAAGAGTGCGTTGAGGTGATGCGGGCACTCTGGGCCGGAGAAACCGTTACCCATCACGGGCGTGTTTGCGTGGAAGGAGCCAAGCTGTATACTCGACCTGAACGCCCCCCGCAGTTGATCGGCGCAGCGGTCACGGCTAAAACGGCAGAATGGTTGGCCGGATGGGTGGATGGACTGATCACGATCTCGCGTCCCCCCGAACAACTTCAGGAAGTCGTGGATGCCTTTCGTCGGGGTGGGGGCGAAGGTAAGCCCATGTATCTTAAGGTGCAGCTTTCTTACGCACAGGATGACATCACTGCTCGCCACGGCGCACATGAGCAGTGGCGCAACAACATTTTTGAGAATAGTTTGATGACTGAGTTGCGATCGCCTGCTCAGTTTGATGCCGCCGGACAGTTTGTGAAGCCAGAAGAACTCGATGGCTTTGTTCGCATCTCTGCCGATCCACAGCAACATATTGCCTGGTTAGAAAAGGACATAGAACTCGGCTTTAGTCGGCTGTTGCTCCATAACGTTAACCGAGAGCAGGAGCGATTCATTGAGGTATTTGGCGAAAAAGTACTGCCAGCCCTATCGTAAGCGACCCGATACGTTCAAGACACCGGACATTACAAGTTCCGCTACCCCTGTCAGCTTGTCTAAAAAGTAGGTCAAACCTGAGTTACGCTTATTTCTCGTTACCCTTATCGTGGAACCCACACACGATGGACGATTACATCCGAGGAATGCTGGCGATCGTACTGGGATTTGCCTTTTTGCTCAGTCTAGGCGTTCTGGGACTGGGGTTATTTCGTGCCTTCTCCAGCGGCAACTGGTTTCTGGCGATCGTTTATGTGGTGCTATGGCTGGTTGCCGTTCGCTGCGGCATGTATATCAACCGTGTAGTTGACCAATCCTTGAGCGATCGCTAGCCCTTGAGCCATAATACAGCCGCATCACTAGCGGAATCGATTGGGATGAGACTGCGATCGTCGTCCATAGCTGTCAAACGTGGGGCGCTTGCCGTTGCGCTGAGCCGCAGCAGGGGGTAGGTCGGGTTGATAACCGTTTACAGCGACTGCATCTGGGACGCGGTTCAATGAGCGGGCGTGGCGCGACTGCCATTCCATGCCAAGCACAACCACCAGGAATAGCATGTATCCCGGCTCTTCCATCTGCGTAAAGATAAGGCCAAACACCCAAACCGTTAACACCAGGAACTTCGAGAAGTCGGTAGGGCAAAGATAGCGCCAAACAATCACCCAGAGATAGGTGTAAGCAATCAGCCCGGCATAGCCCAGATCGCCCCAGATGGCCGCCCAACCAAAAAACGGCGAGAACATGCTGGATTGATCGCCTAACCAACTGGCTGCCGTAGCGCTCCAAACCGCCTGGCTAGCCGGATGCACAGTCGCCCCCAATGGCATCAACAGATCGCTGTACTCCCGCAGAAACCAGCCACCCAACCGACCCACCGTGTGGCCGGGGCCTAGCCCCACCACCCAGTTCAGCGGAGACTCAAAGTAAGACGGCACCACCCGAAAAGCAGCCGTTTTAAGCAGGGTCGCTTCCCCATCCGAGCCATAAATTTCGGGTCGTGCCCAGGTGTTGAAGGCTGCAAAAGCGGGTACGTTTTGCGTACACCAGTAAAAGATAAAGCCAACCACAACGGCGATCGCTAAATACTTAATCGCTTCGCCAATGTCCTTAAACTTGGTGAACAGCAACAGCACCCCTGCGACCAGAAACACCAGAATCACCTGCTTGGCATCGGCAACCAGCATTTGCCAAAAGTTCGCCAGGAAGACCACAAGCCGCAGCCAGATCGGAACGGTGTGGGCAGAGAGCAAATAATAAGCCCCAAACGTCAGCGCTACAGACGCGCCCACTACATGTCCAGCCCCCTGCCCCAGAAAAACGCCTTTAATAAAGTCTGGGTTATCGCCAATGATGCCAGCCACTTGCAGCACATACTGCCCTAACCCCAGCGCCAGATTAGCAAAACCGAAGTAAATCAACCATTTGGTTACTCGTTCACTACTGGCAGCAGACATGGGAATGCAAACGATCGCCAACAGTAAAATAAACGGTTCAGTAAACAAGAGGAATTCTAGAAACGCATTGATGATGCCAGCATTGTTCACGATGGCGCTGGCTAAAATAACGGCAAAGAAAATGCACAGCCCCGTCAACAAGGTCTGCGTCATGCGAATCTGTCTTCGGTCTTTTGTACGGGTTTGAAACAGGGCAAATCCACAGGCGACAGGGACAACAAACAAATGCACAAAGTTGACCACCGATGGCGCGCCCAATGCATCTAGAATTCGGGGAAAAAAGGCACTGCCAAAGGCTAACAAAATTAACGTTGAGGTGCTGAGATAGGTGGCTGAGCGTTTTGGTTGGTCGATCGCCGTTTTCATTGAACCCTCCTTCAACGCCCGTTTAGCGCCAATTTATAGATGTGCATTAACCGACGGTAGTTTTCCTCGGCGGTGTATTTTTGCTCAAATTCGGCTCTGGCCGCCTGACGCATCGGTTGAAGTTGCTCAGGATGGGCTAATAGCCAGTCCACTGTAGCCGCTAAATCGGTCGCATCTCCTGGTCGAAAATGCAGCCCGGTGCGGCCATGCTCTACTAGCTCGGCGATCGCCCCGATGTTAGCCGCAATCACAGGTGTTCCTTTGGCAAATGCCTCTACCGCTACCCGGCCGAAGGTTTCGTACCATTTCGATGGAAAGACAACAGCCATAGCGTTGCCCATCAGTTCATGAACCTCTGACATCGGTCGTCGTCCTAGCCATTCCACCTTGGGCAGGCGTTTGGTTGCCGCTTCCACCTGCTCAGCCAGCGGCCCTTCACCAACAATTTTGAGAGGAATGGGGTGCTCAAGCTGCTCCCAGGCTGCCAGCAGAGTATCTAAGCCCTTTTCAACCGACAAGCGACCGACAAACAACGCATAGCCCCCCAGACCTTCCCCTACCCCCGGATCGGGAGAGACAAAGTTGGGCTTTACCACAATTTTGTCGGCAGGCAATCCGCCTTCAATAAACTTCTGACGCGCAAATTCAGTCAGGGCAATGTAAACATCCACGTTCTGTGTCCAGGTTTTAAGCGCCCGGTGAACGGTAATCATTGCTGCGGTGACGGTGCTGGCTGCCCGATTTTCGCGATAGCAACTGTGGACAATGCCGGGATACGGCACCGCTTTACCCAGGCAGTCTTCACACACTTTGCCATCCCGGAAAAACAGCGCGTTTGGACAAAGCAGACGGTAGTTTCGCAACGTCTGAACGACGGCAACCCCCTCGGCTCTGGCAGCATAGTAAACCGAGGGCGAAATTTGCGGAAAGAAGTTTTGGACATGCATCAGATGACAGCCCGACTCTTTCAGAATCCGCTGCACCAATTTGTGAGACTCGGCAGACCAGACCGTTCGCACAGCCATAGACAGGGCACTGCTCGCCTCAAGTTTGCTGTTGTCTTCTTCATACACATCAACGTGATGACCGTTCTCGCGCAGTAACCGTTCTTCGGCTTCGCGAGATTCGTCTTCTCCACCTCGAATTTTGTACGTGTTATGTACACTCAGGACGCGCATCGGCACTTCTCCTCTTGGCCATCCCAACGCAGTAAACTATGTTGCTAATCGGGGCATTTACTGAAACCCGACGGGGATGTTGTAGAGCGATCGATCGGCACCCCTAAGTTGCTAATACAACCGTGCGGCTACTGAATCCGGCACCTCTACCCAGCAATAGCGCCGATAACTCTACCGTTGCGTGCCACCCTAACGAATTGAACCGCGTTGTAGCCAGTAAACGCAGCAAGCTTCATCAGATCTTTGAAGCCCCAGCCAAACCGTTTACAGGCTCAACCAGGGCTATGGTGATTTACGGCTTCGGCGCTTCAGCGCTTTAAGCTTTGCCGAAATACTCAGGGGTAAAGGTGCCGTGCAGTCCGTAGGGAATGTGATGCTTGAGGTGCAGCGTTGCGATCGCCCCTCGATTCAAATCAGCGGCATCCAAAATCACCACATTGGTTTGTTCCTGCGCCGCATCATATACGAGCGTCAGCAGCCAGCCATTGTCTTCGGCGCCGTCGTAGGTTTCGCTGGGCAACCCCTCTCGATAGGCAGAGGGCGATCGCGGCACAAAAACGGGTTCGCTTACATACCCTCTGGGTGCAGCACTCCAAATCTGGCGATCGCCCGTTTCTAAATCAACCTTAAGAATTGCCTGCAGCGGCGCATTGCCCTCGGCAGCAGCAGCGGCTCCCAAATACAGGTAACGGTAGGGGCGACCCACATGGCTGGAATGAATTGCCGGAAACTCGCAGCAGCGACCTTCTAACATGCGGCTCTGCACCTGCCTGGTCTGCAAATTAAGCTGGAAGCGCCAGAGCTGCCCCGGCGGCAAGGCTGAAAACTTGACCTCCTGATAGTCTTGATTCGGCTCAACCGCAGGAAAGGCAGGGTAGCAAATGGAATCTACAAAAAGCTGTCCATCCTGCTCAAACGCGTTGGCATGATGAAACACAAACCCAGAGTCCGCCGGAATAATCTGGACGGGTTCCGAGCCGTGACGCGGAATTATAACAATTTGCGTCGGATGTCCAGGCCGGAAGGAGATACATTCAGCCGCACCGCGCAAGCCCAACACAAAGGGCAGCGGGTTGAAGCTAACGGGATTTTGAAAGAAGATGCCGTAGTTTGGCGTAATGGCAAAGTCGTGAATGAAGGCAAACCCCGGAACGGCGTGGGCATGTTGCCGCAGAACCTGGCCTGCCGGGTTGAGTTCGTAAAGGGTAATAGTGGTGGACAACCCCGGCTTGATGGCAAAGTTAACCAGACAAGGAGCGCCGCCGTCCATCTGGCACGCTGGATCGACCCAGGGGTGGGCTGCAAAGGCTGAACCGGGCTGCAACACACCGTCTAAATACTCTCTGCCGATCGTCTCCAGGGTATGCGGGTCAAGGCGATGAGGTTCGGCGGCTTCCCAAAGCGCCAACAGTTTGCCGCCCCAGTAAATCACCTGGGTATTGGCAATATTCTTCAGTTGAAAATCAAAGGCATTGGCAAGCCAGCCTCCCGGCTTTTGCGTGCCAAACACACCCCGATGCAGAATACGGCCAGCCTTTTGCTCGGCCAGAAAGCCATCGGTGCGAACGAATCGGTTACGAAAATGGGCGCGTCCCTGCGAAAAGGCGATCGCGCTGATCATGCCATCCCCATCAAACGGATGGTGAACCCGCTGTCCGTTCACGTCCAGCCGACCAGGGCCGTTGCGAAACAGCGTTCCCTCCAGATCCACGGGAATCTCGCCCTCAACCGATTCGATGAAGTATTCAAACTCCTCGTTTAAGGACTGATACCCTTTTTGCCAATCTTTAACGTTGTATTGTTGAGTGTCTGAATCTGCCACGCGAGAGGTGGCACGTTCGTGAAGTTGAAAGCTTTGCATAGTAAGTAAGCCTCTGGACTAGAGGCAGAAAAAACAGAATTGAAAAATTGGATTGAGCTTAATCGACTAGTTCTTCCAGGGGCTGCCCGGATGGGGCAACGAAGTCTGGCAACAGGACTTGGTTAACAGGCTGTTGATGACCCATTTCTGCCTCCAGCGTTGGTACCGCAGAGGCAGGCAACACCGCTGGAGTGGCGATCGGAACCGACTCTGTCACCTCTCCGGCCGGCCTGCTCGGCAACCACCCTAGAAACGGCAAAGGTAATAAAGTGCTGACGTTGGTGATCACGACCAACAGCCACAGACGTTCAAAATTGCTCTCCGTTACACCCAACAGGTGCATCAACACAGCACCCAACTCGTAGGACAGTAACCCTGCCAGGTTCGTTACCGACATAAGTAGGGCAAACAAGGTGGCTTCCACTCCGGGGGGGCACAGCCGCGCTGCCAACACCAACACTGGCATATAGGCAATTTGACCCATCACAGTCAAAATGAGGCTGTCTCCCAGGCTAAACCAGTGATCGTCAATGCCGATCGCCCGATTCGCATGGGTTACCAGCAACAGAGCCGTCATTCCTAGCACGGCGGAGATTACCGTCGTCCAGCCAAAAAAGGTGCGAAAAGGAACGCTCTTAAAGAAGCGTTGAAACATCCAGACTCCCAGCAAGGAGGCGATGCTCGTTACCAGGCGCACCCGTCCCAAAAACTCTGGCTGAAACCCTAGCTCATTGGTGGTGAAGAAAAAGAAAGCAGAGTCAGCCGTTGGAGTTGCCTGCCAGATAAACAAGAAAGCCGTTGGCAACCAGATCGACTTCTGGGTAACGGCAGTGCGAAGCTGCTTCACCTGCGTCTTAACAATCTCCCAATCGTTAGACAGAGCAACACGGGACTCATTAATTAACCCGGCCACCAGTGAGACAATCAGCGGAAACGTGGCCGTAATGGCAAACACGGTATGGGTACTGAAATGCTCCAGCAGCAAGCCGCTGAAGTAGGCAGTGATCAGTCCACCAAAGGCCGATGCCCCCCAGCACAACGATTGCAGAGAACCCGCATCACGCACCGACTCTTGCCGGGCACGTTCGACCACCAGGGAATCGACAATGACATCGCTCAGCGCAACGGAAAGAGAGCTAAGGGCGATCGCCAGTGTCGCAGCCCATGCCGTATGCACGACAGTCGCCAGTGCCACCCAGGAGCCTGCACCCAGTAACCCCGACAAAATAAGATAAGGACGGCGACGGTAACCAAAGATGGGCAATCCATCGGAGAGAAAGCCAAAGACAGGCTTAATCATCCAGGGAATAGCCGCAATACCCATCAGAGCCGAAACCTGAGCTGGACTCAGGCCCAGTTCATCCTTGAGAAAAAAGCTAACGGCTAATCTCGCCAGCCCTAATACACCCTGAACGCCGTACACCAGCAGAATTGCCATCAATTCGGGACTGGGTTCGTTGCCAAAGAGTATCTTCTCGATCAGGGAATCCTTGAATTTGGTTAAGCCTGGAAAAGATACGGTCATTAACTGCAATCGTTAAGAAATGTCACGTTCTTACTATGATAGCCCTGTCGCTAATAGTGTCCAACGATCGCCACTGAGAGAAATCATCTACTGGGAAGACTTCTGTCTCTCTCTTGAGGCTTAACATAAATTCACAAATAGCGGCTACCCTTCGATGATGAAATCGATTGCCGATAGCGATCGCACTCCGTTTAAAACTGCAAACGCGCCGCTGCTGTTGGCTGAACCAAAGCCGCTCTCTGCGCCGTTTGGGTTGTAAAACAGCGTTTGGGTCGCGCGGCTGAAGACCAATCGTGCGGGGCTGCTCTCGGCCGTCGCATCCGTGTTCACCGAACGAAATTCTGACGCAAGGCTAAAGCCAATGCCAATGGAACTGCTGAGTCCAAAGGTTTGTCGAGAGAGCATGATCGCATCAATCCCCTGCTTAAAGTCGGTGATGGTATCTCTGCCGATATCAGCCGTTTGAAATCCTCTGCCCGTTTTGTAAAGGAACAGGTCAAAGCCTTTCCCCCCGGTCAATACATCGTCTCCGCCTGCCCCCGTAATGTCGTCAACCCCAGCACCGCCCCTGAGGACGTTGTTAGCCGCATTGCCCGTAATTTTGTTGTTTAAGTTATTGCCTCGACCAATCACGGCATTGCCCACCAATTCCAGGTGTTCCAGATGGGCACCTAAACTGTAGTTCACCGAGGAAATGACCGTATCAATCCCCTGAGCCGGGGCTTCCAAGACGCGATCGGCTCGGGTATCCACAATATAGGTATCGTTGCCCGTTCCGCCAGCCAGAAAGTCGCTGCCGCTGCCACCATCCAGGCGATCGTTCCCCCCCTGACCTGCCAGGCGATCGCTCCCGCCCGCGCCGTTCAGCACATTGTTCCCGGCGTTGCCCACAATGACGTTGTTAAGGGAGTTGCCGCTGCCGTTGATGGAACGGTTGCCCAGCAGCGTCAGGTTTTCGATGTTCGCTGGCAGCGATCGCCCGTAGGTCGATTCAATCGTATCAATGCCTTCGTTGGTTCGCTCGGTGATGCGATCGTTCTGGTCATCGGTCACATAGGTGTCGTTTCCCAGGCCACCTATCATGTTGTCTCGGCCAGAGCCGCCATCGAGGCGATCGTCACCATTCCCTCCATCCAGCAGATCGTTGCCGCCCAGTCCTAAGAGCGTATCATTTCCACCCAATCCTTCCAGGACATCATCACCCGATGTTCCTCTCAGCACATTGGCACGAGCATCGCCCTGAATAGTCGCCATCCATACCCTCCGTGATAAGCAGGCAACGCTGACGTGTTGCCTAGAATGGTGTTCACCAGGATACAGACAAACACATCTACTGTTAAAAGTCAGTAATGTTACGTGAAGTTTACAAAATTGAAACCAACCTCACGATTCAAAACCTTGCTGAACTGTGGGATGAATTTGCCAAGGCATCATTCAGCAACGCCAGATTTAGCTCAGGCAAAGGAGCGTTGAGGATTTCATAAAGGCCAGAGAAAAGTACAGTGATTCGCAGCCCGCTTTTTTAGACTGGGAATACTCAAATTAGCGATTTAGTGTATCTCCTCCATGCCACGACTCAACGATCGAGCGTTTGACCTTCTCAGCGCAGAAATTCAACGCTTAACGGGTGACAATGCAGCCAATCAGGTGCGCCGGGATATTGTAATCAGACGATTGGAAAGGCTGCGGACACAACAGGGGCAACCTGCCTCCGTAGACGAGTTGCGGGATGCGCTCAGCGATATCTTTCCCGATTTTGACCAACAGGTACTCGATGCTGCTGCCCGTGCCAATGGTTCTTCTGCTCCGGCATGGTGGCAGATCAAGCTGGCTGCGATCGCCATTGTTGGCCTCACGGGAGGGCTGTACATTCTCAATCTTCCCTATCCCATGATTCGGCGGCCTGTGGCTCGTGTAGCTCCTATTGTGTTACTGCCCAGCTACCTCAGCATGGATTACAACTACCGTCAGGCCATTTCACTGGTCGAACAGGCCGATCAACTGGTGAACCAGGCCAGCAGTCTCAACGATTTTGTGCTGGGAGACGAAAAGGTGAAGCAAGCGCAGAAGCATTTAGATGCGCTACCCGTCTGGTTTTTGGGGTATGAACCCCAACGCTATTGCAGCTTTTTCTCGTGCAGCTTTTTGTTTACGATTGATGAATTCCGGGCAGCTCGAGCCAGCATTGGGCGGATGGAAGCCAAAATTTTTCAGGAGAAGAATGCCCAAACGGCGTTAGACGATGGTGAAACCGCACTAAATACGGCCAAACAGCAGTATCGAGAGGCAACCACTCAACCCGCCCGCACCGAGGCGATCGCGGCATGGCAGGTGGCGCTAGATTCACTGCAACAGGTTCCAGAACAAACCCTGGCAGGGCGGTCAGCCCAAACTAAGCTCATTGCCCACACGCGCGATTTTCAACTGGTGGCCGGTCTAGATGCAGGCAGTAAGCGGTCTAATACGCTAATCGAAGTCGCTAAAGAATTTGCGATCGCCGCTGCTAATGCCAGCCAAAATCCCCCTCACCCAGCCGAACGCTGGGAACAAATGGCCGGTTTATGGCAGGAGGCGATCGCACGGCTCGACCAAATTCCGCTGGACGATCCAGGTTATGTAGAAGCGCAACGGCTACTGGTGAGCTATCAAACGCAGATGGGAACCGTTCAAATGCGCTGGCAGGCGGAGAAAGACTCTGTCCAGGCGTTGACCAATGCCAAGAATGATATTCCACAGTTGTTGGAGGTCAGCACGTCAGCCAGCGACCGGGCCAACGCCAGCCAGCTTCAGCGCATTATTAATCAGCTTTCGGTCGTTCAACCCGGCACAACTGCCTATGAAGAGGCTCAGTCGTTGCTGCAATCGGCGCAGAACAAATTACGGCAGCTTCAATAAATCAAACAGACAGAGAAAAAGGGGGCAGATCGCCCCCTTCGCGTCACGTTACCTTTCTAACCCATGCCCGACTCATCCGGCTTGGTAGTCTTGCGGTTAGAGGTCGTTTTCGAGCTGGAGTTTGAGCTTGACTTTTTCGAACTGGCCTTGGTGGACTTGCGAGTTCCAGACGACTTGGACGTAGAGGCAGTGGATTTTGCTGCTTTAGTGGATTTCGTCGAGGCCGATTTTGCGCCACCCGAAGCCGATTTTGCCGCCTTAGATGATTTAGCGGTAGAGGACTTCGCCGATTTACGACCCGATTTAGAGCCACCTTTAGCGGCCAGAGCCGCCAGGGCTTTTTCCAACGTCATCGACTCCACCGTCTCACCCTCGGGCAACGAGGCGTTGGTTTTGCCGTGTTTAACATACGGGCCATAGGGCCCGTCGTAGATATTAATGGGGTCTTCATCTTCAGGGTGGGCACCCAGTTCCCGCAACGGCGTCGCTGCCGCTTTGCCGCGTCTGCCACGTCCCGACTTCGGTTCGGCTAACAGTTCCAGCGCTCGTTCCAGGGTAACGGTCAGTACGTCATCACTGCCCTTGAGGGAGCGATAGTCTTTACCGTCTTTGCCCTGATCGTGCACCACGTAGGGGCCAAACCGCCCCAAATTAGCTTGAATCTTGGCACCGGTATCGGGATGAACCCCCAGTAACCGGGGTAGCGCCAGCAGCCCCACGGCCATTTCTAGCGTTACATCCTGAATGTTGACTCCCTTGGGCAGGGAGGCTCGCTTGGGTTTGGGGTTCGCCTCAGACTCTTCTCCGAGCTGCACATACGGCCCATATGGCCCAATCAGCATGTAGATGGGTTCCC
The DNA here is from genome assembly GCF_015207605.1 of Oculatella sp. LEGE 06141. Classification (GTDB taxonomy): domain Bacteria; phylum Cyanobacteriota; class Cyanobacteriia; order Elainellales; family Elainellaceae; genus Oculatella. Next base: position 21,549 of record NZ_JADEWO010000047.1, read on the forward strand.
CTGTCTCTGGATGGAAGCCTACCTTGTCTGGCCCTTCGGTCTTTTGCCTTAGCAGAAACTCGACCTGTTCAGGATCGAGGTCGGATGGCGTTAAGTCCTGGGGAATGGTGGCCTTCACGGGGCCATCCCCGTTCTCCGCTTCCAGATACGCTCCATAGCGACCAATTCGAACTTTGGCTGCGATTCCTTCCAGTTCGATCGCCCGCGCATCGTTGGGATCAATTAGATCTTCGCGTTGCTTAACTTGATTTTCTAGCCCGGTTTCTCCGGAGTAGAACTGGCGCAGGTAAGGGAGCCACTCTGCTTCACCCGTCGAAATTTCGTCTAACGTTTGCTCCATCCGAGCGGTAAAGCTGGTATCGACCAGATCGGGAAAGTTCTTTTCGAGCAGTGCCGTCACCGCAAATGCGGTGAAGGTGGGGATCAGACTGTTGTTCACCATCTGGGCATAACCGCGATCGATGATAGTGCCGATGATGGTGGCATAGGTGCTGGGACGGCCAATGCCTTCACTTTCAAGGGTTTTAACCAGCGATGCTTCGGTATAGCGAGCGGGCGGCTGAGTTTCGTGACCGATCGCCTCTAACTCGGTGCATTCAGGGGTATCGCCCATCCGTAACACTGGCAAAATCACTTCCCGATCTTCCAGTGCGGCTTCTGGATCGTCTGAACCCTCAACATAGGCGCGAAAGAACCCGGGGAAGTCGATTCGCTTACCGGTTGCTTTAAACTCCGCCTCTTCTACCCGCAATTGCACCGTGATGTGCGTTTGTCGGGCTTCTGCCATTTGCGTGGCAACGGTTCGTTTCCAGATCAGGTCATACACCTGGAGATCTCGCCCACTTAGCCCGGTTTCCTGCGGTCGGCGGAAGCTGCTGCCTGCCGGACGAATGGCTTCGTGCGCTTCCTGCGCCCCCTTGCTCTTGGTGGTGTAGCGGCGCGGTTCGGGGCTGAGGTAGTCCTTGCCATACATCTGCTCTACACAGGTACGGGCAGCGGCGATCGCCTGTTGCGACAGGTTCACCGAGTCGGTACGCATGTAGGTGATGTAGCCTTGCTCATACAGGCTTTGCGCCACCCGCATGGTGTCTCGCGCCGAGAGCCGCAGCTTTCGGTTCGCTTCCTGCTGCAAGGTGGAGGTCGTAAACGGCGCGTAGGGTTTGCGGGTTGATGTCCGCTCTTCCAGGTTCGATACCGACCAGGTTTTATCGTGGAGCCGCTCTTGCAGCGTGCGAGCCTCTGCTTCGTTCAACAGCAGCACGTTGCGACCCGCTATGATCTGCCCTGTGGCCTCGTCAAAATCGCTGCCCGATGCTAAGCGAGTGCCGCCTAGCGTCGTTAACCGGGCTTCAAACGGAGTTTTGTCTTTAGCCAGAGTGGCTTTCAAATCCCAATAGCTTCCCTGGCGAAACGCACGCCGTTGCCGCTCGCGGGTAACCAAGACCCGGACAGCAACCGACTGCACTCGACCCGCCGACAACCCCCAGGCAATTTTCTTCCACAGCAGCGGCGACAGGGTGTAGCCCACCAGACGATCGAGAATGCGCCGCGTTTCTTGGGCGCGTACTAGCTGCTCATCAATGGTTCGGCAGTTGGCGATCGCCTCTTGAATTGCGTCTTCGGTGATTTCATGAAACACCATCCGCTTGATCGGCACCTTGGGTTTCAGCACCTGAAGCAGATGCCAGCTAATGCTTTCACCTTCTCGGTCTTCGTCTGTTGCCAGAACCAGTTCGTCCGCATCTTTTAAAGCATCCTTTAACGCTTTAACCACCTTTTTCTTATCCTGCGGAACCACGTACAGCGGCTCAAAATCAGCCTCTACGTTCACGCCGATTTTTGCCCAATCCTCCCCTTTGACGGAGGCAGGGATTTCGCTCGCAGACTGAGGCAGGTCACGGATGTGCCCCATCGATGCTTCTACCTGGTACCCAGAGGGCAGGTAGTTGCGAATAGTGCGGGCTTTGGTTGGAGATTCAACAATGACAAGTGTTGACATGGGATCAATCGCGTTCCGAGAAGACTGACGTAACCGGAATAGTTAAGGCTGAGAGAATAATGCAGACACTAACACTAATCTATCGGTGCCCTTCAGCACAAATCATGGATCTATGAAGTTTCAACCTAGCGGGAGACGTGCGTTGATGCAATAGTACCCAATCCATTCCACCTCTACTTATAACCCTCTACTTATAACTAATAACTAACATCAACCCAGATGCGGGGAAATACAAGCACAGATTTCAACTTCTCCAAGTGTTCAAGTAGATTCACACGGTATGATCTCCATATAGGATTCTTAACACTTATCGAAGGCGCACCTGGCAACCCAAGGTAGGTTATGCTGTCAAACTGAGCGGAATCCTTTTTGTTGGTACTACTCAACTTGCCAGAAATTTATGGACTTTGCCAACCTTGCAGCCCAGTTAAACGCTGGAACCATTATCCCAGAAGGAATTGTGCTAGCAGCCTTGCTGGTGATTCTTACGGGTGACTTAATCGTTGGACGATCCTCTTCCCGCTGGACACCCTATGTGGCGATCGCAGGTCTTGTAGCAGCGGTTGGATCGCTTTACTATCAGTGGGACACCACGAATCCAATTGGTTTTTTGGGTGAGTTCAACGGCGATGCCTTGAGCGTTGTCTTTCGAGGCATCATTGCAACATCGGCAGCGATTACCGTTCTCATGTCGGTTCGTTACGTCGAGCAATCGGGTACGGCTCTTGCAGAATTCCTGGTGATCTTGCTTACGGCAACCCTGGGGGGCATGTTCCTGTCGGGAGCCGACGAACTCGTTACCATCTTTGTGGCGTTAGAAACGCTCAGTATTTCGTCTTATTTGCTAACGGGTTACATGAAACGTGACCCGCGCTCCAATGAGGCAGCACTCAAGTATCTATTAATTGGGGCTGCAAGCTCCGCTATCTTTCTTTATGGTGTGTCTCTCCTGTACGGTCTGTCAGGTGGGGAAACCCGACTTAGCGTCATCACAGCAAACATCGCCAGCAGCACAGACGACCCGTCGCTTGGGTTGGTCATTGCGCTGGTGTTTGTGATTGCCGGGATTGCTTTCAAAATTGCGGCGGTGCCCTTTCACCAATGGACTCCAGATGTATATGAAGGCTCTCCAACTCCCGTGGTTGCTTTTCTATCAGTGGGTTCAAAAGCCGCTGGGTTTGCGTTAGCCATTCGCCTGCTGATTACAGCGTTTCCCTTAGTTTCCGAGCAGTGGCATTTTGTGTTGACGGCGCTAGCGCTGCTGAGCATGATTCTTGGCAACGTGGTGGCCTTGGCTCAAACCAGCATGAAGCGAATGCTGGCCTATTCGTCGATTGGTCAGGCAGGCTTCCTGATGATTGGATTGGTCATCGGCACTGAAGCCGGATACGCCAGCATGGTGTTTTATCTGTTGGTGTATCTGTTTATGAACCTGGGTGGGTTTGCCTGCATTATTCTGTTTAGCTTGCGAACTGGCACTGACGAAATCGCAGAGTACAGCGGCCTGTACCAAAAAGATCCGCTGCTTACGCTGTGTTTGAGTGTCTGCCTGCTATCTTTGGGCGGCATCCCGCCATTAGCTGGCTTTTTTGGCAAACTCTATCTGTTCTGGGCGGGTTGGCAGGCCGGGGCTTACTGGCTGGTGCTAATTGGCTTGGTGACGAGCGTTGTCTCAATTTACTACTACATCCGCGTCGTCAAGATGATGGTGGTGAAGGAACCGGATGAGATGTCCGAGTCGGTGATTAATTACCCCGAAATTAGCTGGAATTTGCTTGGAATGCGACCCTTGCAGGTTAGCCTGGTGCTAACACTGGTTGCCACATCGCTGGCTGGCATTCTCTCTAATCCCTTGTTTGCGCTGGCTAATGGCTCGGTAGCCCGCACGCCAATGCTACAGGCATCGTTGTTGAACTCAAAACAGCCAACAGCACTGGTTCAGCCCGCAGGTATTGGGGCAGAGGCTGCGGTGCTGGATGTCTCTGATGCGGGTTTCTAAGGTTTAGCCTTATTTCGATTTTGCATTTTATACCAACAAGGGCAAGGAGTCAGATTTCTGTCTGGCTCCTTTTTCGTTGCTAGGCCAGGAAATCTACAAGCTGGTAGATGCGCTGGTATAACAAAATGCATAGCTTTAAAGTTGTGCGATCGGTCGAAGCTGGAAGGTTAAGCCTGCTACCCGTTGCCGTCACCTAAACCTTACCCATGAGGAGATGCATCCGTGAGTCCGAAACAAATCTGGCGGTTGCTGAAAGAGACTGTTACGGAATGGAGTGAAGATAATGCATCGCGGTTAGCAGCGGCGTTGGCCTACTACACAGTATTTTCACTGGCACCATTGCTGATTATCGTGATTGCGGTGGCTGGCTTCTTTTTTGGCGAAGAAGCCGCTAGAGGTCAAATTGTAGGACAAATTCAAGGTCTGGTAGGACAAGACGGAGCCGAAATTATTCAAACGGCGATCGATAATGCCAATCAACCGGGAACCGGAACTGGGGCGATCGCCTCGCTGATCAGCATTGGTGTTCTACTTTTTGGAGCATCGGGCGTATTCGCCGAACTGCAAGACTCGCTTAACGCGATCTGGAATGTAAAGGCCAAACCCAAGAACGCCGTAGGTGGATTTGTCCGGAAGCGATTGCTGTCTTTCACAATGGTTCTAACCATCGGCTTTTTGCTGTTGGTGTCGCTGGTGGTCAGTGCCGCCCTAACGGCTCTCACCACTCTTATGAATGGCTTAATGCCGGGGTTTGATTTCCTTTGGCAGCTACTCAACTTTGTGATTTCGTTTGGGGTAATTGCTCTGCTGTTTGCTTTGATTTATAAGTACTTGCCCGATGTCAAGATTACCTGGAACGATGTGTTGATCGGTGCGAGTATGACAGCGCTGCTGTTTACGATCGGTAAATCGTTGATTGGGCTGTATTTAGGCAACAGCAGCTTTGGTTCGGCCTATGGTGCGGCAGGTTCGCTGGTGGTGGTTTTGGCCTGGGTGTATTATTCGGCGCAAATTCTGTTTTTTGGGGCTGAATTTACTCAGGTGTATGCCAGACACTATGGGTCGCAAATCGTGCCGGATGAACATGCCGTCTACGCCGATGACAGTACCGAGCAACCGCCAACGGGTGGCAGTGGGGATGTAGAGCCAGGCCGTTCGGGAAATAGGGGCGATCGCCGCACCTATCGCCGTCCAACGAACGTACAACGGTGGATGAAACACTCAAATCGGCATCGCAAGCCTTAACACCGCTTGATGCAGTAAATGACTGCTCTGGCTCAGGGGGTGTTCTTTTGTTTGTCGCGCACCAACTGTTCTTCCAAAACAGCCAGGACAGCGCGTTCTTCGGGTAGGAGATCGTGAGGCGAGGTTTGGTCGGTGTTCCACTGATGCCGCCTGGCCAGGGTTGGCAAGAGCCATCCTTCGGTGTAGGCATCAATAATGGTGGGATGAACGTAATATTTACGGCAGGTGGCGGGACGGTTGCCAAGTTTGCTGGCAACGATTTTAATGGCCTGGCTAACGTTGCGCGTTGCGGCTGTTTTAGAGGTGGCCTCGCCCATATCTTCCAGGGCCAAAGCCGCTTCTACGGTGCCTGCCCATGTTCGAAAGTCTTTAGCCGTAAAATCTTCTCCGGTGATGTCTCCCAAATAGTCATTTACATCACTGGAGTCGATCGCACAGCGTTTGCCGTCTTCGTCTAGATATTGAAATAGCTCGTAACCAGGCAGTTCCTGGCAGCGCTGGATGATTCTGGTGAGACGGCGATCGCTCAACTCAATATCATGTTCTACTCCACTCTTGCCCCGAAACTTGAACTTTACTTTGCTATTAGAAACCACAGTGACATGACGAGTTCGCATGGTCGTCAACCCAAACGAGCGGTTCTGCTCGGCGTATTCAGCATTACCAATGCGAATTCGTGTGGTTTCCAGTAACCGCACGACGGTTGCCAAAATTTTTTCGCGCGGCATCCCCTGTCGCTTCAAATCGTTGTCTGTGGCTTCGCGAATCTGCGGCAGCGCCAGCCCAAAGGTGATAATGCGGTTGAATTTGGTCTGGTCGCGCACCTTGCGCCAATCGAGATGATAGCGGTATTGTTTTCGCCCTTTCGCGTCGTAACCTGTGGCTTGAATGTGCCCGGTTGGAGACGGACAAATCCATACGTTCTCCCAGGCGGGTGGAATAGCTAGCGCTTTAATGCGATCGAGTTCAGCGCGATCGCGAATTCGTGTGCCGTCTGCATGGATGTAGCTAAACCCCCGACCCGACCGTTTGCGCCGAACGCCAACACTATCATCACAGACGTAATGCAATCCTGCCCGCTGAGCGGACTGCGCCGGATCGGTAATCAGGTTCAGCTTTACTTTGCGCCGAACAACTTTTCGTTCAACTCGTAGCTGCATTTTTACTAACGGCAGGATGAACTGAGTGGGGTCGAAAATTCCTGCTCTTATTAAAAAGCTATCGACTTGAAGCCTGGGTTTTATCCATATAAAGGCTCATTTACAGCAGTTCTCAATCGAGTCAGCCGCAGTCTCGCCAGGATGGTGTCGGGTGTAGGGTTTAAGGCGTGGTGAATGCAAATGAAAATGGCTGTAAGTGGGATCGGCTAAACCGTTCAATCCACAGGATTAAACTTTCTAAAATGATTTTTGTGGCACTAAAATTGCTGCGTCTATAGAAAAAGAGATGCCGGGAAACCTCTTTTCCTATGAGTAATGAAATACTCCATTTTAGAGGTCGTTTGAACCGTAGCACACGTGCTGCATTTGCCCTCAATCCCCCAATGCTGGGGGACTTTACAACAGATGAGCTAGTCGATCCGGTATGGCGATCGCGTTGCATTCAGCATGGTTAAAGCATCCTTTGAGGGGCTAAATGGCGCAACTCAAATCACCCGATCGCTTGCTAAAGCGCAGATTTTCCCGATAGTCTACCGGGCAGTCAATGACAACCGGGACATCAGCCTCTAGCGCTTCTTTAAGTGTGGGAATAAGGTCAGCACTCGATTCGATGCGATAGCCTTTTAAGCCCATACTTTCTGCGAGTTTAACGAAGTCTGGATTGCTGAAATGCACGAACGACGATGATCCAAATTGGTTGAGTTGCTTCCACTCAATCAGCCCATATCCACCGTCGTTGAAGATAATAGTGACAAATGGGGTACCAACTCGCAGAGCTGTTTCTAGCTCTTGGGAATTCATCATGAAGCCACCGTCCCCTGTAACGGCGACAACCTTGCGACTGGGAGCCACCAACTTAGCGGCGATCGCCCCTGGAATGGCAATGCCCATTGCCGCAAATCCATTAGAGATGATGCAAGTATTAGGACGCTCGCAGTGATAATGACGCGCCATCCACATCTTGTGGGCACCCACATCAGAAATGACAATGTCATCTGGCCCCATCACTTGACGCAAATCATAAACCAGCTTTTGCGGCTTAATCGGGAAGGCTTCGTCGTTGGCGTATTCTTCGTAGTCAGCCACAATCTCAGAGCGAAGCTCCACCGCATAGGGATCGGGCTTACTGGTGCGATCGGCTCGCTTCAAAATTTCATATAACGAATCAGAAATATCACCCACCACCTCGGCGTGTGGAATGTAGCTGCTGTCAATTTCGGCTGGCGTTTGCCCAATATGAATGATGGGAATAACACCGTCTGGATTCCACCGCTTCGGCGAATATTCAATCAAATCGTATCCAACCGCGATTACAAGGTCGGTGTTATCCAGACCGCAGTTGATATAGTCTCGTTGTTGCAGACCCACACACCACAAAGCCAGCGGATGCGTGTAAGGAATCACCCCTTTACCCATAAATGTATTGGCAACCGGGATGCGTAACTTGGTGGCAAAGATATTGAGCACTTCACTGGCATTGGCTCGAATCGCGCCATTCCCCACCAAGATCAGTGGATTTTTTGCCGCTGATATCGCAGAAGCTGCCCGCTCAATGCTCTGAAACGAGGCATACACTTTCTCACGAGCATCGATCGCCAGAGGCTTGCCCACCACTGGCATCGCCGCAATGTTTTCGGGCAGATCAATATGAACAGCACCCGGCTTCTCCGTCTGAGCAATCTTGAACGCTTTACGCACAATTTCCGGCGTATTGCTGGGACGCACAATCTGGGTGTTCCACTTGGTGACGGGTGAAAACATCGCCACCAGGTCTAAGTATTGGTGCGACTCAATGTGCATCCGATCGGTGCCGACTTGCCCGGTAATTGCCACCAGGGGAGCGCGATCGAGATTGGCATCTGCCACACCCGTCATCAAATTAGTGGCTCCTGGCCCCAACGTAGAGAGACACACTCCGGCTTTTCCCGTTAGGCGACCATAAACATCCGCCATGAAAGCCGCACCTTGCTCATGTCGGGTGGTGATAAAGCGGATCGACGACTCTTTCAAGGCTTCCAAAATTTGCAGATTCTCTTCACCGGGTAAGCCAAAGATATATTCAACGCCTTCATTTTCCAGACATCGCACTAACAATTCAGCCGTGTTTAATTCGCTCATGGGTCTTTTACCTTTTCGTGATTGAACTGTGTCTGACGCGATCAAGGTGTTGAGCCGTCGCGGCGAAGCGAGTTATACGCCCATTTCCCAAGCCGAGAGGACAGCCCCACTCCGCATGGGCTGTTTTCTCCGCATGAATCCAACCGTTCACACCCAACACCTGATTGATTTACTTCACCCAAACAGTTTTGATGTTGACGAATTCGTGAATACCTTCCACTCCAAGTTCTCGTCCATACCCAGAGTGCTTAGTGCCCCCAAAGGGCAGGCGTGGATCGGATTTGACCATGCCGTTGATGAAGACACACCCCGATTCGATCTCGTTAATCAGGCGATCGCGCTCTGTTTCATCGGTTGTCCAGGCGCTAGCGCCCAGGCCAAACGGAGTGCCGTTGGCTAACTGGATGGCGGCATCCAGGTCAGGTACCCGAAACAGCAACGCCACCGGGCCAAAGAACTCTTCCTGCACAATGGGCGAATCTAGAGAAAGCTCTGCCACGATCGTGGGTGGATAGAAATTTCCCTTTTGCAGCGACACAACCGACCGGGTTGGCACCGAATGTGAATCGCCCCCAATCAACACTTTTCCCCCCTGTTCAATGCAAGTTTGCACCTGATGCTCTAAATCGTCGAGAATGCCCCGCGTCGCCAGGGGGCCAATATCCGTTTCTGGGTCGAACGGATCGCCCAGTTTAAGCGATGCATATTTTTCCACCAGCTTTTGAGTAAACCGATCGGCAATCGACTCCTGCACAATAAACCGCTTAGCGGCAATGCAAGATTGACCGTTGTTAATCATTCGAGCCGTTACAGCCGTGGACACCGCTGCATCCAGGTCAGCACTTTCCATCACCACAAACGGATCACTGCCGCCCAATTCCAGGACGGTTTTCTTAATGTGTTTGCCAGCTAAACTGGCCAAACTCGCTCCAGCGGCTTCACTCCCGGTCAGCGTTGCCGCTTTAACTCGGTGATCGGCAATGATGGAGGCCACTTTATCGGCTCCCACCAAAAGCGTTTGGAAGGCTCCTCTGGGAAACCCGGCTCGTTGCAGAATGTCTTCGATCGCCAACGCACACTGGGGCACATTGGAGGCATGTTTTAAGATACCCATATTTCCCGCCATCAGGGCTGGAGCCGCAAACCGAAAGACTTGCCAGAAAGGAAAGTTCCACGGCATCACAGCCAGCACAATACCCAACGGCTGAAAGCGAATAAAGCTTTGAGAGGCATCCGTTTGAGCGGGAACATCTGCCAAAAACCGAGCGCCATTTTCAGCGTAATACTGACAGACTGAGGCACATTTCTCGACTTCAGCGATCGCGGCAGCAATTGGTTTTCCCATTTCCAGAGTCATCGTTTTGCCAAACTGCTCTCGCTCATCTAGCAAAATTTTGGCCGCCGCCTGGAGCCAGGTGGCTCGTTGTTCAAACGAGGTATGGCGATACTGCTCAAATGCTTGCTGTGCCAGGTCTAGTTTGAGCGCGATCGCCTCATCGGTCAGCGGTTCGAAGGTTTTGATTGTTTCCCCCGTCGCCGGATTAATTGTTGCGATAGCCATCGCTTTTTCTCCTGTTCAATTCAACCAGGGTAGCTACACAGGATTGGTCGATGTAGAACAACTACAGATTGTTTTTAGCTCCTGGCGATCGTATCCAGTTGTGCTGTTGTCCGTTGCGTAGACGAAGCGAGGAGCGGTTGAAGGCGTTCTACTGTGATCAACAGGGTGGGGCTAACTCTGTCAGCTACCTAGAGTCTCATAACTTCTAGTGTTTCAAGAATTCCTGGTTTCGACTGGGAACGTCTCATATTAGCTACAAATCTTTGAACTTGTAGATTTATGGCAATCGGGCAAGGTAATCGGTCAATAAGGAACCAGGGACGAGAACACCACGATTAGCGCTTTCAAGACGGGCAGACTGGCACCCACTGGCGACCAACACGATCGCTCTGGGGACATAAAAAGCTATAACCATCTGTACCTAGAGCCAGTTTTGCGAATCTCCAAACTGCTTCACGATAGAACTAAGAAGTTGCATGACTTCAGCCGCTACGGGTTGAACTGGCGCAAGACCGGGCTATAAGCACCCCCATCCACCAGAACCCCATAACGTTGGAACCCGTGAGTCAAGCATTTCATGAGTCAAGACATCCCGTAACGTGGGGCATCCTACGATCGATTGATGCTCATAAGTCATCGCTTATATCAAGTTTTTTGCAATTTCTGTATTAGAAGCTACTTTTTCTAGAGAAAGATTTAAACTAAAGAAGAGGTCGCACACACTAGGTTCCATTCATGAAAACACCAGAGACACCCACCAAGCCATTACTTGAACCCGGAGAAGTAATTTATGCACCGGGTTGGGACTATTGTTATCAGGTGGTATCAGGGCCGTTTTGTCGAATCAATTTTGTGCAATGGCAGGGCAGGTTGGCCTCTACTCCGTCCGATCCTCAACTTTATATCAGTTATTTGATTCGTGCCCTCGGCAGCAAAAACGTGTCGCGGGTGATTATTAAAAGCACCAACTTTCAGGCTGGCTTTCGCTAAATGGCGATCGCCCGCTGCGCTTGATTGAGTCAATAGCTTAAAACACCAACATTTCAGATCCACTACTATTGACCACTGAGCCATTGCTAACCGAGGGGCTTCAGCTTCAACCGGGCAATCAGGGCTAGATTCTCCATGCCGCCCATCTTCATCCGGTTTGCCGTTCCGCTCATCTCCACAGGGTCTTTTGGTACGGGTCAGTATTTAGGGCGATCGCTGAGTAGCTTCTCTAAATTTCGTAGTGGCAGCTACAAACTTGTCATAACAATAACGGCAGACTAATCCTCAAAGAATTCTTATCGTAGTTCGTTGCCGATCTCATCTAGAACTACCGCATCTCTTCGAGGAGCAAGTCACTAATGGTTCTTGACATAGTTTTGCTGGCACAAGTTGCCTATGAGGATTTACCAGAATCGACTCGGTTTTTAGAAACGTTTGTAGCAGAGTCCTACTACTACTGGGCTTCTGTTTTCATGCTGATCATCCATGTTGGTTTTCTGGCCTACGAAGGGGGGGCATCGCGAGCCAAAAATGTGTTGGCAACGATGTTAAAAAATCTGCTGACGTTATCAACCGTTGGTCTAGCGTTCTATTTCTTTGGTTGGTGGACCTATTGGGCATTTCCCCTATTCCCACTGAACGGCGGCATCATTGGCCCCTGGACGAGTGCCAGCAGTGGAGTAGATGAAACTCTATTGGGTTATGTTCAAGCCTCTTATCCCTGGTCGGAAGCAATGGGGCCGAACATGTCTGATAACCTGACTGGAGTATTTTGGTTTGCTTTCTCACTGTTCGCCATGACAACCGCCTCCATTTTGTCTGGAGCCGTGATCGAGCGCATCCGGCTGGGTTCTTACCTCATCCTGGCAACAATTTTGGGTGGATTTGTTTGGGTGGTCGCAGCGGCGTGGGGCTGGAACTATTGGGGTTGGTTTACCACTAACTTTGGCTACCACGATTTTGGCTGTTCTGCGGTGGTTCACGGTGTATCGGGATTCTTTGCTTTAGGAGTGCTGCTTAACCTTGGCCCCCGGATCGGCAAATACGATGCGAACGGCAATCCAAGAGCCATTTTGCCCCACAACCTGCCGCTAACAATGGTGGGCTTAATGCTGATCTTCGTTGGCTTTTATGCCTTCCTGGCAGCTTGCGTCATTATTAGCCCGGAATACACCCGCGAAACCACCATTTACGATACGCCCATGACTCTGGCATCGGTTGCCGTCAATACAACGTTGGCGCTCTGTGCAGGAATCATTGGGGCTTACATTGGTTCGAAAGCCGATCCGTTTTACACGATCTCCGGTGGGCTGGCTGGCATCATCTCAGTTGGGGCAGGGCTGGATCTGTATGCACCGCCGTTAGTGATCTTGATTGCCTTCATTGGGGCACTTACGATGCCCTGGGTCGGCATGTTCATTGAAAAGATTGGAATTGATGACGCAGTTGGAGCCTTTGCCGTACATGGCTATTGCGGTATGTTGGGCGCAATGACTGTTGGTGTAATGGCAACTGGCTATATCCAGGGTGAAACCTATCCAGCCATCAGCTTTTTTGGGCAGCTCCTTGGTACGTTTATCTGCACAGTGATATTAGGCTTCATTCCAGGCTACGGGTGCAGTTGGGTACTGAAGAAACTGAATGTGCTGCGAGTCTCTGAAATTGAAGAAATTGAAGGATTAGATCTGGGTGAATTTGGGGTTCAGGGCTATCCAGAGTACTCCATTGTTGTCGGTGAGGAAGCCCCCATTGGCACCGTTATTAAGTAATGATTGCCCTTTCTGCAATGCCAACCTTAAGGAGAGCAGACCATGACCAGTCCGTTTAGTAGCTATCAAGACTATTACGAGGCGGAAGGCCCTATTTATACCTTTGCAAACAATCCAGCCATCATTGGGATTCTGGTGTTTGTCTCTGCCTTGATGTTTATTTATTTCATCTATTTCACCTTTACCTTGAATAAAGGGCATTCGAGCGCCAAAAACCCTATCGTTCTCAGCCTGTTAATTCTGACCAGTGCGGCTTCGTTTGTGGCAGACTCAGTCTACTCGCACTATCAAAACCGCAACGAATCATCTCCAGTCAGCATGACCACAGAAGTACCAAAGTCCGCACCTACCCATCGCTTTCAGCCTCTGGCGCTGCTTGGCATGATGGGTGGGGGTGCAGTGGCCTCTCGCCGTACCAGACGTAAGGGCGATCGCCACAAAGTTCGCCGTACTGCGTCAGGTCGTCGTCGTTTGTAAGCCGCTACTGGATTCAATTACATGTTCATTAAAGAGAGGTATGGAAGTGCGATCTTCCCGTACCTCTCTTTTTCATCTTGCCCTTGAATTAAAAAACGAGTGTGGCATAAACCACACCCGCGAAAAACCCGATTACATTACTAGTGCTTCAAGGAGTTAGGAGACTGAAAACCCTTAAATTCCGGTCGATTCGTCGTGCGATTCGGTGGTTGGGTCAACGCCCATTGGTCCAACAACGTCACGGAATAGAGTAATTTGATTCTCGAATTCTAATCCTTTGATTTGCTCCAACAGATTGTTGGCTTGCTCATTCAATTCGTAGCCAGGCGGCATGGGGATAATCGTATTGCTATCCATGCCCTGAGCCAGACGATACCAGAACAGCAGCTTGGTTGTATCGCTTAGCGCGCCATATTCCCGTGTGATCATTGTGTTCTTGTTAGAAACGAGATCGCGCTGAACCTGGAGCTGTTCATCGTGCGACATCTCTTTCACCTGATTGAATAGACCTTCTGCAATCTCAGGTGAGACGGTGCTGGCTCCGGGTGCCGCTGGGGTAATAGAATCACCCATCTCCTTATATACAAACCAGAATAATGCTAGCTGCTGGTCAACATCAAGGCTACGAAACGCCTGTACCAATTCGCTAGAAGGATTAGAAGTGGTGTAAGTCATAAGTTGTTTTACGATGCTCTTTAATACTGAATACAAACTGCACAATACCAAACGCACAGCAGAGAGTTACCCCACTGAGGAGATAAATCGATCACCTGACCATAGACAGAGGCAGCCGTCATGATCCTCACCCACGCTGGTTAGAGGAAGTTGAAAGCAGCAATGACTTTGAATGACTGTTAAATGACTGAACGGCTAAACGAAGTTGTAGGTATGGCAGGTGGTACAACGATCTGCAAAGGTTCGTACGTCTACGTTTTGGACTGAGCCTCAAAGTTGCCTACAGCATTTTAGGCATTCCGAAAGATAGAGAGGCAGCCTACAGTTATTTGGTTGCTAGAAAGGCTGATGACCAGAGCTGATTGCTAAAGATTACTAGAAAGGAGACCTGGGACAAGCTGACAACCAATGATTCGATCCTCGTCATGCGTGAGGGGCGGTTGTGCGATCGCCCCCATTCTAGTGTTTACCGTCCAGTAGTGATCGATTGCTGAACTAATTACGAGAGTAACTGTTAAGAGAGGTGGGTTGTGGAATATCGGCAGTTAGGCAAACAGGGTGTTCGGGTTTCGGAAGTGTGCCTGGGATCATGGCTCACCTATGGAGGAGCCACGGAGGAAGATGTTGCCCGTCAGTGTATTGAGCGTGCCTACGATTTAGGTATCAATTTTTTTGATACTGCTAACGTCTATGCCCGAGGCGGAGCAGAAACGCTGGTGGGTAAGGTATTGAACCAATATCCTCGTGATTCCTATGTGCTGGCAACGAAGGTTTACTTTCCGATGGGCGATGGGCCAAACGATCGCGGCCTGTCTCGCAAGCATATTTTGGAACAGTGCGATGCCAGCTTAAAGCGGTTAGGAGTGGATTACATCGACCTGTATCAGGCGCATCGCTATGATACTAGCGTTCCTTTATCCGAAACCTTACTGGCGTTCGACCATCTGGTGCGGCAGGGCAAAATTCTTTACTATGGCGTTTCAGAATGGAGTGCGGCGCAAATTGCCCACGCAGCAGACATCACTCGTTTAGGTAACTTAGCCTCGATCGCTTCTAACCAACCGCAATACAATATGCTGGAGCGCAAAATCGAGTCTGAAATTTTGCCGCTGTGCCAGCGAGAAGGTATCGGTACCATCAACTTTTCACCCCTGGCTCAAGGACTGCTCACTGGGAAATACAAACCGGGGAAACCGTTGCCAGAAGGCTCTCGCGCCAGCGATCCACGTCAAAATGCCTTTCTCAGCGGTGTTTCCGATCAAGAGTTACTGGCTCGAATTCAAACGCTAATGCCGATCGCCCAACAAGAAGGCTTAAGTCTGTCTCAATTAGCGCTGGCCTGGTGTTTACGCCATCCTGGGTTGAGTAGCGTGATCATCGGCGCTTCTAAGCCATCCCAAATTGAGGAAAACGTGGTTGCTTCTGGCAGAAAGCTCTCTGCCGAAACGTTAGCGGCGATCGAGCAAGCCCTGGGAGCCAACGCAGACGGCGACTCCTAATCCCTACATCTATCTTTTGTTGCTACTTAGTGCTACTTAGAAGGACATACAACTCATGCCAATGCCAGAATTTTTCGGACAACAGCCAGCCGCCGAGCAATCCTGGTCAGGGGTTGAGCAGATCGTTTCTGTGGAACGAGTGGAGCGAGGCATTCTGTGCGACTGTGACGGCCCCCGGTTAAGCCTGAGCGTTCTGGCACCCAACTTAGTGCGAGTGCGGTTTGCACCAGCGGGTGAATTCATGCCACGCCGTTCATGGGCTGTAACGCCTGCTGATGAGGAATGGAATTCTGTTCCGTTCGATGTCAACGAAACAGACGACACCATTGTTTTAACCACTGAGCAGGTTCGCATTTGTATTCATCGTAACCCGTGTCGCATTGAATGTTTCGATCGCGCCGATCGCCCCTTTGCGGCCGATACAGGATTACATATGGGCTGGCATATGGGTGCGATCGCAGGCTGGAAACGCATTGAGGCAGATGAACACTTCTACGGCTTCGGTGAACCGACTGGCTTACTCGACAAACTAGCCGATCGCCAAACCTACTGGAACGTAGACAGTGTAGACTACACAGCGCTGACCAATGAAATGTACCAGACCATTCCCTTCTTCATGGCGTTACGGCCAGAAGTGGGGTATGGCCTGTTCTTTAACACCACCTTTCGTAGCCATTTTGACATCGGTGCCGACCAGCCAGACGCGTTGCGAATGGAAACCCAGGGTAGTGAGTTGGACTACTACATCATCTACGGCCCTGAACCTGCCCAAATCATTCACACCTATACTCAGCTAACGGGACGAATGCCAATGCCGCCCAGGTGGGCGCTGGGATATCAACAGTGCCGCTGGAGCTACGATTCTGAGCTGGAGGTGAGGATGCTGGCAGAGGAGTTCCGCAAGCGCCGCATTCCCTGTGATGTGATTCATCTCGATATTGATTACATGCGCGGCTATCGCGTCTTTACCTGGGCACCCAAACGGTTTCCCGAACCCAAAACGCTCTTAAAGGATTTATCTGAGGATGGTTTCAGGGTCGTTACGATCGTTGATCCGGGCGTTAAATATGAACCAGAAGCCGACTATGCTACCTACGACGAAGGGATTAAACACAACTATTTTGTGCGAAAGATCGATGGCAAGACCTTCTATGGCTATGTTTGGCCAGATAAAGCCGTCTTTCCAGATTTCATGCGTCCAGAGGTGCGGAAATGGTGGGGGCATTGCCACAAAACCCTGACCGATGTGGGCGTGGCTGGTATCTGGAATGACATGAATGAGCCGTCGATCGCCGATCGCCCCTTTGGAGACAATGGAGCAAAAATCACGTTTCCCCTGGATACACCAGAAGGTCCGTTTGATGAACGGGTGACCCACACCGAAACCCATAACCTGTACGGCATGATGATGGCGCGTGCCGCCAGGGAAGGGTTGGATCATCTACGCTCTAAGGAGCGATCGTTTGTATTAACGCGATCGGGCTATGCTGGCATTCAGCGCTGGTCTGCCGTTTGGACAGGAGACAACCACTCCCGCTGGGAATATCTGGAGATGTCTTTACCAATGCTCTGCAATCTGGGGCTATCGGGGGTTGCCTTTGTGGGTGCTGATATTGGCGGCTTTGCAGGCAATGCAACGGGAGAACTGTTTGCCCGTTGGATGCAGGCAGGAGTGCTTTATCCCATGATGCGTGCCCACTCCATGATGGAAACCGAGCGCCACGAACCCTGGGTATTTGGGGAAGAGGTTGAAGCAATCTGCCGTGAATACATTGAGCTGCGCTACCGATTGTTGCCTTACATCTATACCCTGTTCTGGGAAGCGGCTCAAACCGGAGCACCGATTATGCGACCGTTGCTGTATCACTACCCCAACGATTCAACCACCTATCAACTCTACGATCAGGTATTTTTAGGGCCATCATTAATGGCGGCTCCGGTTTATCGTCCGGGGGTCGAGAACCGGGTAGTCTATTTCCCAGAGGGCACCTGGTATGACTGGTGGAGCGGCGATCGCATCGAAGGCCCCACTCACAAAATCGTTCATGCACCGCTGGAGCAAATGCCGCTGTTTGCCAAAGCAGGGGCGGTTATTCCAATGGCACCCGTCATGCAGCATGTGGATGAGCGTCCATTAGACGAAGTGCGCGTGCGCGTTTGGCCGGGAACGGGCGAATTCACCATCTACGAAGATGATGGTCACAGCTTCGATTATCAGCAAGGTGCATGGGCGGCGACAACCTACCGTGTTTCTCAAGATGGCTCGCAAACGGTCGTGGAAATTAGCGAGCGGCAAGGCCAGTGGCAACCACCCCAACGCAAAATCATTGTAGAAGTGGTGGGCATCAATGAGCAGCGTTTTGCCGACGATGGTACCGCTCGTCGTCTGGTGTTCTAAGCTCGATATCCAATTTCTAGCTACCCCTTGTCACTGCTGTTACTGGTCGTTCTAGCGCTCTAGAATACGCCCCTGACGTATTCCAGAGTGCTGGTATCCTATGACGTTTGCACCGTTCTAGAGCCTGAGCGTGATCCAGGCCGGGTCAAGAATGACCTCGATTTCAGATGGACAAAGTCGAGCTAAGGTAGTAGGCAGGATTATCATCATCACCTATGACTTCTGAGCCAAAATCGTTGAGCGTCTGGGATTACAAGCCCTGGTGGTGTCAACCCTGGTCTATTGTGTTGACGGGCATCGTTTTAATTAGCGGTAGCTGGTTGGTGTTTCAGACCGTTTGGATTACGGTGCTGGTAGCGGTGCCGCTCCTGGTTTGGATGGGCTTCTTTCTGCTGCTCTATCCCAAACTGGTGCAGGATGAGCTAAATGCCTACGCCAATCGCCAAACTGCGATCGATCCAGGCGACGGAACTATGTAATTTCATTGCACCGGACTGATCCTGCCTTCGATCGCCGCAGCCATGCGAGCCGATCGGGGTAAACTGGGGATACTGACCCTGTCGTGAGGAGAACGGTTCACTACTGTGACTGCAAGTCTGTCTTCTGATTCCCCCGCTGCTATGGCAATGCCCAGTGGCAACCAATGGGCCGGGCTAATTGAAACGTATCGTCCCTATTTGCCAGTAACGGAACGCACGCCAGTCGTTACGCTACTGGAAGGCAACACGCCCCTGATTCCGGCTCCGGCGATCGCCGCTCACATTGGCCGGGGGGTGAAGGTTTGGATGAAATATGACGGACTCAACCCAACGGGCAGCTTCAAAGACCGGGGAATGACGATGGCGGTTTCCAAAGCCAAGGAAGCCGGAGCAGAAGTGGTCATTTGCGCCAGCACAGGCAATACCTCTGCCGCTGCTGCCGCCTACGCGCGCCGGGGTGGAATGCGAGCCTATGTCATCATCCCAGATGGTTATGTAGCGCTGGGTAAGCTGGCACAGGCGTTGCTCTACGGGGCAGAGGTGCTGGCTATCAAAGGCAATTTTGATCAGGCGTTAGATATTGTGCGAAACGTCGCCGAACACTATCCGGTAACGCTGGTAAACTCTGTCAATCCCTACCGTCTTGAGGGGCAAAAAACGGCAGCGTTTGAAGTAGTGGACACCCTCGGTACCGCTCCCGATTGGTTGTGTATTCCGGTGGGCAATGCGGGCAACATTACAGCCTACTGGATGGGATTTTGTGAATATCATCAGCATGGACGCTGCGATCGCCTGCCTCGAATGATGGGGTTTCAGGCAGCCGGAGCATCACCCCTAGTGACAGGCCATCCCGTATCCCATCCTGAAACCGTTGCAACTGCAATTCGCATTGGTAATCCGGCAAGTTGGGATAAAGCCGTTGCGGTAAGAGATGCCAGCCAGGGAGAATTTAACCCCGTCACCGATGAGGAGATTTTGGCGGCATATCGGCTGCTGGCCTCGGAAGAAGGCGTGTTTTGCGAACCAGCCAGCGCCGCATCGGTGGCCGGATTGCTGAAGGTCAAAGATCAAGTGCCGGCTGGGGCAACGGTGGTTTGTGTGCTAACCGGAAATGGACTGAAAGATCCCGACACGGCAATCAAGCATTGCCAAAACCAGTTCAAATCGGGCATTGAACCCACCCTGAAATCGGTGGCGCAAATGATGGGATTTTAGGCAACGACCAAGCAACGACTGCAATGGCGCGATCGATCACGTGCGAGAGCAGCAGAGACGCAATTGAGCGCGTCTCTGCTACCTTCTCTACTAAATAAATACAGCCATTTTTATTTGCATTCACCACACGCCAAACCCTACACCCCACACCATCCTGGCGAAACTGTGGCTGACTCGATTGAGAACTGCGGTAAGTGTGGTGATCTGGCTCCGTCAGGACTTCTTAGGCGGCGCGGTGCTGCCGCTGGCCGCTTTAGAGATGGCTGTGTTGGTTTGCTGACGCAGGTTTCGTTCGTGGGTTAGCATGTCCATCGTATCGCCTAGCGCAGTGGTCAACCCTTGCCGCGTTTGAGCATGGTTGGTTTGTTCGATCTTGAGTGCCTGGGTGAGGCGATCGCATTCCATCACCGTTTTAATCAGCCGCTCTTTTAGCTCTTCAACCGTTTGCACATGAGCCAGGTCTTGTTGAACCGCTGCCGACAGGTTCATGGAGTCGTCGTCATCTAACAACGGCGCTTGAAGCTGCTGAACGGTGGCTTTTAGCGCGTCAATCGTTTGTCTGGCTAAGTTGGCTTCAACCCGCCGCTGCTTGGCTTCAGTTTCATACAAATTGCGCCAGTTTGAAGCACTCGCATATGCTTCGTCTCGCTCTTGACGGGCTTCTGCTAGCTTTTGTTGCAGCGTCTTAATTTCGGTGAGCCACTGCCTAACATCATTAGTCATGGTCGAGGTTCCTATGCAGCCATGTTGCAGAGTTTAGAACAAAACCTGAGTAATGGCTTGGGGTGCTGGCAAAATTATTATTACCAGTAAACTGAGAGCCACTAATCCCCAAAAGTCGCGCTGGTTATCCAACTCGCTGACATCATTTAAAGCAGGTTCATCAACGACGGGAATAAAGAACAACAGAATTGCCCATAGTAACAGTTCTCGTTGCACAAACGACAGAGCTAACACCAACAAACGAGCCACCTGACCAATCACCGCTCCAATTCGCTGACCGAACATGGCATGAACGATATGCCCACCGTCCAGTTGGCCAACGGGCATCAGGTTGAGTGCGGTTACCACCAACCCCAAACAGCCTGCGATCGCCACCGGGTGCAGTTGCAGGGCGCTGTTTGCGGTGAGCTGATTGCCCAAAGCCAGACGGCTCAGCACCGCAATCAGCAGCGATGACGATGGCCGAAACGATTCAAAGTTTAAAATACTTGACTCTTCAGTAAGGGCAGTGGTCGTTGAGTTAGCCAACCCCCAAATCAGCAGCGGTACTGTAATCACAAACCCGGCCAGTGGCCCAGCAATGCCTACGTCAAACAGGGCTTTGCGGCTGGGAACGGGCGATCGCATTTGAATAAATGCCCCAAACGTGCCAAACGGGAAGATAGCCGCTGGCGGCACGGGAATGAAGTAAGGAAAGGTGGTGCGAATATGATACCGCTGAGCCGCCAGGTAATGAGCCAACTCATGCACACCCAGAATGGCCATTAGCGCCAGTGCATAGGGCAAACCCGTCAGCAACAGGGAGGGATCGGCCTGTAAATCGTCATCGGAAATGCCCGTGAAGACAATTCCAGCCAGGGTCGTCGTCAAGATTGTAGCCACCAGCAGTCCCAGAGCGATTCCAGGACGAGCTAGCTTTTCGGTATTGGGCTTTGCCGTCTGCGCCTGTGGATTAGGGACTAGCGCAAAAAACGGCTTCCCGTTTAACCCTTCCTGAAACACCACCAGGAAGCGATCGCGAAAGCGAGACTCAATATTTTCCTGGATGGTTTTATAGGCAACCTCCGGAGACGTTCTAAGCTGCCCCCGACAAATGAGTGCCTGAGGGCGATATTCAATATTTTGCAGGTAATAAATTGACCAGGGGAAGCAATTTTGTAGCGCTGCTTCCTCTTCCTTATCAATGGGTCGTAGAGTGGGTCGCTTGTCTTGCATCGGAGAAGGTGTAGCGATTCCTGGCTCCTTAGACTGCTGTTCGGCGGGCAGTTCAGACTTCTCGGGACGACCCCACTGAATTAAGAACCAATAAATGACCGGACACACGATAAAGGGCGCAATCAGCAGCGGCAACGGCGGCGGCGCGTTTTCACCATTCACCAAAATCCAGGCTGTCCAGATAAAGGCAGGCATCATCATGACAAGCCACAAAATCCAGACCGGAGTTCGGGTAATGCTAGCTACGCTCCGCTGCACAATCAGATATGTAAAGATTCCTAACAGGAGTAACCAGAAAATCATGCGTTGGATCTCAAACAATCAGTGAACCCGGTCTCAAATGAATTTGATGATAGGCTGATCTCCAGGATACCGCTTTCAAGAAGTCCTCAGAATTTACCGAATCTAAAGCTTTTGCTTCAGGTGGGCGCATCGTGCAGCACTAACACTGTAGCCTGGTATACCCATGGCTTTATGTTGCAACCCATCGCGTCTTAGTTCCTGAACTTGAGCAATCCTAACAAACTTCGCTTCCCCTCTTCATCTCAGCATCATGGGCTACTGACATAGGGAATTGGTTTGACTGCTTAACGCCAAACGTCATCCAACCATTTGCGTCTTTGTACGGCTTTCGTTAGGGTCGTAATAGCCTTGTCACAAGGCAGGTTTGAATTTCTTCTTTGAAAGTCCTGTGCAACCTGATTCTACGCTTCCATCTGTCTCGTTCTCGCCTGATTCCCCTGAAAGTCCGCGCTCCTCGGCCACGAAGCAACCGCGCCCGGTGTTTGATACGGTGTTTGCCTTCGCTCCCAACCGAGACACGATGGGAGGAACCGCCTATTTCATTTTAGAAAATTCAGGCCATATTCTGGTGGATTGCCCTGCCTGGGATGATACCACTCAACGCTTTTTGCATGAGCAGGGTGGTGTTCGCTGGCTGTTTTTGACTCATCGTGGGGCGATCGCCCACGCCAAAGCGATTCAGCAAGCGTTTGATTGTGAGGTCGTGATTCAGGAACAGGAAGCGTACCTGTTGCCAGAGGTGAAGGTCACACCGTTTCACCGCGAGTTGCAAGTTAGCCCGCACACCGAAGCGGTTTGGACCTCAGGACATACGCCGGGTTCCGCTTGCTTATATCACGATCGCCACGGCGGGATTCTGTTTTCGGGTCGTCATTTGTTACCGAATCAGCAAGGGCACCCAACCCCGTTACGCATCGCTAAAACCTTCCATTGGCGCAGACAGCTTCAAAGCGTCCAGCAATTGCTCGATCGGTACGATGCAGAGCAGCTTCAGTCCATTTGCCCTGGCGCAAATACAGGATTCTTGCGGGGGCAACGCCGGATCGATCGCGCCTATGAACAGTTGCAGACGCTAGACTTGACGGCTCTGCTCGACGCTAAGCCCCTGCTGTAGGCGATCGCGCTGCATTTACCCACATGTGGTTCGTTACGCAAAATGTAACTGTCTCAATTGCAACATCAAAGCTGGTCATACTAGCAGCATCTTCATCAAACGTTGCTGCAAGGTTGCTGCTATGAGCCGTTTTACCTGTTTTCAGTTCAAACCTGCTGTTTTGGCGAGTGTCCTGCTGGCGGGAGTGGTGGTGGGATGCGCCACGCCAAATGCCCCAACTTCGTCTGAGGTTGATGGAACCGTACCATCTGCTCCGGCGGCTGGAAATTATGCCGATACCACGGCTGAAAGTGCCCGACAGGATACTGCATCCGTTGCTGATATGCCCAAAAGGCAGCCGCAGTTGGTTAAATCGGCAGAACTGGGAGTCACAGTCGATTCAGTGAAAGCGAGCCTTGACAGGGTGACGGCGATCGCCCAACAGCAACAGGGAGACATTTTAAGCCTGTACGACCAAATTCCCACCCGCTACAACGCACACCATACGGCTCAGGTACAGCTTCGAGTCCCGCAGGCTAAATTAGACGCCAGTCTGGATGCCCTGAGCAGCCTGGGAACGGTGCAGCGTCAAACCTTAACGACCGAAGACGTTTCCAATCAACTGGTAGATTATCAAGCTCGATTACGAAACCTGCGTAAAACCGAGGAGATGCTGCTCGAAATTATGAACCGCTCTGGCAGCGTTGGCGATGTGCTGAACGTGGCGCAAGAGCTGAGCAACGTCCGCAGTTCCATTGAACAAATTGACGCTCAGTTGAACAATTTGCAAAACCGCGTTGCATTTTCCACTATTAGTTTAATTTTGCAAGAGGCGATCGCGGCACCACCGCCCCAACGCGCGACAGATACCCAATTGCAAGGCACCTGGAAAAGCGCCACCCGCTCTCTTGGCAAAGTCACGGTTGATTTGCTTCAGCTTGGAATTTGGCTAATGGTGTATAGCCCTTATTGGTTGCTGCTGGCGATCGCCGCCTTCCTGTTGATTAAACTCAAACGCCAGTCTCGACCGAGAGTGAATCCTGAACCTCCGATCGCCAATCAGTGAGCCGTTAGGACTCTTAGAATTGGAGTTATAGACCCACACGCGTAGAGGGCGGCTTAATGGATGACCGATTGACCCCGGCTTTGAAGGAATGGGCGATCGCCGTGTCCGCCCTGACCCAGGGTGATACCATTCTCCTGCTGCGAAAAGGCGGCATTCGAGAGCAGGGAGGCCGATTTAGCGTCGCCCAACATCGCGTTTGGCTATACCCCACCTACGAACATCAAAAGCCGCATCTGCTCAAGCCAGCCTATGCCGATCGCGTTCAACCCGTCGCTTCCGGTTGGCATCCGTCCACGGTTGCTATTCCGGCATGGGCAGAGATTACCCACGTTTTTCAATTCGGTGAGGCGGCGACAGTCTCGGCGCTGCTGCCCTTTCACATCTGGAACGAGCAGTTTGCCACAGAACGGCTGAAGTGGAAACCCCGGCAACCGCTTTACGCCTTGCTGCTGCGAGTGCATCGGCTCCACACCACTCATACCCTTTCTTACCGGGAAGAGTATGGAGGGTGCAAGTCGTGGATTGACCTCCAGGAGCCGTTATCAACAGCGGCTAGCGTTCCCGTATGGTCGGATGACGAATATGCGCGTCAGGTAGACCAAATCGGCAAGATCATCAGCCAGCACCCGCCAACCGTTTCTACAGTCCTGCCATAACCATATGGACTGACATGGAATCAGCCTCAGTAAACTGGCGATCGCTGAGATAGAGATCGGCCAGGTAGAGCAGTGGTTTGGAGTGGCAGGATGACGGAATAGGGCGATCGCTGGAGGAAACGGAGCGATCGTGCAAGATGCTGCTGTATTTCTACTGATACCAGGACTCATCGGGATTAATGCTGCAAATTGGAACATTTTTATACCTTTTCAGGTCAGTCTAAGTCTAGGACTCATCATTGTAGAGAGGATGGATAAATGCTTATTTCTAAACGCTGGCAGTCCAACACTGCCCTGATGTTGGCAGTGGGGCTTACCTCCGCCGCTACCCTTCCCCTGTTGACCGCAGTACCCGCCAGCGCCAATTCCCGGCCTTATTCGGTTAGCCAGCTTTTCCCGCAGCAAAACGCGCGGTTGGTCGTTCCGGCAGGTACGGTAATTCCAATTCGCTATGAAGAAGCCGAACGAATTATTGTCACTCCCGACGAAACGGCTGAAGTGAAGTTTGTGGTGTCCGCCGATATTCGATCGTCAGCCGGTACCGTTCTGATTCCTCAAGGCAGCGTCATCGAAGGAGAATTAAGACCCGCCAACGGTGGCACTCAATTCTTTGCCCAAGAAGTGATCCTGGCTAGCAATAATCAGCGCTACCCGATCGATGCCACATCCAACGCGATTACCCAAACCGAAACGATTTCTCGCCGCAGCAATCCCAATATTTTGAGAGGAGCCGCGATCGGAGCTGCCGCCGCTGCCGTTCTGTCCGAAATCTTTGGCCGCATTAATGTCATCCAGGTGCTGGCGGGTGCTGGAGTTGGTGCCCTGGCTGAAGTGTTGTTGCGCGGTAGCGACGAAGTAGAAGTCGTAGTGGTCAACCCCGAAACCGACCTCAGCATCCGGTTGCAGCGCGATTTCGTTCGCTAATCGACAATTGCAACTGGTGGAGCAACCCCAGACGACATCCGCAGAATTAATATGAACCCGTTAAACGCAGTGCAGAGATCCGCCACACATTCGCTGCTAATACCGTCGGGGTTGTTGGTT
Source organism: Oculatella sp. LEGE 06141 (assembly GCF_015207605.1). Lineage (GTDB taxonomy): Bacteria > Cyanobacteriota > Cyanobacteriia > Elainellales > Elainellaceae > Oculatella. Next base: position 47,233 of record NZ_JADEWO010000047.1, read on the forward strand.
TTTGGCCTGGCTGGCAAGGTTAATCCGTTCGCTCAACTGGCGTAGATTACGAGCCATGTCTGCGTCGGTGCCCTTCAGTTGGGCGATTTTCTCGCAGCTATACATAACGGTAGTGTGGTCTTTTCCGCCAAACACTTCGCCAATTTTGGGCAAGCTCAAGTCTGTGTGTTGTCGCATCAAATACATGCCAATTTGACGGGCAACGCTAATTTCCCGACGGCGAGAATTGCCCTTCAGGTCTTCTACGGCAACGTTAAACGTCTCTGAAACGGCTGTGATTACAGCATCTGGAGACGCAGCGACCTGCTCACTGGGTGGATTCAAAACGGGGGCAATATTTTCGACCGTCATCGGCAGACCCGAAATTGAAACATAGGCGACGGCTCGAATCAGTGCGCCTTCCAGTTCTCGAATGTTGGAGGTGTAGCTGGCGGCAATGTATTCAATGACACCGCGGGGCAACCGCATGTTTTCGTATTCGGCTTTCTTTTGCAGAATAGCCATCCTGGTTTCCAGGTCGGGGGGCTGAATGTCTGCAATTAAGCCCATAGAGAAGCGCGAACACAGCCGCTCTTGCAGTCGTGGGATCTGGTTGGGTGGGCGATCGGAGGCCAGTACCACCTGCTTACCCGCTTCGTGCAACGTGTTGAAGGTGTGAAAGAACTCTTCCTGGGTGTATTCTTTACCCTCAATGAACTGGATATCGTCCACCAGCAGCACGTCTACCGCACGGTAATGTTCCCGAAAGCTTTGCATACTGTCTTTGCGGATAGCAGCAATCAGGTCGTTGGTAAACTGCTCTGTGGAGACGTAGAAAATTCTGGAATTGGCATCGATTTCAAGGCGGTAATGCCCGATCGCCTGCATCAGGTGAGTTTTACCCAATCCAACGCCACCACAGAGAAACAGCGGATTGAATTCGCGTCCGGGCGACTCTGCTACGGCTAAAGAGGCGGCATGAGCCATCCGGTTATTAGAGCCGACCACGAATCGGGAGAAGACATACTTCGGGTTGAGATCCGTCTGTTTGGGGCGATGGCTGGCGTGCCCGTTCTCCGATGGAATCACTTCGGTAGGCAACGGCCATAACACTTCAGCCGCATCTACTACACCTTCGGTTTCAGCACCCTGCCGCACCACAATTTGAATCTCGACCGGATGCCCCAACAGGTCTTGCACCACTTCGGCGATCGTCTTGACGTAATACTTTTGCAGCCAATTCCGCGCAAACGGGTTGGGGGTACAAATCACCAGGCACGTGTCATCAAGCTGTTCTGCCGTAGCAGATTTGATCCAGGTTTCAAAGGTAGGACGGCTTAGCTGTAGCTGTAAGCGTTCTAGGACTTGATTCCAGAATTGGTCTAGGACGATCTCCACTGTCTACCCCTACCGCTAACTGCCGAGAAATGAAACCTAATCACCAAAGAGTTGCTGATACGTCTAGGAACGGTATCAATCGTTAGACAGAAAAAAATCAATTGTTCACATTTCTAAAAATACAGGTGTTTTAAGGGCTGTTCCGGGTGCAAAACTCGATCGCTCTGGAGTTACTAGGCTACTAGATATGGCGTAAAGAATGCTATAAAAATTCTAGATATAGTGATTAGAGATCATGAACTGAGCAGGCTAACTGATTAGATAAACCTTAGAGCAAACCTTGGAGCGAACGAAAGCAAAGGAATGGTTGGCTCAAAACCGCAGTTTAACTCAATCGATTCGTTCAAGCTGCCAAAGAATCTGGTTTCCTTCCCGACGCACCCGCGACACGACCCAATTGCGCCACACCCAGTTGTCGCCACGACTCGTCACCGCACTGGCGTTGACATCCATCAAGTCGGCAAGTTCTGAACTGGTGATCAAATAGCCACGGCTAGCCACCTCATCCGCCATATGTAGCGTCTCAACCATGTAACGAAGCTGAGTCACCCTGACTTCGCGGGGCAACTCTGAACCATCAGCCGTGAGGGGGTTTGTAGAATCTACCATAGCTGGCTCAGAAGCGGGGACGCCAATTGATTCACTGGATTGTATCTCCTCTGCGTCGGTTGCTTCAGTGCTATTGGCAGCAATCGTCGTCAAAACCGGGATTTTTCCCAGGGAGAAAGCGCGAGCAATTTCGTCACAGCGATCGTTACCGCGATCGCCCGAATGCCCTTTCACATATTTCCACTGAATCGGCGCGTTTAACTGAGCCTCGACCTGAGAGCGCAGACGGTCTAACGTTTCCCACAGTTCCTGATTGAGGACTGGCTTGCCGGCGGAGGTTTTCCACCCTTTCTTTTTCCAGCCATTGAGCCATTTAGTAATACCATTTTTGACGTACTCGCTGTCGGTGTACACAGAAACGGGTGCGGTTTGTTTAGCGTCCAACACATACTTTAGTGCCCCGATCGCCCCCTGCAATTCCATGCGGTTATTGGTCGTTCGCACATCGGCTCCACCAATTTCATGGACAGAATCATCGGTAAAATAAACCACCGTTGCCCATCCGCCAGGCCCAGGATTACCGGAACAGGCACCGTCAGTATAAATACTCCGAATCGTTTTTGAGGAATTCATCGGCAGTTGAACGATTGAGGCACTTTAGCCTATCACACAAAATTGGCGTTACGGCCTGCGCCTAATTCTTGTTTTAGAAACTCGGTTGGGGAAGTATTTTAGCAGCAGCCCATCGCCAATCTGAAAACGCCACAACATGCTGCACAGCCGCTCTCGCCGCACTTTTTGCAGCAGGCTTTTAATGAGCTTGGCTTGCTTGCTGCGATCGGTTTCTGCTCTCACCTCGGTCAACCTGGCTTCGTAGTCGTCTGGGCGCAGCGCAAACGATGCTTCCACAGCAAAGTAGTCTTCGAGATATCGTAAGCCTTCCGTCAAATCTGGACTTTGATGCAGAGCCACCTCAACCTCGCCCCAAAACTCGAGGGCGCGATCGCCCTGCCGACTGTTCCGAATAGCAATATAAGCAATTTGAATAAAGCGATCGTAAATCGGTTTAACGCTGTAGGTATGCGCCCGAATGGTGATGCTGGCGTTGAGCAATGCGGTGAAGCCAATGCCAAAGGCGATCGCCTCGATGATTAAAGACGAGCTGATCTGCGGTCGAGCAGCCAACGAGGCAACCAGCCAAAACAACCCCGCCGGAAAAAAGACTTGAATCACCCCCCATAGCCAAACGCCCGGAATCTTATAGGGCTGAAAGAAGGGAAAAATTTTGCACCGTTCCGCCAGTTCGCCATAGGCAATAAAGGTATTCAAGCCGCCTGGAATGATAGTGACAGCGAACCAGGGTAACCACTCTCCAAACCAATTCACTCAAAATTGCCCTCTCTCCGCCTTGCCGTCACCAGGGGATGAAGGCGGTAGTGCCCTTTTGCAGTGAGATTAAATGAAGTTGAGTCCGTCACGGGCTGATGGTCGGTGTTGGATTTGAACAACGAGGCAATGCGGTCGAGCAAGCCATTGCGCTTCACGTCAATGTAGCCTTTATTCCAGAGTGATTGTAAGACAATTCGCGCATCATCAATCGGCATATCAACACCATAGGCTAAATCTTCGACCGTTAACAGTTGCCGTTCTAGCGCCTTTAACACCGTCAACTCTTTGCAATCGAGGTCGGCTAGTTCTTGCTGGAGCGAGGTTAAAAAAGCAGGTGGAATATCCGATAGTTGACGCAGATCTGGACGCGATCGCCTGACTTTAAACACCTGCTGGGCGATCGTCTGGGGATCGTCTGCCGTTAACAGCTTCACCACCAAGCCTTCCCAACTGACTCGAATGGACTCCGAGCGCGTAACCAGCGACAGGGTATTGACCCGTCCCTGGCTTTGGTTTTGATAATGCTGTTGCAACCGCTTGTAGGCTTCTTCATAGCGTCCGCGAAAACAGGGGTTTTGCTCCACCAGGGTTCGCACCCGTTCGGCTACTCCGGGTTCGTGGTTGGCGATCGCGTCTCCAAGCTGATGGATCGCCTGCTGAAGCTCGGCGGGCAAGGTGCCGTTTAGCTGTAACCGTGCCAGTGAGAAAGCTTGTAGCGTAATAGCATCATCGGGGAGAGTCATGTCGTACCCCTATTCGGTAGTAAATTCAGTGGTGAAACAATAAGATTATTTGGTCTAAAATCGCTCTCATGTCACGATTGAGCTTCCTGCCCTTGCGGAAGTGCTTCATGGGTCTGAGACCTTCATTTTACTGGGATTGCCAGACCTAGAGATACTTCGGCTTAAAATTGTAGGGAACGAGCCTGCACCTATGCCCTACGAACCGCTTCATCACAAATATCGTCCCCAGCGCTTTGCTGAACTGGTGGGACAGCACGCGATCGCTGCCACATTAAGCAATGCGCTTCACCAGCAGCGCATTGCCCCGGCGTATCTGTTCACAGGACCACGCGGCACGGGCAAAACCTCTAGCGCTCGAATTTTATCGAAGTCGCTCAATTGCGTTGCCTCAGAGGTGCCCACCTCTAGCCCCTGCGGTGTCTGTGCCACCTGTCGCGCTATTACTAACGGTTCGGCTCTCGACGTGATCGAAATCGACGCGGCCAGCAATACAGGGGTCGATAACATTCGAGAGCTAATTGAACGGGCACAGTTTGCGCCCGTGCAGTGCCGCTTCAAGGTCTATGTGATCGATGAAGTGCATATGCTGAGCGTGGCGGCGTTTAATGCGCTGCTTAAAACGCTGGAAGAACCGCCCGATCGCGTTGTGTTTGTGTTAGCTACAACCGATCCGCAAAAAGTATTGCCCACAATTATTTCGCGCTGTCAACGGTTCGATTTTCGCCGGATTCCGCTGGACGATATGGTGGATCATCTGGGGACGATCGCCGCCAAAGAAGCCATCAGTATTACGGGCGACGCAATTCAGCTAGTGGCGCAAATCTCCCAGGGGGGACTGCGCGATGCGGAAAGCTTGCTCGACCAGCTTAGCCTGCTGGATGGAGAAATTACCGTGGAACGGGTGTGGGATCTGGTGGGTGCGGTGCCCGAACGCGATTTGCTGCTGCTGCTGCGGGCGATCGCTCAGGACAACGCCGCCGCCGTACTCGATCAGGCGCGTCATTTGATGAACCGGGGACGAGAACCGCTGATTGTGCTGCAAAATTTGGCCAGTTTCTACCGCGACTTGCTCATTGCCAAAGCCAGTCCCGATCGCAACGATCTGGTGGCACTGACACCACCGACCTGGACAGAGCTATGCGACTTTGCCCAAGCCTTTGATCTAGCCGCAATTTTAGTGGGTCAGCAACACCTGCGGGAAAGCGAAGCACAAGTGAAAAACACCACTCAGCCGCGCCTGTGGTTAGAAGTAACGCTGATTGGACTGTTGCCGTCCGCGATCGCCAGCCAAAAGGCCGTTGTGGCTCATCAACCCATCGGTTCTACGCCTCAGGCGATGCCGCAACGGAGTCCAGCGGTGGTGCCAGGCAGCAGCCTGCCTCCCTCGTCTCCGAAACAAGTGGTGCCCCCAGCTACTC
>NZ_JADEWO010000048.1 GCF_015207605.1 Oculatella sp. LEGE 06141
TGACAACCTTGCGATCTCAAAATCGCCCAGTGTTAGATTACTTGGTTGAGGCATGTCGGGCTGCTCGCCAGGGAGAACCTGTTCCATCCTTGCTGCCTACTGATACCCCCACCCCGTGAACGATTACCATTTTTTCACTCTGAACTAAGTGCAGTTGAGCCTGCTGCAAATCGTGCAACGCTTTGGCTAAATCTGCTGTTCGTTCCTCAACCCTGGCTTCTAATTGTTCATTGAGCTGCTGTAGCTCGTCCTTGGTTTGTTTAAAGGCGGTAATATCATTACGAATGGCGACATATTGATATGGCTTGCCGCAGCGATCGAGGAAAGGAACGATGGTGGTATCCACCCAATAGTATGTGCCGTCTTTTGCCCTATTTTTTACTTCCCCTATCCAAACGTTTCCACTGGAGATCGTCTCCCACATTTCAATGAAGAACGTCTGAGGGTGGTGTTTTGCATTAACGATGCGATGGGTTTGTCCTAAAAGCTCGGTGCGTGAGTATTGTGAAATCTCGCAGAACCTATCATTGACGAACGTAATCACACCTTTGCGATCTGTAATGGCTACAATAGAGGATTGATCAAGGGCAAATTTTATATCTGCAAGGTCTTTTAATGACTGTTGTAAAGATTCTTCGGTATGTTCTAGTTGCTCGACTCGTTCCCGCAGCGCTAAAACCTCATATCGAAGAAAATCACAACTCTCAGCAGCTAAGGAGACGGCAGGGTTATGCATGAGAGAGGGAGTGGAGTGTTATTGCTTCACTATTCCCGCCGGGCAGCGATATTCTACAAATTGTTACGCTTCAACACAGATATTTGAATTGCTACACGAACTGCCTGATTCAGCTAAATTTCGTAGTTAAGCTTTAATTACGTGCATTGTTCAGCTTGCGCTGGCTATCCCCTTCGGGCAGATCAAACCCGTTGGAGAGTCACCTGGAGCGATCGCCCCCCTGGAACGGGAACTGTATCATATTTGGCACGCAGGTCAATTGCGTTCTGTTCAAAAAAAACCTGGACGGCATTGGCACCCGTTCCGCCAGTGACACCAATCAACAGAACGTTGCCAACCGTCGTCTCTGTGTTATCAGGGAAACTCGAACGGGGTCTCACAGTAACTGACCTTAAACTCTGATGTTACGTACAGCTTAACGGTTAGCTCTTGGAAGGTTCCTTGCTTCTTGGAGGGTTGTTCAGCGTGGATAGGTTCAGCCCAAGCTCCAGAAGCTTTTCTCTCTATGGATCTGCTTTGCTACTTTCCAAACGTCCGCCATCCGTAAAGGATCGGCACAAAACTACAAGCTTAACGTTTGCTCTGGATATCATAGAAATAAAGGCGTTGCTGAATGGCTGGATGCAGGGTTGAGCGGCGATGCTCTGATCGTCCCGTACATCCTCCAATTCTGGGGAACTGTGAAGGTTCTCGAACGTTCGCTTAGCCTTGAGCAGTAGGGGCAAATTCATACCACGATTCTGCGATGCCAAACGATGTGTTTGCAACAACAGCGTACTAACGAAAGTTAGTCTTTACTCCTCAGCCTTGATATCCACTATGATCACTCCATCCTCTCCTCATGATTCGGGTGGCGGGAAGGATCTGGTTAACGCCTTTGCTCAGCTTTTCCGCCTGCCCGTTGCCATTCTGGCAGCGCTGGCAGGGTTTGCAACCGTTTATGCCCTTAACCCCACAGCACCGCCTTATCAATCTGTTTTAACCGCCACCGTTTTAGCCTGCATGTATGCAGCCGCTTGTGCCATCAATGACTATTGGGATTTAGACAAAGACCGCATCGATCATCCTGAGCGTCCACTGCCATCACAACGGCTTTCGCCGCAACAGGCGTATTGGGCGGCAGTGACGCTCTTTATTGCAGCGCTGATTGCTGCTGTGCCTCTGGGAACCTATGCCTTACTTCTGGTTGCAGTGAGCACGGTCTTACTGTGGCACTACTCGCATTTGTTAGTTTACAACGGCATCTTGGGAAATGGTATCGTGGCCGCCATTGTGGCGACTCTCATCTTTTTGGGCAGTGTGGTGGTCGATCGCCCCTTTGCCATGCTGTATCCAACCGCGTTCTTATTCTTTTACACCCTGGCTAAAGAAATTGTTTGGGATATACATGATGCTGAGGGCGATCGCCAACAAGGAATCGCCACCATTGCCAATCAGTTGGGCGATCGAGTTGCGTTTCTCTTTGCCTGGGGTTTAATTGACATCCTGATCGGATCAATCCCCATTGCGCTCCTGCTGCTACCCATGACCTCTCCTCTTCTATTTGCTCTCTTTTCGTTGAGCATGATGGTGTGCCTGGGGATGGGGTTGATTGCATATCAACAACAACGTAGCCAACGCGCCTACGAAAGCTTGATCGGTCTAGAACGCCTGAGTATGCTGTTGGGTGTAATTGGCATGTTAGGAACAGCGCCCCCTGATTGAGGCGACGGTGTGTACCTGGTTAACCGCTCCCATATCGTGCCCTGTTCGAGTAAATGTCTCGCTACAGCGATCGAGATGTGCCTGTGTATGAGCAAGCTAACTGTACACGAATCTGAGCCAGCCTTCCAGCCCGGTTGATTTCCCTATCTGAGCATAGAACCCATTTGAGATCTTTTCCCGTAATACCTGGCTTTAAAGGCAGCCGTTACTTTGTGATCAAGGGTAGAGCCTGGTTAACAAAGCTGTTGTCTACTAGAAAATGAAGGAAACCAGCTAGGCACAAGGCTTGTGGTTTCAGGATGAGATGTCAGAGGGGTTCTATAGAAAAGTGAAATTAGAGTGAAATTTCTTTCAGTCACAGGAGTGAGGTTTACCTTCCTTCAAAAGATAGAGATGAACCCCTATCTAAAACTGTAAATTTTAGAAGGAAAAATCAACCCGTAATACATAGCTCCTAGTGCATAAGCATGGTTTAAGCTGTTGTCTTCTCATCAACAGTCAATCCAATTCAGTGTGTAAGCCTCAATCTGGTGAATTACCGCTAGTAAAAAGAGGTATAGGGGTAGTTTCGGAAGAGGAGATTGTCCCTTTTCTTCGTCATCACCAACATGTAAATCCACTTGGCAGTGTTATCAATTGGCTGGGTAAGAAAAGAAATGTAAGAACAGTAGAGCAAATATTTCCATCAAACGGGTATTACTGATTTGCTCACGGCTTTCGCACAGTTTTGAACGCGAACTTTAAACTCTACATTCAAAACTACGTAAAGTTAGCACGCCGATTCAGTAAGCAACTTTCAAGGAAGCTCAGTTCGGAGATTTGCCTCATCTCCATCTAAATCTTTTGCTTCAAATTTAGGGTCAACGCGTTTGTACTAAACCTTTTGAGGATCATCCATGAGATTGTTCAGAAAACTACTTCCGATCGCGGCAGTCCCATTCTTTTCGTTGCTGTTTTCGACAATTGGCCGTGCACAGACCGCACCATTGCTGAGCGCAAGCGAATATCCAGATGGGCTGAACTTTGAAAATATCTTAGCTTACTCCCCATTGCAGCATGACATTATTTCCCATGTTTTGACCCTAGGCTATGCAGCACAAGCCGCAGGATTGGTCTATTTTTTGGCAACGCTCAGTAACATCGCGCCCCGCTACCGACTGTCTTCTGTTCTGTCTGCTGTCGTGATGTCATCAGCATTCCTTGAACTCTTTCAACTTTCGCAAAATTGGAACGATGCGTTTGTTTTTACAGACGGAGTGTGGCAACTTGGTACAGAAGCCTTCTCGAATGGTTTTCGCTACATGAATTGGTCGATCGATGTACCAATGCTATTGTTGCAACTCGTCGTCGTACTGGGATTAACGCGAAGACGCGCTGTCTCCTACGGTACCCAGTTTATCATTGGTGGACTGCTAATGATTTGGACTGGATATATTGGTCAGTTCTATGAAGTGACAAACCTCACTCAGTTTTGGATTTGGGGTGCTATTAGCACTGTGTTTTACATCTACGTCTTGTTTGTGATTGGACAAATGATTAACACTTCAGCAGACGCATTACCCAATCAGCCAGACAACCTTCCCAAAGCGATGAGGAACGTATTCTGGTACATTCTGCTAACCTGGACACTTTATCCTATTGCCTACTTGATACCAGTGTTATTACCAACGGCATGGGGCGCAGTCATTCGACAGATTATATACACGACGGCAGACATTTCCTCAAAAGTAATCTATGGCGCAATCCTCAGTTATATTGCCCGGAAGCGTAGTGAAGACTTGGCATATGAACCCGCAATTTCTACCGCTCGTCGATAGTTACAGCAAGAATGCCCAACGTTGTAGATTCGGCTGACTGAACAACAGCAACTCCCTGATAAAAGGATACGATTCTTGAGAAAATTAGCAGGTAGCAGACTTTGAGGGTATTCTGTTACAAACGTTTCAGCCTTGAAGATGATTGATTATTGGATCATCTTTGAGGCTGAAATGCTGTCAGTTCCCTTTGCTAGTACTACAGTTGTAGATTTGACGTTGAACGAAGCCGACGGTTGTAGTGATGAAATTTGGCAACGGCTTGGTGAATTCGTCGCCACGTAGACCAGTTCAAGATATACTCCACGCTCGGAGTCCAAGCTCATTGCGACACTGAGCATTTCTTCCAACTTGGTGGAAGCAGAACCAAAGACAACAGAGTAGGCAAGTTCTGTGGGATTGCTCACGCTGCGTCGTACCAGTAACCACCGATGCCACTGAGGTGCCATTAGGCAATTAAACCTGACCCATGCCCAATCATACATTCTGGAACCTTTGCTCCCATCGCCACAACTGAGTCTCACCCAATCACTAGCCGCTAGATCAGCCGCCACCGCATCGGCTCGATACTGCTTATCGCCAACCCATAAAGGCTCTTTCACCGAAACCGCTAGCACATACAGCAGTTCTCAATCGAGTCAGTCACAGTCTCGCCAAGTTGGGTGTGGGGTAGGGTTTGGAGTGTGGTGAATGCAAATGAAAATAGCTGTAAGTCAACTGCCGCTCAACGAGCAGGGCTGACTGACCATCCTTGGAACTGGCATGATTTCGCCACTTCAACAACAATTTGATGCACTGCCCTATTTTCATAAACATTTTGTAGATTCTCTAAGCTATATAGGTATGTAATTTGAGCAAGCGGGGGTGACATGATGCGATCGTTCGGTAGTGCTTTGAAACCGCCTCATCCTCGGTTTTGGCTTTGGAGTGCCACCCTGTTGACGGCGGGGATGGGGATGGTCAACCTGGTTTCGGCGGTGACTCCCAGTCTGCACGATCGGGTCAGATGGTTAGAAGATTTTTTTCCATTTCCGGTGCGGGCGGGGGCGCATGTATTTGCTGCTGTGATTGGTTTTTTGCTATTGGTGCTGTCTGCAAATTTGCTCAGGCGAAAACGGGTTGCCTGGTTGCTCACGGTTGCCCTGCTGACGCTTTCGATCATCAGTCATTTAATCAAAGGCTGGGACTACGAAGAAAGTATTCTGGCAGGAGTGTTGCTGGTGCAACTTTTGTTGATGCGCCAGCAGTTTACAGCCCAGTCCGATCGCCCTTCCGTTACTCAGGGGGTTCGAGGTTTAATAGCCGCACTGGTGTTTACGCTGGCATACGGTACGGTCGGGTTTTATCTACTCGATCGCCATTATTCAGTGAACTTTGATTTGGGTGCAGCTCTTCTACAAACGCTGGCGATGTTCTTCACCGATGATAATGCCGGGTTGCAGCCCACGGATCGATTTGGCAGGTTTTTTGCCGATTCGATTTACATCATTGGTGCGGTGACATTGAGCTATGGGGCATGGATGCTGCTACGTCCTGTACTGCTGCATTCGGATGCAACAAAGCGCGATCGCCAACGTGCCCAAACCATTGTTGAGCAGTATGGACATTCCTCCCTGGCACGGTTCACGCTGTTTGACGATAAAGACTATTATTTCAGTCCCTCAGGGCAAAGCGTCATTGCCTATGTACCCAAAGGTCGGGGAGCGATCGCTCTGGGAGACCCGATCGGCCCCCGTGGGGATCGGCAGGATGCGATCGCAGGCTTTCAGCAATTTTGTGCTCGCAATGACTGGTATCCAGCGTTTTATCAAACCTTGCCCGATGACTTAGACTTGTATGAATCGCTGGGGCTACACGCCTTACAAATTGGGGAAGAGGCGATCGTGGATCTGCATACATTTACCCTGGAGGGCAAGCCAGGAAAAAATCTGCGAACTTCAATTAATAAGATGGTCAAGGCAGGTCACAAGATTGAGTTTTATCCCCCACCCATTGAAAACAACCTGTTAAAGGAATTGCGATCGGTCAGTGACGAATGGCTTGAAATGATGCAAGGGTCTGAGAAAAAGTTTTCTCTCGGCTGGTTTAATGATGCCTATCTGCGGGACTGTGAGATTGCTGTAGTACGAAATGCGGATGGGAAAGTGACGGCTTTTGCCAATGTTATCCCTGAGTATCATCTCAATGAAATTACGATCGATCTAATGCGCCGTCGGCAGGATGTGGAACACGGCACGATGGATTTTTTATTTGTTTCCTTGTTTCAACACTTCAAAGATCAAGGCTATGACGGGTTTAACCTGGGACTATCGGCATTATCTGGAATCGGTATAGCTAAGCAATCGCCCCGGCTAGAAAAAGCGGTGCGCTATCTCTACACTCACCTCAACCAGTTCTACAATTTTCAGGGGTTGCACGCCTACAAAGAGAAGTTTCACCCTCGCTGGGAGCCTCGCTATCTAATTTATCCGGGCTGGTTTGCCCTTCCCGATGTAGTGGTAGCGATGGTCAGAGCCGATTCGGGCGATCGCCTTCTGGACTACTTAAAACCCACTGGCGGCTAGAAACCATGCTAAAACGATTTTTCCGCCTTTTGCCTTCCTTGATCAGCGTGATTCTGCTAATCGCGTCCATCTGGGTAATTCGTCAAGAACTTCAGCAATATGAGAGGGACGACATTTGGCGACACCTGGCGGCGATTCCCCGATCGAGTGTGGGTTGGGCGATCGCCCTTACCCTGCTCAGTATCCTCGTCTTCACTGGATATGATACCCTGGCTGCGCGCTATGTCCGTCATCCCTTACCCTACGCTCAAACGGCTCTAGCCGCAGCAACTAGTATTCCTGTCAGCAATAGTGTAGGACTAGCGCTGTTCAGTGGCAGTGCCATTCGCTATCGATTTTATGCAGCCTGGGAAGTGGCTCCCGTCAAAATCGCTCAAATCATTGCCTTTTGCAATCTCAGCTTTTGGCTGGGGTTGTTTAGTGTGGGTGGGTTTTTGTTTCTCATTCAGCCCATTGAAATTCCGACCAGCCTACATCTACCCGTTCAATCGACACAGCCCCTTGGCGTTATCTTTCTGAGTGTAGTTGTTAGCTATGTGCTGTGGAATGTATTCAGCCAGACAAGGTTGCAACAGGGAAGAATGATGATTCCGCAGGTGCCTATGAATCTGTGTATCGGTCAAATTGCCGTCTCTTCACTGGACTGGACGCTGGCAGCCACCGTACTCTATGTGCTGTTGCCCACCCATGCATCTGTTCCTTACGCAGCCTACTTTGGAATTTACCTGCTGGCGCAGTTTGCGGGTGTGGTAAGCAACATTCCAGGTGGATTGGGGGTGTTTGAAACGGTAATGCTGCTGTTGCTTCGTTCTGTGACTCCAAGCAGTGCCCTGTTTGGCTCCTTGATTGCCTATCGAGTCGTATATTATCTATTACCACTTGGCATCGCGGCCTTATTGGTTGCAGGATATGAAGTTTATTCTCGCCAGATAGATTGAATCGAGTTGAGAGAGAGAATTGGGGCGATCGCTCGCTGTAAGTTCGGTTAAGGTACGAAACCCAACATCCACGTTTTTTGCAGCGTATTTTTTGCAGCGCCGTGCGATCGCCTCTACAGAAAGAGATTAAGCACAGTACTTCTCTCCAAGTTGAACATCCATCAATACTCAGCAATTCAACGGCTATTGGGTGGGATGGAATCCTCCGTTCAGGAACGCCCTTCTGAACGTTGCTGAGTCATGCTATGAATTCGCGCCCTGGAGTCGTGCCAGTTTAGTGAGGCTGATATCACAGATCATGGTGATCACAGATCATGGTGATCACAGATCATGGTGGTTACAGATCATGGTGGTTACAGATCATGGTTGATAGTTAGCAGAAGACGTGCCACTCAGTTGTTTGAGTCACATCATGGTTACGTTGTGGCGATCGAGATGTCGTTTCAGCTCATCCTATCAATTCTCCAGCCACCAGATTCATCGATCCTGGGAAGAGTGTGTGAACTGCAAAAAAGCGGTTGCTCTCTTGCTGGGGGCGATCGCTTTCACAAGAAACGATAAGTAAAATTTTACCTCCAGCACAGTAACTCCTATAGCCAAACTGATTGATTTTTCAGGGGTGTACCGCTAAAGTGCTTTTATGATAGATTTTTGTCTATTGATAATTGCTTATTGATAGACTTTTGTCGATGGTTTGATTGGTTGCAAATCTCGTTTGCTTTTTCTAAGGATGGAGCGTTAACGTCTTGTTCGTTTGTATTCCCCTGAACGGCGCTTGCTAGTTCTGTTTCATAAGCGAGGACTTCTACTCTCAAGCCGCCAGACGCTCTTATCTTCATCAACTTAATACTGCACGTTCGTGCTCTAATTGCAGCCCTCATTAGGATTGTTAGGAGGTTTCATGTCTACTTTTTCTAACGTTTCTCGCCGGAGATTTCTTCTCACTGCTGGTGCATCTGCTGCCGGGTCTATATTTCTCAAAGGCTGCTTGGGCAACCCACCCAGCATGACCACAACCTCAACGGCAGAGGTGGCTAATGCTGCTGCCGTTGATATTAGCCCAGAACAAATGCCAGAAACGCCAACCGCCAAGTTAGGGTATATCCCGATTGTGGAGTCGGCACCTTTGGTAATTGCGAAAGAAAAAGGCTTCTTTGCCAAGTACGGCATGACCAATGTTGAGGTTTCAAAGCAAGCTAACTGGGCATCTGCGCGAGATAACGTCACCATTGGTTCTCAAGGGGGTGGCATTGATGGGGGGCAATGGCAGATGCCGATGCCGCATCTTCTCACTGAGGGAATTATCACGAACGGACAGAAAATTCCCATGTATGTCTTGGCGCAGTTAAATACGCAGGGAAATGGGATTGCGATCGCCGGTACTCACAAAGGAAAAGGACTCCAGTTAGATATTTCCAATGCCGCTGATTACATCAAAGGGTTTCAGAGCAGCCAGGGACGTAAGTTTAAGGCCGCACATACGTTTCCCAATGTAAATCAAGATTTCTGGATTCGCTATTGGTTTGCAGCAGGCGGTGTTAACCCCGATACCGATATCGACTTGCTAGCCGTACCACCCGCAGAAACCGTGCAAGGAATGCGTAACGGCAGCATGGATGCTTTTAGCACAGGTGATCCCTGGCCCTACCGCATCGTTACCGATGGGATTGGTCACATGGCGGCACTCACGCACCAGATGTGGAAATTCCATCCCGAAGAATATTTAGCCATCCGTGCTGATTGGGTAGACCAAAATCCCAAGGCGACGAAAGCGCTCTTAAAGGGACTCATGGAAGCACAGCAGTGGTGCGATCGCCCCGAAAACCGGGCAGAGTTGGTGCAGATTTGTGCCGGACGCAACTACTTCAATATCCCTACAGACGTTCTAACCCCACCCTACGAAGGTAAGTACGAGATGGGGGATGGTAATCAAGCGGTCAATGACATTAAAGCAGGGCCTCTGTATTGGAAAGATGATATCGGTAGCGTCTCCTATCCCTACAAGAGTCATGATCTGTGGTTCTTGACCGAATCGATGCGCTGGGGATTCCACCGCGATCGCCTCACTGATTTTGACGTAGCCAGAAAGATCATTGATGCGGTTAACCGTGAGGATTTGTGGCGAGAAGCCGCGAAGGAAGCCGGATTTGATGCCGACATTCCCGAAAGTACCTCTCGCGGGGTCGAGACGTTTTTTGACGGCAAAACGTTTGATCCAGAAAATCCAGACGCTTATATCAACAGCCTTGAGATTAAAACCGTTTAGTCGAGATAGGGGCGGGTTTGGCACAGAGGCTTTGCAATCCCGCAGATTCAAAACTCGCTCCTATAGAAGTGTTTGCCTCCACAACAGTAACAGGTAGACGTATTACGAACCTGTGAAGTCGAACAAGCCAACTTTCACTTAACGTATCCAATTCACACCATAGGGAGAAAACATGACTGTCAACACTGTCCGCAATGCAGGAGCAAATCCACTAGGACTGCTCAGCAATTTCTGGAGAAAGCAAGCGCCTAATATCATTCCTCCTGTTCTAGGAGTTTTAGGATTTCTGACGATATGGCAAATCTGTTCCAGTTCTGGATTAACCAGACTACCTGGCCCTTTAAGTGTCGTCACAGATGAACGGACGCGGACACTGCTGATGTATCCGTTTTACGACCTGGGAGGTTTAGACAAAGGCTTGTTTTGGCAAACCTTGGCCAGTTTAGGGCGGGTTGCCCAGGGTTATTCTCTGGCCGCATTAGTGGGCATTAGCGTGGGGATTCTGGTTGGCACACAGCCATTGGTCAACAAGGCGTTAGATCCGCTGTTTCAATTTCTGCGAATGGTTGCGCCCCTGGCGTGGGTGCCGATCGCACTGGTCGCTTTACAACAAAACCAACCGGCTGCCATTTTCGTGATTTTTGTCACGTCGGTCTGGCCTATCCTGATCAACACCGCAGAAGGTGTGAGACAAATCCCAGATGATTACAACAACGTTGCCAAGGTTCTGCAACTGTCGCGCAAAGAGTATTACCTCAACATTCTGCTTCCTGCCGCACTGCCCTACATCTTTACAGGCTTGAGGATTGCGATCGGACTGGCCTGGTTAGCGATTATTGCCGCAGAAATTGTGATGTCGGGAATTGTGGGAATCGGCTTTTTTATCTGGGATGCGTATCAGCAAAACTATGTTAGCGAAATTATCTTAGCGGTTGCCTACATCGGTGCCGTAGGCTTGTTACTCGATCGGGCAATGGCGTATTTGCAGAAGGTCATTGCTCCAACGGAACAGAAGTAGCCAGCGGTGAAGTGGCTGATTACTGTCTTAACAAACTTACGATCAATGACCAATTAAGGAGGACTAGAAACCGATGAGTATTTTTGTTGCCGTTGACCAAGTGGATAAAATCTTCCCGCTAACGGGTGGGGGTGAATATGTTGCCCTCAAAGGAATTGACCTCAAGATCAAGAAAGGAGAGTTTGTCTCGTTTATCGGTCACTCTGGCTGCGGTAAATCCACATTGCTCAACATGATTGCTGGTTTATCCGTACCCAGCGGAGGCATTGTCACTCTCGAAGGGCAACGCATTAAGCAACCGGGGCCAGACCGGATGGTCGTTTTTCAAAATTACTCCCTCCTGCCCTGGCGAACCGTTCGGGAAAACATTGCCCTGGCCGTGAATTCTGTGATGAAGGATTTACCCAAAGCAGAGCGCAAATCAATTGTTGATTATCATATCGATTTGGTCGGATTGCGCCCCCATGCAGATAAACCTCCCGCCATGTTATCGGGTGGACAAAAACAGCGGGTGGCGATCGCCCGGGCGTTAGCTATTCGTCCCAAATTATTGCTGCTGGACGAACCCTTTGGAGCACTTGATGCGTTGACCAGGGGGAATCTGCAAGAGCAGTTGATGAAAATTTGCGAGGAAAACAACGTGACGGCAATCATGGTGACCCATGATGTAGATGAGGCTGTGCTGCTGTCCGATCGCATTGTCATGCTCACCAATGGGCCAGGTTCTCAAATCGGTCAGATTTTGGAAGTAGATATTCCCCGTCCTCGCAAACGCATGGAAGTGGTGGAACATCCCAGCTACTACAGCTTGCGAAGTGAGATAATTTACTTCCTCAACCAGCAGAAGCGAATTAAGAAACTGCGGGCAAAGAAGACCGCCGTGATTGCTCGTCACGGGTTAGAAAAGGTTAACCTGGAGCTTGGCTTTGTTCCCCTGACGGCTTGTGCGCCCCTCGCCGTTGCCAAAGAAAAAGGGTTATTCCAAAAACACGGTTTGGATGAAGTGAACCTCGTGCGCGAAACCAGTTGGCGCGGCATTGTGGATGGGATTGCTGGCGGTTATCTAGATGCGGCACAAATGCCGTCGGGGATGCCCCTCTGGCTAACGTTGGGAGGCCATCAAAACAAATTCTTGCCTGTGGTCAGTGCGATGACCATGACTCGCAACGGTAATGCAATTACTTTAGATAAGCGCTTCTATGACCAGGGAATCCATACCTTGGACGATTTTAAGAGGATGTTGCTTGGTTCCCCAAACCGTCAGCATCGCATGGGGCTAGTGCATCCGTCTTCCATGCATAATCTGCTCCTGCGGTATTGGTTAGCGGCTGGAGGCATTGACCCCGATCATGATCTGTCTCTGCAAAGTATCCCTCCCGCGCAGATGATTGTCGATTTACAAAAAGGAACCATTGATGGCTTCTGTGTGGGGGAACCCTGGAATACACGGGCTGCAATGGAAGGCGTTGGCTTTACGGTTGCAACCGATCTGGAACTTTGGCCGGGACATCCTGGAAAAGTGTTAGGAGTGCGCGAAGATTGGGCAAATGCTTATCCCAACACCCACATTGCCCTGGTGAAAGCGTTACTCGAAGCGGGGCAATATTGTGCCGATCCGGCCAATGAACAAGAGGTGCGTCAAATCATTGCTCAGCGGGAGTACCTGAGCACAGATATGGCCTATATCCATCTGGGAAGCTCTAGCGAACCTATTTGTAGCCTCGACCAACCCATGCGTGAGTTTGCCCATCACCTGTTCTTTGGGGATGGTGTGAACCGTCCCAGCCGCACAGAACATCTGTGGCACATGACGCAATTAGCCCGTTGGGGGCATACACCCTTTCCCAGAAATTGGGTCGAAATCATGGAGCGAGTCTGTCGCGTCAGTGTGTTTAGCACGGCTGCACGTGAATTGGGTGTGCTGGACGTGAAATATACCAGCGGTTCAATTCAAATGTTTGATGGCACCGTATTTACTGCCGATGACCCAATTAGCTACCTCAACCGTTTGAACATTAAACGCGATTTTAGCATTGCAGAGGTTGTTCTTGATGCTCCTCGTTTGGCGATCGCTGCTTAGTAGAGGATCGGGGAGATAGGGAGGGTCAACTCGTTTCTTCCTCATTTCCCTCATTCTCCTCTAGTTTCCAATGATCTTGTCCTACACTCATACTGAAACAAAACCAATGCTCAACCGTCCTCTCAATTTTGCTGCTACCCAACCTGCCCTACCGTCCTTAAAGACCGCCACCAAACGCAGTTCTTTCCTGACTATTGAAGGAGTTTCCAAGGTTTATCCAACCCGTAAGGGGCCGTACACTGTACTTCAAGACGTTAACCTGACCGTAGATCAAGGCGAGTTTATTTGTGTGATTGGTCACTCTGGTTGTGGTAAATCTACCCTGCTGAATATGGTGTCGGGTTTTGCCAATCCCAGCAGTGGGGATGTGTTATTGCAAGGCCAGCGCATTACCAAGCCAGGGCCTGATCGAATGGTGGTGTTCCAAAACTATGCTCTGCTGCCCTGGCGAACGGCGTTTGAAAATGTTTACCTGGCGGTTAACGCAGTCCATCCTCATAAGTCTCAGGCTGAAAAAAGAGCGATCGTACGAGACCACCTGGCAATGGTAGGATTATCAGAGGCCGCCGACAAAAAGCCACCCCAACTCTCTGGTGGAATGCGTCAGCGGGTTTCGATCGCACGGGCGTTAGCCATTCGGCCTCAAGTATTGATTTTAGACGAACCCTTTGGTGCCCTGGATGCCATCACCAAAGAAGAGTTGCAGGAAGAGTTGCTAAAAATTTGGAACGAGCATCGCTGTACCGTCTTGATGATTACCCATGATATTGATGAAGCCCTGTTTTTATCCGACCGATTAGTTATGATGACCAATGGCCCGGCGGCAACCATTGGCGAAGTCATGGAAATTCCCTTCCCACGTCCGCGCGATCGCGCTTTGATCATGGAAGATCCACACTATTACACGTTGCGGAACCAGGCTCTAGACTTCCTCTACCATCGCTTTGCCCACGATGACGAATAATTCGCCATTCCAAAATTGGTTTCATAACCGAACGGCTGTATTGGCAACAATGCACCAGAAGGAACGAGTCATTGCTCCCATCCTAGAAGCCAAGCTTGGGGTACAACTCATGATGCCCCAAGGGTTAAATACCGATGAGTTTGGCACCTTCACCCGCGAGATCAACCGTCCTGGTGATCAACTCCATACGGCCAGACTCAAAGCTGAAAAAGCAATGACATTAACAGGGACAACACTCGCGATCGCCAGTGAAGGGAGTTTTGGCCCTCACCCGGCTGTTCCCTGGCTGGCCTGCGATCGCGAAATTGTGCTCTTGAGCGATCGCCACCATGACTTAGAAATAGTGGGCGAAGCTCTTTCGACAGAAACAAATTATTGCCATCAGCAAGTCACCTGTCTTGAGGACGCGATCGCATTTGCTCAGAAGGTGGGCTTCCCAACGCATGGTTTGGTCGCGATGTCCGATGCACAACCGATGCAGTCCTCTCAGGTCTTCAAAGGCATTACCAATGAGATTCAACTGCGAGAAACAGTGACCGAGTTACTGCAAAAGTTTGGACAGGCTCATTTGGAAACGGACATGCGAGCCATGCACAACCCCACGCGAATGGATGTCATTGCCCAAGCCACTCACGATCTAATTCAGCGGTTGAGCCAGTTCTGCCCGCAGTGTAGCTGGCCGGGATTTGCTCCAGTGGAACACAACGCTGGATTGCCCTGTGCCCTGTGCGGGTTTGCAACTGGCCTGCCTCTAACGGTGACCCACCGTTGCAAAAAGTGCAACTTCAGCCGCGTCACTTACTTTCCCGATGGTCAAACGTCAGCCGATCCGGCTCAGTGTTTGCGTTGCAATCCCTGATGGTTAATAGTCCATCTTATTAGGGGTTCGGGGTTTGGCATGGGCTTGCCGATGCTGCAAGCAACCGTCCTTTTGCTGCTGTTGCGCCATTTTCGCTTGATCCAGAAACGATAAGTAAATCTTTACCTTCAACATAGAACTCTCTATTTGATCTTTTAGATCGGCATCGCTAAAGTAGTTTTATGATAGATTTTTATCTATCAAAGATAGATAGCACATAGAATTTAACTAATACTTGAGCAGGCTATCTAGCTCGATCGCTCTTTGGGGTGCGATGAATCAAATTTTAGTCATTGTCAATGGCTAAAACCGCTCAGTCAATCATTTTGAATGGTTGATCAGGCTTATGTTGACCCTAAAAGTTTTGTTAGCGAGCTAAGTTTGCGTATTACACATCGGTTCTCTTAAAGTCCTACAGGTAAACTGCATGACCCAATCTCTGCTACACACCGTTTGGCTGATTCCTTGCTATGCGATCGCAGGTGCTATTGCGTCTGCCCTCTGGTCACCGGCGGTCATTCGTCGCACTGGGCCTCGTCCTGCGGGTTATATCAACCTGGGCATGACCCTTCTGGCCTTTGTTCATAGTCTGGCTGTCTTCCCAATGGTATGGCAGCACCCGGCTCAACACCTCTCTATATCGTGGTTACAGGTGGCAGGGTTAGATTTAACCCTCCCCCTGGAAATTTCTGCGGTGACTGTGGGTGCCAGTTTAGTGGTTACTGGCTTAAATTTGCTGGCGCAGGTCTATGCGATCGGCTATATGGAAATGGACTGGGGCTGGTCACGGTTTTTCGCACTTCTGGCACTATTTGAAGCGGGAATGTGTGGCCTCGTGTTCTGCAATTCCCTCTTTTTCAGTTATATCATTCTGGAAATTTTAACCCTGGGAACCTACTTGATGGTAGGCACCTGGTTTAACCAATCCCTGGTGGTGAGCGGTGCCCGTGATGCCTTTTTGACCAAACGGGTAGGCGATCTGTTCCTGCTGATGGGAGTGCTGGCAATTTACCCCCTGGCGGGTACCTGGGACTTCAATGAACTGGCGCAGTGGGCAGAAACCGTGACCGCCAACCCAGCACTGCGCGCTGCGATCGCTCCGGGAACCACCACTTTAGTTGGCTTGGCACTGTTGGCCGGCCCAATGGGAAAGTGCGCTCAGTTTCCGCTGCATCTGTGGCTGGATGAAGCTATGGAAGGCCCGGTTCCCAGTACCATTTTGCGAAACTCGGTGGTGGTGGCAACGGGTGCCTGGGTATTGATTAAGCTGCAACCCGTGCTGGCACTGTCTCCAGTTGTGCTGACGGCAATGATTACGATCGGAGCCTTAACGGCGGTGGGTGGCACGCTAATTGCGATCGCCCAAATCGATATTAAACGCTCCCTATCCTATTCGGTCAGTGCCTACATGGGGTTAGTTTTCATTGCAGTCGGCACTGGACAAACAGACGCGGCTTTGTTGCTCATCCTCAGCCATGCGCTGGCTCAGGGGCTGCTGGTAATGAGTACCGGGTCAATTGTGCTCAACAGCATCACTCAGGATCTTACCCAGTTAGGCGGTTTGTGGAGCCGTCGCCCCATTTCAGCGTTGTGCTGTTTGGGTGGTGTAGCGGGGTTGATTGGCTTACCTCCCCTGGGCGGCTTTTGGGCACTGCTGAAACTGGCAGATGGACTGTGGTCAACTCACCCCTGGTTGGTCGCAGTGCTGTTGCTGGTGAATGGGCTGACCGCATTTAGCATGGTGCGCGAGTTTGGGCTAATTTTTGCGGGTTCACCCCGACCAATGACCGAGCGATCGCCCGAAAACTTCTGGCTCATTACCCTACCAATGATGGTGCTTTTGGGCGTAACGCTGCATTTGCCGTTGCTGTTGCAGAGCCTTTCGCTGCTACCCAGTTGGGCTATGCTCAACAAAGACATGGCCTTGCTCCTGGTCTGGTCGAGCCTGACAGGCGGTGGAATTGGAGCCGTTGTTTACGTTGGGCAAAGCATTCCTAAACCCATTCAACTGCCCTGGAAACGGCTTCAAACCCTTTTTGCCTACGACCTGTACACGCCTCAGCTTTACCGCTCCAGCATTGTGTTTTTTGTGGATTGGGCATCTCGCATCACCGACTGGTTCGATCGCCAGGTTATTGACGGAGCTGTGAATCTGGTTGGGTTCGTTTCGCTCTTTAGTGGGGAAGCGCTCAAGTACGGCAACTCTGGACAGGGTCAGTTTTACATCCTCACGATCACCATTGGGCTGGCAGCGATCGCCCTGAGTCTTGGTTGGTCATTTGTCTTGCACTGATGTAAACCACCGAACGTCCTTCTTCCTCCGTCCTATTCCCTACTCATTACTCACTCGAAGATAATGCTAAGTACATTGATCTGGTTTCCGGTTCTCGGTGCGATCGCGATCGCCCTTCTTCCCCCGCGCCACTTGAAACTGGCTGCACTCATTATCAGTGGCCTGGTTCTGTTGTGGACGCTTTGGATTGCCAACCAGTTCGACTTTACCAATCCACTGCTTCAGTTTCGGGAATATTTGCCCTGGCTAGAACCACTCGGTTTGAACTATCAGTTAGGCGTGGATGGGCTTTCCCTGCCGCTGCTGTTGCTCAATAGTTTATTAACCTGGATTGTCCTTTACAGTAGCCAGGAAGACATTAAACGTCCCCGGTTATTTTACAGCTTAATTCTCCTGGTGAGCGGTGCGGTGGCCGGGGCATTTCTGGCGCAGAATTTGCTGCTGTTTTTCCTGTTCTACGAAGTGGAGTTAGTTCCGTTCTATTTACTAATTTCGATTTGGGGTGGCGAAAAGCGAAATTATGCTGCCATTAAATTTCTGCTTTACACGGCTGTCTCTGGCGCTTTAATTTTAGTGGCGTTTTTGGGGGTAGTCTGGCTGCAAGGAGCAAACAGCTTTGCCTACGAAGCGCTGATGGGACAATCGTTACCCCTGTGGCTACAGATTGTTTTCTTGAGTCTGGTGCTGGTTGGGTTTGGCATCAAAATTCCCCTGGTGCCGCTGCACACCTGGTTGCCCGATACCTATGTGGCTGCATCCGCTCCGGTTGCTATTCTTTTGGGTGGAGTGCTGGCAAAGTTGGGAGCCTACGGTATTTTCCGCTTTGGTTTGGGGCTATTTCCAGAAGCCTGGGCAACCCTGGCTCCGGGATTAGCCACCTGGGCAACGGTGAGCGTGCTGTATGGTGCAACTATTGCGATCGCCCAAAAAGACATCAAGCGCATGGTGGCCTACAGCTCGATCGGTCACATGGGGTACATCCTGCTGGGGGGTGCGGCATTAACGGCTTTAAGCCTGGTGGGAGCCGTGGCTCAGATGGTGGCACATGGGTTAATTCTGGCAATTTTGTTCCATCTGGTCGGTGTGGTAGAAACAAAAGTCGGAACACGCGATCTGGATGTTCTCAACGGTTTGATGAATCCGGTACGCGGATTGCCCCTGGTAAGCGCTCTGTTGGTTTTGGGCGGAATGGCCAGTGCTGGAATTCCTGGGTTAGTTGGCTTTGTATCCGAATTTTTGGTGTTCCAGGGCAGCTACTCGGTGTTTCCAGTGCAAACGCTGCTCTGCGTTGTTGGTACGGGGTTGACCGCTGTGTATTTCGTGATTTTGTTGAACCGCACCTGCTTTGGCAAATTGGACAATGCGATCGCCTACTTCCCCAAAGTCGAGTGGCGAGAACGCGTTCCGGCCTTGATTCTGGCTATCACCATCGTCTTTTTAGGAATTCAACCCACCTGGTTGGTGCGCTGGAGTGAATCCACCACCCTCTCAATGGTGGCCGCTGTTCCTATCCTGGCTCAACCAACGATCGCTCAGGCTTCAGAGGCACCTGAGGCTAGTTCAAACCCAGTTTCTCAAGGAGTGACAACACGATGACAACTGAAACCCTTTCCAAACCGCTTATTCCACCGTCTACCCACGAATTTGCTGATGTCATTCACCGTTTAGAAGCGGGTGGCTCTATGCTGCCCGACACGCCAGAAAACCTGATGCAAATCATTGGAATTTACAAGGCGTATGCGGTACCAATGGATTTTTACTGGCGGGACTTGCTTTACATTGCCGAGCATGTGTTTCTCAATCCATTACCTGCGCTTAAATACGTCCTGCCCCAAGAGTATCTAGACCTGCACAATCACTACGCTGGTGATGATGCCGACTTACGCATTTGGCGAGGGGAGGCGACTGCCCATCCAGAACTGCTGGAATTCATTGAAAAAGGAGAACTGAAGCAGAAATTACCCAAGCTGTTGCATCATTTGTGGCACGATCGCATCAATATGGAATTTGCCGAAGCCTGTATGCGAGCCATGTTCTGGCATCGGGGTATGGGTGGACAGTTTGACCCGTATCTGGATAGTGATGAGTACAAAGCCAATGCCGATCGCGCCATTCGAGCCTACTTCCAGGGCAACCCGCTGATGCTGGGACTGTATAACCTGTTCCCGGAAATGTTTTTGGAGCAGGTGCGAGAATTGTCCTACTATGCCAATTTAGGATTGTTCTGGGAAGTGATGGCACCTGTCTTTTTTGAGATGTCTGACCTGTATGATGAAGGAAAGCTGACGACCGTCCCAGAGGCTATGAATTTTCTGGTGAACGGCATTTTTGCGATCGCGGGTCGTCCCATTTATCATCACGTTTACATTCGGGGAGAATGCTACGAAATTATCCCCAAATCAAAGGGTTTTATGTGGCTGTACGAAGCGGCTCTTCCGTATGTGGAAGCAGTGTTCTACCGCACCTCTCCCTTCCGGGGTACCAAGTCTTACAACGCACAGGCCAGACAAGTTCCCACGGATCAAAAGGATTTTCACTACGGTATTCTCTATGCTGATGTGTTTCCCGTTGGTTCCGCAGGTATTCCGCCTACACTATTGATGCAGGACATGCTGCATTTCTTGCCGCCTTACTTGCTGGATTACTACAACCAATACTGCCGGGGCGAAGATGACATGCTGATTCAATTAGGAGTGAGCTTTCAGCGATCGATGTACAACGTCACCTCTGCGGTTATTCAGGCATTACGCACTGCATTGCTTTATCCTCTGGATGACCCCAACCCCAGGCATCTGATCGCCAATCGCCAGTTTTTTGAAGCACAGATCGATCGCTTCACCCGTCCAGAAGCTCGGCTACGAGACATTCAGAAACAAGACTATCGTTAGGCTGTTGGCCATTCGTTATGAGCCAACAACCAATGGTAACTGCTTTAACACCCTAAGCTACGAGGTCAATGGAATGGCTGATATTGTTGATATTGCTGTGAATGCAGACGGTTTCAAAACGTTAGTGACGGCAGTTCATGTTGCTAACTTAGTTGAGACTCTAAAAAGTCCAGGCCCCTTTACAGTGTTTGCTCCCAATGATGATGCCTTTGCCAAACTCCCCCCCGGCACCATACAAACACTGGTGCAAAACGCGCCTCAACTGGCTCGAATTCTGACGTTTCACGTGGTTCCTGGCAAGTGGATGAAAGCGGATCTAGAACAGGTAGATTCAGTCATTTCGTTTGAAGGGTCGCCCATTCGAATTGATACTTCGGATGGGTTTGAGGTTAAGAACGCAACGGTACTGGCTGCCGATATCGAAGCAGACAATGGGGTAATTCACGTTCTCGATCGCGTCATTTTGATGGGGTAGTTTAGAGGGCAATGCCGCTCTATTCAAGTCAATTTGGATAAGTAGCGGATAGGGGTGGATTCTCATTGATGCCCAATGACACCATGCAATCCCTAACTTTCTGTGGTTGCCATCTCACGGTTCTGTAATGCGTTAGCGGTTGCGGTGGCTGGATGTTGTGCTATTAGCACCGAGCAAGGAGCATGATGCATCACATAATTACTGACACTGCCCAAAACCAACTCGCTTACCCCTGAGCGCCCTCGACGACCCAGAATAATTAGATCGGCTCCCCAGGTACGAGCGATCGCACAAATTATTCGTCCTGGCTCACCAATGTTTTGGGTAAATTCGGTTGCAACTCCAACGGCCTCTGCTTCCGATGTGAGCGATCGCAATATTGCCAGTCTGCGTTTTTCATAGTCTGCGAGTTCTTCTTGCCAGCGCTGAAGAGCTTCATTGTAAAGCGCCGAGTAATACGCCTCAACAGCAGGGTAGATTGGCGCATGAGGATAATCTCTATCGACTGGATTTAGCACATGCAACAACAACAGCCTGCTACGCATTGCTTTTGCCAGGTCTAAAGCATTGTGAAAGACCTGCTCACTAAAATCAGAATCGTCGAGTGCCACCAAAATGTGGTGAAACATGGTTCTTCTCCCGTCTGTTTTACACGTCTCAAAATAAGCCTGGGAGGTTGAGCAAAATAGACGATTGGTTTTACACAATCCCCCAATCTAGATTTAATCCGCTCAGTCTCTCCAACCCTTGAGTTTCAGATGAAGCATCAAGAAGGCTGATGGCCGTTCTTTCGGGCTTTCTGGTGCTTCACACTATTAGTTATAGAAGAAGAGTTTGAGGAACTTGTGAGGTGTCTGGGGATGGACTCAATCCTTCAGCCGATTCAACCGCTGAAGTGCTTTCATTTGCTGCTGCAACAGTTGAGCGCGATGCAGGAACAGATTTCGCTCTGCTACTCGTCGTTGGGTATCGTCTTGAAATACAATGATCACGCCTGTTAGCTTTCCCCTATGCTCCATCAATGAGGCCATACTGTTGGTTACGGGACGCATTGTGCCATCCCTGGCAACGAGTAGAACCTGCTCATCCAGACAAAAAAGGCTGCCCTGTTGAATCGTTACCGTTGCCAAATTCTCGATTTGTACCTGCGTTTCCTCGTCAATGAGGTTAAACACAGTCATTAATGCTTGACCGTGCGCTTCGTTTTGCGGCCAACCTGTGAGAATTTCAGCCGTCCGGTTCAGGTAGTTCACCCGGCATTGGGTATCTACCACAATTACTCCATCGTTTATTTGTCGTAGCGCAACGTTCAGGAACTGCTCTCGTTCGTGACGGTTCAAGGCTGTTTCAATTGCCACATACAGTTCTTTCTCCTTGACCGGTTTGAGAATGTAGCCAAAGGGAAACGTTTCTTTGGCTCGCTCCAGGGTACTCCTATCAGAATGCCCGGTGACGTAAATAACTGGAATTTGCAGTTGGTTCCAGATATGTTCAGCCGCATGGATGCCATCCATTTGCCCCTGAAGCCGAATATCCATCAGTACTAAATCGGGTTGAAGCGCCCTTGCTTTTGCGATCGCCTCTTCGGCCACACAGGCAATGTCTAAAACGCTATAGCCCAATGCTTCCAGGTTCTCCTGCAACGTTGCTGCAATGATGTATTCATCTTCAACAATCAAAATGCGAACCATTTGGGAAGAACCAATGTGGGATTGAGTTGGGTTGCTCACCTTCATTTCTTTTGTTTTATAAACGTAATTCTAAACGTTGTCCCCTGTTCAGCATCCATAGCCAGGGTTCCCTGAAGCTGCTTGACCAGTCCTTGAATCAGAGAGATGCCCAGCGTTTTGGGTTGGTTAAAGTCAAAGCCTGAAGGGCAACCCACTCCGTTATCTCGTACGCTCAGCGTCAGGGTCTGGTTTTGGTTTTGATGCAGTGAAACTTGAATTTCACCCATTTGAGTCGTCGAAAAGGCGTGCTTTAGCGAATTGGATACCAGTTCATTGATAATCAAACCGCAGGGAATAGCTCGATCAATATCCAGTAAAACATCATCGACTTGAGTGATTAGTTTGATTTGCTTGGAGTGAATGTTGTAGGAATCAAACAAATGGGCAGTGAGATCGAGGATATATTGCGAAAAGTCGATGTTTGCCAGGTCGTCGGAGCAGTATAGCTTTTCGTGAACTAAGGCGATCGAGGCAATTCGATTCTGGCTCTCTTTTAACGTTTGTACAACCTGTGGATCGAGCGATCGCCGCACCTGCATTTGCAGCAACCCATCCACAATCCCCAGATTGTTTTTGACCCGATGGTGAATTTCCTTGAGCAATACTTCTTTCTCCTGAAGCGATGCTTTAATCTGCTCCTCTGCCCGCTTTTGTTCAGTAATGTCTTGCTGCACAGCGACCATTACAGTTCCATGCTGAGGATGCTGGAAGATCGAAGTGGTTGCTCTGCACCAAAAGGGTGTGCCATCTTTCTTGACATTATGAATCTCATAGGTGACCTCACCATCCTGAGTGACCGCCTCAGTAATCTTCTGATTGACCGCGACTGCACTGAGGGTTCCATCGCCATAGTTCACAATTGATACATGCTGATCGTTGAGTTCCCCTGCATGGTAGCCAAACATTTGCTCAAACTTGGGGTTGGCATAAACAATTATGCCATCAGCAACCCTGGCCATACAAACGCCTTCAGCCATATTGCTGACAATAATACTCTGAAGCTCTAGCTTCATCTCCGCCTGTTTTAGTCTGGTGATGTTCCTCAGGCTGATTACCACTCCAGAAATAGTCTGGCTGACATCAAAATATGGATCGCAGGTAATGCTTAAAAAGTGTGATCCGGATGCTGCAAAGTCTGCCCATAGTTCATACTGAACGGCCTGTCCTGCTAAACATTGGTCGAGCAGAGGCTGGATTGTGTTCAATATTGCCTGTGGCATGATGTCGTTGATGGAGCGCCCTATAATGTCGTCTTGCCGTTTGTTGTGCAAGTTTAGATAGGCTTGATTAACCACCTGGCAAACATAGCTGCGATCGAGTAACAAAATAGCGTCTGTTGTTGCTGATACAATTCGCTCGTATCGTTGGAGGGCTTCTTCAGCCCGTTTGCGATCGCTAATATCTGTGAGAGAGCCGACCGCCCGCAACGGGTTGCCCTGTTCGTCCCAGAGCGCCTGACCCTTTGCCAGTAGCCATTTGTAGCTGCCGTCTTTGCATCTCATGCGGTACTCACAGGTGTAGTTTGACGATCGGTGCTCCAGGTGTGCCTGAAACGTAGTGTGTACCCTGCTTACGTCTTTTATGTGAATATACGTAAGCCATTTGTCAAATGTATTACTTTCATTATAACCGTATCCTGTTAACTCCAGACAGCGAGGAGATAGATAGTGTTCGTTCGTTTGCAGGTTGTGATCCCAGATGCCATCGTTGCTGCCAGAGATCGCTAGCTGCCACCGTTCTTCGCTCTGGCGTAGAGTTTCCTCTGTCTGTTTGAGGTCATTGATATCTAGCCGAATGCCATTCCAGATCACCCGACCATCGTCCAAGCGGCGAGGAGTGGAACACAACCGCAACCAGCGGATCTCTCCACTGGCTGACCGCTCTCGCACCTGAATATCAAATAAGGACAGATTCCGAGCCGATTCCTCTCCTTTTTGAATTACATAGGGAAGGTCATCTTCCACCAGGAGATTAAACATGAGTCTAGAGTCTGCTATGACGGCTTCTGGCTTTAGCCCACTTGCTCGCTCAATGCCAGCACTGACGTAGGTAAAGCGATAGCAACCATTCTGTTCGCGCATCAGTTGGTACAGGTAGCCGTTGGGAATGTTGTCTCCGATCGCCCGCAAAAAGGCTTCTTGCTCTTGCAATGACTGTTCTGCTCGTTTGCGATCGCTGATATCCGTTACCCGCACCAGGTGCATCATCCGTTCAGCCACCGTAATGGACTTGGCTGCGATATTCCCCCAGAAGACATGGCCCTGGCAGGTCACATACTCAATTTCTCGGCTCCAAAACCCCTGCGACTGTATGTCTGCCGTAATGTCATTCAACTCATCCTGAGAAAAGGGATAACGTTGCAGTGTATGTCCTTCAATGCCAATTAAACTAGTTTTATCAACCGCTTGAAAGAGGTCTACCGCCTGTCGATTGCAATCAAGGGTGAGTAAGGTTTGCGGATCGACCAGAAATAGAGCATCCGCAGATTCATTAAAAATAGCCTCTCGTAAATCTCTGGTACGAATGAGTTCTGCTTCAATGCGCTGGCGTTCTGCAATGTCTTTTAGGAGCCAATCGTCCACAACTAAAGCGGTGGAAAGTGCCAGTATTTTGGGCACAGTTGGCACTAGCAGCACTGCTGTCGAGATGGAAACCGTAGCCGTCATCAATTGGATTGCTCCAGCCAGCCAATAGTCTGGATGCCAGATCGTCCAGATCGACATCAGGTGAGTGGCTCCATTGGCCGTGAGAAAGGCGCTAAACAGCAGCAAGACCCAGTTGAACGGCAGGTCTTGCTGCCGACGAACAATGTACAGCGTTAGTGGAATGGAGCAGGAGGCAAGGGCAATCAAGGCATCTGAAAGAACATGTAGCCCCACAAACTCAGGCTTCCAGAGGCTGTATTGCCGATCAGCAAGCAACAGACCAGCTTCTAAGAGGGATTTAATAGATTCAGTGGCATCCTTTCCCAAATCCATACTTTAACCTCCTAATGCCTTAATCATTCCTGGCGAGACGAGCAATGAAGGATAAAGAACTGTTTTTCCTTACAAAAGTTTATAAATTTGGTACAAAAGTAACTCGATCGCTCTTAGCTCGACTTTATCCATTTGAAATTGAGGCCATTCTTACAGCAGTTCTCAATCGAGTCAGCCACAGTCTCGCCAAGATGGGTGTGGGGTGTAGGGTTTAAGGCGTGGTGAATGCAAATGAAAATGGCTGTAATTCAGTCTGGATCAAGCTCAGGTTCTAGACCGTTTCAAACATCAGATACCACCGACATTGAAAAACGTCAGGAGCGGATTCTGAAGTGCCAGAACTAGCAATGACAATAGGTTCTAGAATTTGGATACAGTCGAGCTTAGAGGTTGCTTAGAACGTATCAAACGTGCGAGGGCGTAGCATTCGGCTCATGAGAACTCTTCTGACGAAGGTAGCTCTGATGAGCAAACAGCGCATTGGACAAAAGCCGACTGAGTCGATGTTTTGTACCTTGCATCAGTTATAGGAGAAGATTTTGGGGAACTTGTGAGGATGGCAATTAATGGTATCCCTTGCCAACCATTGCTTCCTGGGGCGGCATGACAACTTTGCGAGCTAACCCGACCCGCTTGAATAGCCAGATAACCCACCAGGTGACATCCAGTTCCCACCAGCGCCAGCCCGCCTTTGCTACAGTCGGATGAGCATGATGGTTGTTGTGCCAGCCTTCCCCATAGGTAAAAATTGCAGCCCACCAGAGATTGCGAGAATTATCTTCTACCTCAAAGGTACGATAGCCCCACATATGGGTTACAGAATTAATCATCCAGGTGGTATGCCAGAGCAAGACGATTCGAACAAACACGCCATATACGACAAACGACCATCCCCCCAGTGCATACAGCAGTAGAGCAATGGGAATTTGTAAGAGGACAAAGTAGCGATTCAGCCAGCGATAAACCGGATCGCGTGCCAAGTCAGGCGCAAACCGTTTGTATTGCTCATAGTTAAAGAATTTCGAGCGGGGATAAAAGATCCACAGCATGTGGCTCCACCAAAATCCCTTACGGGCAGAGTAGGGATCTTTCTGTTCATCTTCGGTGTAGGCATGATGTAAACGGTGTCCAGCCACCCAGAAGATCGGCCCTCCTTGTAGAGCCGATGCCCCAATTAAGGCGATCGCATACTCCAACCATTTAGGCACCTGAAAACTGCGATGGCTCAAAAGCCGATGGTAGCCCAAACAGATGCCAATACTGCCAAACAGCCAGTGTAGAAATAGAGTCAATCCTAGAGCCGACCAGGAGAAAAACCAGGGAGCCATCAAGGCTACAGCATGAACACTGGCGAAAAAGACCACAGCTAACCAGTTTAGCCTCAGGTGCTCTTCAGAGGCTGTTGATACATTATTCACTGTCATTAATACATCCTTAAACCACACACTATTGGAGGATTGTTTGAAAAGGAGCAAATGTCCTATGTGCGTTCTCTAAATCCCCCAAGTCTGGACTCCAACCTGAGATAGTTCCCCAAGGTTGGGAGATTTAAGAACTGTCGAGTTATATGAGTCCTTTAAAAACATCCTCTTAAAAAGAGGGAAGGTACGAGAGTAAGAGAGTGAAAGAAGCAGCTCAAAATTCTCCCCCATTCCCTTTCACGACCCAGCCGTTG
Source organism: Oculatella sp. LEGE 06141 (assembly GCF_015207605.1). GTDB lineage: Bacteria > Cyanobacteriota > Cyanobacteriia > Elainellales > Elainellaceae > Oculatella. The sequence goes on from NZ_JADEWO010000048.1 coordinate 26,983, forward strand.
CAATGCGTTCAGGATGCACGATCGCCGGATCGTGATAGCTACTAATCGATAGGTTGTTTGCATCGCATCGGCCAGTCGCCAGAACCAGAATTCTAGATGCGGTAACATAAGACATTACCTGGACTTTTCGTGCCCTGCGAATGCTAGTGATATCCATATCGGGCAGTGTGACATCGACATCGACAACAGCAACATCCACATCAATGCACATCAATGGATTCCAGCAGCACCAAACCCGTTTCGGCATTAGTGGCTTCACTGACAACTTCAATGCCCTCTTGCGATCGCAACCTCACCCGCACGTTAATTCGAGTGCTCATGGCCTCTGAATCATCAGGATACGTACGAACAATACTCCTGAATTGAGTAAACCATCGGCGCTTAAATAGCTCTGGAAAAATTGGCAACAATGCGATTCTCTGGAGACGTGACGCGATCGCGCAGATAAGAATCAAAGACTGAGGCAATGTTGCGAATGAGCAACCGTCCAGTAGGCGACACGTCGATGCTGTTAGAGAAGAGCCTCACCAAACCATCTGCTTCTAAAGCCTTGAGAGCAACTAATTCTGATGCAAAATAGGCATCAAACTCTAAATGATGTTTTGCCTCAATTTCTGGTTTAGACAGCCCAAAATGGCACATGAGCTGCATAATGATTTCCCGACGAATGATATCATCTCGATGCAGACTGATCCCTTTTTCCACAGGAGGTTGATTGCAATCAACGGCTTGATAGTAATCCTGCAATCGCTTGTGATTCTGGAAATAGGCATCATGCAGCATACTAATGGAAGACAGCCCAAAGCCAATTAACTCTGCGTCGGGTTGAGTCGTATACCCCTGAAAGTTCCGTTTTAGCGTGCCGTTGCGTTGAGCTACAGCCAGTTCATCGTCCGGTTTAGCAAAGTGATCCATGCCAATGTAGACATAGCCATTGCGAGACAGCGCGGCGATCGCCATCTGCACAATCTCTAGTTTCTCCTGCGGCGATGGCAGTGTAGCTTCTGAAATGTTCTTTTGGACGGGCTTGAGCCACGGCACATAGGCAAAGTTGAAGATAGCAAGCCGATCAGAATTCAAATCAATAGTGTTTTGAATAGTTTCTTCAAACGTCTGCAAGGTTTGATAGGGCAATCCATAAATCAAATCAACATTGACGCTGTCAAACTGCGCCTGCCGCACCCAGTCCATGACGTTAAACAACAGTTCTTCGGGCTGAACGCGGTTTACAGCGGCCTGTACTTGCGGATTAAAATCCTGAATACCAAAACTAACCCGGTTAAAGCCAATGTCGCGCAAAGCTTGAATATACGCCTGATCGACATAGCGTGGATTGATCTCAATTGAAATTTCCGCATCAGTTGCCAAATCAAAGTTTTGATTGATCGTCTTCCAGACCCGTTCCACCTGTTCAATGGTTAAATAGTTGGGTGTGCCGCCGCCCCAATGCATTTGCACCACAGGCTTACTGGAATCCAATCGTGCGGCTGTTTGCTCAATTTCTTTGGTCAAATACTCCAGGTACGACAACGCAATGTTTTTATTGTTAGAAACAATGACATTACATCCACAGAAATAGCAGGCACTCTGACAAAACGGAATATGCACATAAAGCGACAAAGGCGACGAGCGTTGATTTAAGGCTGCGATCGCCTGTTTATAATCAAAGATGCCAAAGTCTGGCTTCAGTTCAGTGGCAGGGGGGTAACTTGTGTATCGTGGCAAGGGTTGATCATACTTCTTCAGCAGTTCCGTGTCGAATTGTACCGTGGGTAACAAATATTTCATGTAAATGGATGCTCCTCTCATCAGTGATTGGGAGAAACGGAGAGTGAACAGAGGTGAGAAGCCAGCCCCAACCTCAAACTCATCTCCCCATTCCCGTCTTTTTAAATGCTGTATTCAATTGCGGTTTCCTTGGCAGAAGCAGGAACCGTCTGCTCCGTTGCACCCGGAATGGTCTGACGGGTCAGCAAGTCAAAGACATGCTCGCCAATGGCGGCCCTCACATCCGCTTCTAGCTCATGAACCACATCTCGGTTGAGCGCAAAGGCATAGTTTGCTTCGTCTACAATGCGTTGAATCGTTGCATCATCAACGGGCAGGGCATTGAGTGCGTCACGATAGTTCTGTTTGAATGCCCGTTTTGCCTCCACGGTTGGCAGTTGCTCAAACTCATGTAAAGCGGTTCCTTGATTGGGGGGTAATTTTAGGGCAGAACGAACAATTTGTTTTAATGCCTGACCACCAGAAAGATCGCCCATATAGCGCGTGTAGGCATGGGCAATCAGGAGTGCAGTCTCCGTGTTGGCTACGTCATGAATGCGTTTGACGTAAACCTCACCAGCGGACAATGGAGCAATCTGATCTCGCCAATCGTTGCCATAGTAGAAGGCCAGATCGCGTTCCAGACTGGCGGTGCGGTTCAGTTCGGGAAAATACATCCGCCCGATCACCGGATCATCCTGGTGACGCCGCAGTTCGGACTCCAGGGCGCTGTAGACAAAATACAAATTTGCCAGCAGTTTACGGAACGGCTCTTTTTCAACAATTCCTTTCAGGAAACACTTCATAAACGCGGTGTTTTCTGCGGCAGTGTGAGACTGCTGCGTCCCTTCTCGAAGGCGTTGGGCTAAATCATGAGTCATGTTAAATCCCTCATTGACTAAAAATAGCGGCAGTTAGCAATATCGATCGCAGCACACTGTAGCGAAACGGAAAAAAGAAGCAGTGAAATGATATCGCGCAGCATTTCTGGAGGAGAATCGTGCCAACTTTCAAAACTTTATAGCTATTTAGTTATTAATGTCAATTTTTTTGTGAATTGATTGCCAGGACATACAGTTCAGCAGTTCTCAATCGAGTCAGCCACAGTCTCGCCAAGATGAGTGTGGGGTGTAGGGTTTGGTGTGTGGTGCATGCAAATGAAAATGGTTGTAAGTAGCGGACAGGCAGTGGCAACTGTAGACTTGAAGCATGGGGTTGAACACCCATGCTCATCTCTCTTATAAAGTTTTGCCTAAAGAACTTCATCTATCGTTACGGCGCTATTCTGGTCTAAGGTTGCTATAGAAGTGTAATATAACCCGAAAGTTATTAAATTGTAATTGGTCATTGAATGTTATGGTCAACTCTGTGTCAAACCCCACCCTGGAGCCAGCAGCCAAAACAAAAGCACTGCGAGAAACTATCCTCACTCCCCGGTTTTATACTACAGATTTTGAAACGGCGGCAACGCTAGATTTATCCAGCCAGGATGCTGAGTTGCAGGCCATGTTGGCAGAAATGCGGGCAGATTACAACCGCTATCATTTTGTCCGCGATGAATCCTTCAATCAATCGTGGGATCACATTACCGGAGAAGCTCGACAGGCATTTATGGATTACCTGGAGCGATCGTGCATTTCCGAGTTCTCTGGCTTTTTGTTGTTTAAGGAACTCTCGCGCAAGCTGAAGGGACGCAGTCCCCTTTTAGCAGAAATGTTTAACTTAATGGCACGAGATGAAGCGCGTCACGCTGGGTTTCTCAACAAGGCAATGGGCGATTTTGGCTGCACGATGGATTTAGGACATTTGACGAAGAATCGGGTTTATACCTTCTTTCCCATTGAGTGGGTGCTTTATACCGTTTATTTGTCAGAGAAGATTGGCTACTGGCGCTACATCATCATTTATCGGCATCTGGAAAAGCATCCTGAAAATCAGTTCTATCCCCTGTTCCGCTACTTTGAAAGCTGGTGCCAGGATGAAAACCGTCACGGAGATATTTTCAAGGCTCTGTTGCGTTCTCAACCTCAACTCTGGCAAACCTGGAAGTCTCGCTTGTGGAGCCGATTTTTCCTGCTGTCGGTCTTTGCTACCCATACGCTAACGGTACATGAACGCACAGGGTTTTATCACTCCCTGGGACTTGACCCAACCGAGTTTGATGCTGAAGTGATTCGCAAAACGAATGAAACGGCAGCCCGTGCGTTTCCATCCATTCTCAACACGGAGCATCCAGAGTTTTTCCGGCGGTTGCATCACTGTTCCGATCTCAATTTAAACCTGTCTGCGATCGATCGCACCTCTCAGCCCAAGTGGTTGAAAACCTTACGGAAATTACCGTGCCAGCTTGCGATCGTTGGTCATCTTCTGCGGCTCTACCTGCTTAAACCCATTGATGCCGAGGCGTTACGGGGAACAGTTCAATGAACGACGGTACTGGTTTAAGGTAGCTACTTTGCGGTAAAGGGTGGCGATCGCCACCCCTGGGAGATGGGAGCGATGGTTCGTCGCTCATCAATAAACCTGATGGACGACGAGCCCTTTCGGGACAGCGCCTCTCTATACTTGCATCCTACCCGTATTTCGGCTTGTCTGCGTTTATATCAAATCTGTTACTTTCCTTTACATTTCGTCCATTTCCGTTGTACTTCTTCACTAGAGCGGTGAGCAACGGTTGCAATATCCAGCGGATTGAAGTAACTCTGTTACTCAAAGCCAGACCAACAAAGTTAGACCTTCCCGTTAGATTGAAATAGGCATACACTGAGTCTGGTTTGATGAGGCGGAGTCGCGATGGGAATGTTGAGCGAGAGTAAGCTACCAGACATACTTGAAACCTATGAAGCAGATTTGCTGGCGGAGTGGACTCAGGAATTAGCAGCCAACAACACTCGAAAAAATTTGATCAAAGAAGCCGAGCTACAGGCAGAGTGCCGTGAATTCCTCAAATTGCTTCGCATCGCTGTGCAGCAAAGTAACTTAACCAATATTCAATCAGCAGAGTGGCGGGATGTGCGGGAACTGTTAGCTAGCGTTTCGCGATCGCGATCGCAGAAGGGCTTCACACCCTCCGAAACGGCTGCATTTGTCTTTTCGTTCAAGCAACCCCTTTTTAACCGCCTGCGGCAACAGTTGCACGATCCCATTGAACTAGTCGAAGAGATTTGGCAAACCACCACCCTGTTCGATCACCTGGGATTGCTAACGATAGAAGTGTATCAAAAGGCGCGGGAGGAAGTGATTCTGCGGCAGCAAGAAGAGTTGATGGAGTTGTCCACTCCTGTGGTCAAACTTTGGGAGGGAATTCTGGCCTTGCCCATTATTGGTACCCTCGATAGTGCCCGCACGCAAATTGTAATGGAGTCGTTGTTGCAGAAGATTGTCGAAACTGGCTCAGAAGTCGCCATCATCGACATTACCGGGGTTCCCACTGTTGATACTCTCACAGCTCAACATCTGCTCAAGACCGTGACCGCCGCCCGCCTGATGGGAGCGGATTGTATTATCAGTGGTATTCGTCCTCAAATTGCCCAAACGATTGTGTACCTTGGCATTGACTTAACTGATGTCATTACAAAGGCAACACTGGCAGATGCTTTATTGATGGCATTGAAGCGAGTGGGAGCCAGCATCACCCGCTATCAACCTAAGTAGGTACAGGAGGAACGGATGGAACGTATTCCCATACTGCAAATGGGCGAATTCCTGCTTGTCACTATTCAGGTAGATATGCACGATCGACTGGCCATGACGCTACAAGATGACCTGACCAATCGCATTACTCAAACTCATGCCCACGGTGTCCTGATTGATATTTCCGCATTAGAAATCGTTGATTCCTTTATTGGTAGAATTTTAGGCAACGTTGCCAAAATGTCGCGGGTGCTGGATGCTGAAACGGTTGTTGTTGGTATGCAGCCTGCTGTGGCAATTACCCTGGTGGAATTAGGGCTGTCGCTGACGGGCATTCGCACAGCATTAAACGTGGAAAAGGGAATGTTGCTGTTGCGATCGTCGCTAGATGACTATACCCGGTCTCAAATTACACGATCTCACATCACCCGGTCTCAAATTACACAGTCTCACATCACCCGGTCTCAAATTGCTGCCGCTGAATGGAGTGCAGATGACGGTGCAAAAGACTGAGACACTGAGCATCCAATCCTCTGCGGACGTAGTCCTGGTTCGGCAGGCCGTGCGTCAATTTGCGATAGAAATTGGCTTTAGCTTAGTAGACCAGACCAAAATTGTGACCGCCGCCAGCGAATTGGCTCGCAACACCCTGGATTATGGGGAAGGCGGTATCGTGAAGCTAGAATCCCTTCAAGTTGGGGGACAACGAGGACTGAAGCTCACCTTTGAAGATCAAGGGGCAGGCATTCCTGATATTGAACTGGCGATGAAGGATGGGTTTACCACGGGCGGCGGGTTAGGTATGGGGTTGGGCGGTGCAAAACGGCTCGTTAACGAATTTGCGATCGAATCTGTTGTCGGAGAAGGAACGCGGGTGATGATTGTACGATGGAAATAGCATGAAGGACACAATTGCCATAGCAGTGACGGAGCAAAGCCAAACGGGGGAAGCCAGACGGGCGGCTCTGGCATTGGCAAATCGCCTCGGCTTTCCGGCAACAGAGCAAGGCAAGGTTGGAATTGTCGTTACAGAGGTTGCCAACAATCTCATCCAGCACGCCAGTGGCGGAGTGGTTCTGCTGCGGGTGATTGAGCAACAGCCTATCCTTGGCATTGAAGTCTTGTCGTTAGATAAAGGGCCAGGGATGGTTGACGTGGCTGAATGCCTGCAAGATGGTTTTTCCACTGGCGGCACATCAGGTAATGGGCTGGGTGCCATTCGTCGCCTCTCTAACTTTTTCGAAGTTTACTCCATCTCTGGCAAAGGAACGGCGCTCCTCGCTCACCTCTGGTCAAACTCAACCTTCCATCCCGTTGAGATGGCCTTGGAACTTGGAGTGGTGTGTTTGCCCAAACCGGGGGAGGACGTTTCAGGAGATGCCTGGACCAGTCACATTGAGGCACACCGCAGCCTGTTGCTGGTTGCGGATGGGCTAGGGCATGGCCCTGTTGCGGCCAGCGCGTCTTTAGAAGCAGTGAGGACGTTTCAAGCTTGTTACCATCAGTCTCCCCATGCCATTATCGAAGCGACTCATGCCGCGTTACGAAGCACACGAGGCGCAGCATTGGCGATCGCCGAAATCGATTTCGAGCAGCAGTCTGTTCGCTTTGCTGGCGTTGGCAACATTGCAGCCAGTATCTTTTCCTTTACAGAAAACCACAACTTAATGTCTTACAACGGCACGGTTGGACATGAGGTTCGCAAAATTCAAGAGTTGACCTATCCCTGGTATGTGAACGGGCTTTTGATTATGCATTCTGATGGTTTAGGAACTCAGTGGCGGCTCGATCGCTACCCCGGCTTAAGCCAAAAACATCCCAGTCTGGTTGCAGGCGTGCTGTATCGAGACTTCAACCGAGGGCGGGATGATGTCACAGTATTGGTGGCCAAGAGGTTAATAGCATGACCACCCTCTTCACACTGGAAATTCACTACGAACAGGATGTGGTGCAGGCTCGGCAACGAACCCGTGAACTTGCCGAGCAGTTAGGGTTTGATGCCCAAGACCAGACACGATTAGCCACAGCCGTTTCAGAAATTGTTCGCAATGCGTTTCAATATGCCAGTGGCGGAACGGTTGAGTTTTACGTAGCAGAAAATCCTCAGATGTTTCTGATTCGGGTTCAAGATCAGGGGCAGGGCATTTCTGATTTAGCCAATGTGTTGCAGGGGCGCTATGTCTCCCAAACGGGAATGGGACTCGGTATCCTTGGCACTCGCCGGTTAATGGATTTGTTTGAGGTGGAATCGCTGCCGGAACAAGGAACAACGGTTGTGATGGGCAAAACGTTTCCCAAGCGGGCACCCACCCTTACCGAGTCACAGTTGCAGCAGATTCAGGAAACCGTTCTGGGGCGATCGCCCCAGAACCCTTATGAAGAAATCCAGCGCCAAAACCAGGAATTGCTGCGGGCAATGGCAGAGCTACGCAAGCGTGAGGAAGAACTGATTCGACTCAATCAGGAGTTAGAAGAAACGAACCGTGGCGTAGTGGCTCTCTATGCAGAACTGGATGAGAAGGCCAGTTCCTTGCAACAGGCAAACGAGCTGAAGACCCGCTTTCTCTCGAACATGAGCCACGAATTTCGCACACCGCTCAACTCTGTTTTGTCGCTCTCTCGGATGCTGCTGGCTCGCATGGATGGCGACTTGACGGTAGAGCAAGAAAAGCAGGTGACTTTCATCCAAAGGGCAGCAGACGGATTATCAGAACTGGTCAACGATTTGTTAGATCTAGCCAAGGTAGAGGCTGGAAAAATTGAGGTGCGTCCCAGTTCCTTCGAAGTCAGCGAATTGTTTGGAACATTACGGGGAATGTTGCGCCCGCTACTGGTGCAAGGCTCTGCTGTCGCGCTTATCTTTGAGGAACCGAAACAAATGCCTCCGCTGTATAGCGATGAGGGCAAAGTCGCTCAAATTCTCAGGAATTTCGTTTCAAATGCGCTCAAATTTACTGAACGAGGAGAGGTGCGAGTAACGGCTGTGCAAATGGGGTCTACCGTCACCTTCTCCGTATCCGATACAGGCATTGGCATTGCTCCTGAAGACCAGGAGCGCATTTTTGAGGATTTTGTGCAAATTGAGTCTCATCTACAAAAGCAGGTCAAAGGAACTGGGTTAGGCTTGCCGTTGACCCGGAGGCTAACGGAGCTGTTGGGCGGCAGGGTTTCGGTTCGGAGCCAACTGGGTCAAGGCTCTACCTTTTCGGCAGCGATTCCGATCGTCTACCCCCACGCCGACGAACTGCCGACCCTACCGCAACCGATCGCCTCACTTAAAGCGATTCACCTGCCTATTCTGGTGGTTGAAGACCATACAGAAACCCTGTTTATCTACGAGAAACACCTACAGCAGACCAGGTATCAACTGATTGCAACCCGCACTCTGGCTCAGGCCAGACAAGCCTTACAACAATTTCGACCAGCGGCAATCATTCTGGATATTCTGCTGGAAGGGCAAAACGGCTGGACATTGCTGCAAGAACTTAAAGGAGATGAAGCGACCCGCGACATTCCCGTATTAGTTATTACTGTTATTGATAACGAAAAACAGGCATTGGTGCTGGGAGCCAATGGGTTCTTGATCAAGCCTGTAGAGAGATTGCCCCTGCTCCATAAACTGAATACACTAATTAATCAAGGTAAAATTCAAACACTTCTGCTGATTGACGACGATCCCGCCTATCGGTATGTAGTGAAGCAGTTGCTGGTAGATACTCCGTTGCAAATTTTAGAAGCGGCGAACGGTCAGGAGGGATTAGCGTTCGCCCATAGCGAACAGCCAACCGCCATTTTGCTTGACCTGGAGATGCCAACTATCTCTGGGTTGGATGTTCTTGATCGGCTTAGCCACAATGATGTCACTCGGTCTATTCCGGTCATTATCTACTCCTCAACCCAACTGGATGTAGAATTGCAGAGCCGTTTAGCGGAACAGAGCATCGCCATTCTTTCTAAAGAAACGATCTCTCAAGCAGTGGCAACCTCTCAACTTCGAGAGGCGTTTGTCAAAGCCGGACTTGTTCTCGATGCTTGAGGCCAATGCCATGCTAGAGTCACGCAGTACAATCTTGCATGTCGATGACAACGAAGCCAATCGTTATGTGGTAACCCGGATTCTGCAAAACGCAGGGTTTACCGTTGTGGAAGCGGCAACCGGAGTTGCAGGATTAGAAGTGCTTGCTGAACACCAGCCAGCGCTGGTGATTCTGGATGTGAAACTGCCTGACTTAAGCGGCTTTGAAGTTTGTCGTCAAATCAAGGCTAATCCTGAAACTGCGTTTATTCCGGTGCTGCACCTCTCGGCTAGTTTTGTCAAAAGCCAGGATAAAGCTGAAGGCTTGGACAGCGGTGCCGATGCTTATTTGGCGCAACCCGTTGAGCCGCTTGAACTGCTCGCTACTGTGCGATCGCTGCTACGAATTCGACGCGCGGAGGAGTCCGCTCTATCGTTAGCGCAGGAGTGGCAAACAACCTTTGACTCGATCAATGACAGCGTTTGTTTGGTCGATCGAGACGGTAAAATTTTACGCTGCAATCAGGCTGCGTTGCGGCTGTTTAACAGACCCTCGCACGAGATCTTAGGGTGTCGCCACTATGAGTTAATGGCTGCGGAATTGGGAGTAGGCAATGCCAACTGGTTCCGTTGTGCTAAAGAAACTCACCAGCGCCAGGTTTTAGAACTCCAGGCACATGGACGGTGGTTTGCCAAAACCATTGACCCAGTGTTGGATAAGCAGAGAACGTTTACGGGGGCTGTTTGTATCCTGACAGACATCACTGCCCGTAAGCAAGCAGAAGCTCTACTGCACGATCAAAACGATCGCCTCAATCGGTTGATGCTCTCGTTGCAAGAACAAACCGAACAAGCCCAGCAAGCCAACCGGATCAAAGACGAGTTTCTGGCCGTGTTGTCGCATGAGTTGCGATCGCCCCTCAATCCCATTCTGGGTTGGGCAAAGCTTCTGCAAACCACCCGGCAAGACGAAGCCAAAACCCAATATGCGCTCGAAACGATTGAGCGTAACGCCAAATTACAAGCGCAACTCATTGAAGATTTGCTCGATGTGTCTCGAATTCTTCAAGGCAAGCTGAGTTTGCATCCCAGTCAAATTAGCCTCGTATTTACAGTCAAAGCGGCTCTAGAGACGGTGCGGCTTGCGGCTGAAGCTAAATCCATTCAAATTCAGACCCTATTTGAATCGAACGTTGGGCAAGTGTTGGGTGACCCAAGCCGGATGCAACAGGTCGTCTGGAATTTGTTGTCTAACGCCATCAAATTTACGCCCCAGGGCGGCAACGTTCAGGTGCGATTGGAGCAAGTTGATTCATCTCAGCAGGCTACGCCACCGTTACCCTATGGCTCCATTGCGTACGCTCAGATTACCGTCAGCGACACGGGCAAGGGCATCTCTGCGGACTTCCTGCCCCACGTTTTTGACTACTTCCGTCAGGCTGACAGCACCACAACACGACGATTTGGCGGGCTGGGGCTGGGGCTAGCGATCGTGCGTCATTTAGTGGAACTGCATGGAGGCACCGTTGAGGTTGATAGTCCCGGAGAAGCACAAGGCGCAACCTTTACCGTCAGGCTACCAATTGTGGCGGCTTCCAGACTGAATCAACTGGATACTTTGTCTCCTCACTGTTTGGACTTTAGCCTGAATGGATTGCAGGTACTATTTGTGGACGACGATAGAGATTCGCGAGAGTTGATTGCTTTTTTGCTAAAGCAGCATGGAGCGATGGTTACAGAAGTTGCGTCGGCTAGCGAAGCCCTGAACCATTTGGATCAAACGAAATTTGATTTGCTGATTAGTGACATCGGCATGCCCGACATGGATGGATACGCCTTAGTTCGCCAACTGAGGGAGCAATCGCCTGACCAAAGTGGCAATATCCCCGCGATCGCCCTCACGGCTTATGCCGGAGAAGTGGATCAGCAACAGGCATTAGCAGCCGGATTTCAGCAGCACATCACGAAACCGATTGAGCCAGCGGTATTAATGCAAACGATTCGAACGTTAATGGAAAGCGGAACGAAACAGCAGAGCTGAACCGGAATGAAGCCAGATCTCAAGTTATGACTTTGCGGCGATCGCCATTCGGTACAAGACTTGCAACAGAACCAGGATAGTGCAACCCATCATGGCTGTAATGCCAGTGTCCAGTCCCGCTGGGAATCGGATGTGCAGTCAGGTTTATCGTCCGTCAGGCTGTCATAGATGGGAATTCTCAATACAAATTCTGTTCCCTGTCCTGGTGTAGAACTTACTTCTATGGTTCCACCATGCTTATCAACAATGATCTGGTGAGCGATCGCCAATCCTAAGCCAGTGCCTTTACCCACCTCTTTGGTTGTAAATGCGGTTTCAAACATCTTGCGCTGAGTGTCCTCAGTCATACCTACACCGTTGTCTTGAATCCGAATCACAACCCACTGCTGACAAGCCGATAGCTCAGTTACTACACTGATGCAGTTAGGCTGCAACTGGATTTCTGCGAACATTTTTCCTTGATTGCCCTCTTCCAGTGCATCGATCGCATTGGCCAGTAAGTTCATGAAAACCTGGTTGAGTTGCCCTGGGAAGCAGCGAATAGGAGGCATCTCTTGATAATTCACAATTACCTCAATGGCCGGACGATCCATGTTTGCCTTCAAGCGATGCTTCAAAATGAGCAACGTACTGTCAAGACCTTCATTGATTTTGAAGGGCACTCTAAACTCTGTATCTGCCCTGGAAAATGTCCTGAGACTGATACTAATACTTTGAATACGCCTGATTCCTTCATGCATGGAACGAAGTAGTTTCGGCATATCGTCGCGTATATACTTCAAATCGATCGCTTCGACTTTGTCCTTAAGCTCTGGCTCTGGGTCAGGATATATCTTCTGATACAAATCGATCAGCTCCAATAAGTCTCTCGTGTAGTCCTGTGCAGGCTGCAAGTTGCCCAACAAGAACCCAACAGGATTGTTGATTTCATGCGCCACCCCCGCAACAAGATTACCCAGAGCCGACATCTTTTCTCGCTGTATCAGTTGTAAATGGGATTGTTGCAACTGTTCCAATGCTGAGGATAGCTCTAACGTCTGAAGTTGTAGTTTCTGATTTAATTCTTGCAGAGCAATTTCTGCTTGCTTACGCGCTGTCACGTCTTGATAAGTGGCAAGAATGCCAATGACTTTACCGTTGCCGTCATGTAAAGGTACCTTATTGGTTTCTAACCAGGTTTGCCTACCTTCATTGTTGAGTTGGGGTTCAACAATTCCCAGTTCGGCTTTGTCTGTTAGCATTACACGGCGATCGCATTCTCGGTAAAACTCTGTTTCTTCCTGTTTCCACGGCAAGTCATAGTCTGTTTTACCCACAATCTCTTTGGGAGAAGCCAACCCTGCATCGTCGGCAAAATTGCGATTGCAGCCCAGGAAAACCGAATCCCGATCCTTCCAGAAAATCGCTTCGGGCAGCGTATCCATCACCAATTGCAAGAGCTGCCGAGACGAGTTCAAATCACTCTCTATTTGTTCACGATAAACTCTTTCCTGCTCATGAGCCAATTTAAGTGCTTTAACTTCTGCTTGAGATTGACGCATCGCTTGCTCTAATTGAGCAATTGTCTCGTTTAAACGAGTTATGGGTTCATCTAACCTATCCATTACCGAACCTCCATTGAAGAATATTGAAGAATAGGGATAGTAGTAGTATTCCCAGGTGGAAGTGGTGATCTGGGTTGCCTGACCGAATCTGTGGGGTGTAGATTTCCACGAACGCGTTATCGTTTCTAAGGGAGAAGACCTCGCGGTTTTCAAGTCGTGTTTACTGACAGCAGCCCATGATCATTGCTGAACCATTGACTACGCTGACCGATTATGCGATCGCCGTGGAAGCGACCATCTTTGCCATAATGCTCAATCAAAGTCGGCAAACCTCGGTGCGGCTTTGGGCGGCAGCCTTTGCAGGAGTGGCGATCGCCGCATTGTTAGGAGGCACCTTACATGGTTTTGTGCCCCACATGGAACTGGGTACCAGAATCCTGCTATGGAAAGGAACCTTGTATTTACTCGGCCTCACCAGTTTCCTTCTGCTGGCAGGTACCGTCATCAGTTCAGTACCGCACCGCTGGCATCGCTGGATGTTGCCCATCGTTGGGTTAAAGTCATTTGGCTATTTGGGTTTAGCAACCGTTCGCAGCAATTTTGCCTACGTTGTTGCAGACTATCTCTCAGCACTCGTTATCGTATTGCTGCTGCAACTGCGAGCTGCCCGTCGTCATCGGGCACCTGGTGCCCCGTGGATACTCGCCGGAGTTCTAGTGTCTGGTGTGGCCGTTGCTGTGTTGCGGAGCCGCTTGGCGTTGCCATTCATGATTAGATCGGTCGATCTGTATCATGTGGTGCAAATGGTAGCGCTGTATTTGCTGTATCGAGGCGTTCGGCAACTCCGTGACGTTGAACCCATTGCCTATTCCATAAAAAATCCCCAGCACGAGGCTGGGGAATGAATCAGGGTGCATCTACCATCCCTTTCTACTAGCCATTGCAGAACTATCAGGAAAGTTTGAGGACAGGCTAAAAAAATTGGGTCAGTTCTCAAGGGTTTAGCGTCTGCGGCAAACCAGAAAAGGAGGCGGTTCGAGGGCAAACAGTGGATTGAAGCCATTCGCTAGGGACGTTTGAAGAATGCAACCAGGTTATTGACCTCGTTCACCACAGAGACTAATTCCCAACCCTGTTGCCCCAGTTCGTCTAGCTTTTGCCAGGAGCCGTCGCTCGCCTGGTATTGTCCAGTCGAAGATACATAAACCGTCAGATACTCAAAACGCTGCATGATCTCAGTCCTAAAAACGCTGGCATGTCCTTACACCCCGATCGCTACTCTACGGCACTACTACATGACGGTACCAAAGCGATCGCTTCATTTCGACTATAAAAGCGTTTGTAAAGACGTTGTGCAAAACGCTCCTACAACGTTCACAGCCTGGAGGCTCCTGTCGTTAGTGCCGACCTTTTCCCTTTTTGGCAAAGTATTGTTGGTGGTAGTCTTCTGCTAACCAGTAAGTTGAAGCAGGTTCGATCGCCGTTACCACTTCTTTTGTATAGCGACCCGATTGCTGTAGCCGTTGTTTCGATCGCACAGCCGCCGTTTCCTGCTCTGGTGTGTCGTAAAAGATCACCGAGCGGTACTGTTCGCCCCGATCCGGGCCTTGACGGTTGTAGCTTGTTGGGTCATGCAGTGCCCAAAACGTATCCAACAACGTTTCATAGCTCACCTGAGCCGGATCGTACTGCACCTGAACTACTTCGGCGTGTCCCGTAATGCGGGCGCAAACATCCAGGTAGCACGGGTTTTCGAAGTGCCCACCCATGTAGCCAACCGAGGTTGACTGCACACCATCCAGTTGGCGAAACGCTGCTTCTACTCCCCAAAAACAGCCTGCTCCAAACGTTGCCTGTGCCATTGTGCCCTGTGTACCACCCACGACTATAGTTCGTAACCTTGAGTTCGTAATCCTGGCGAGTTTAGCTAACGACCACCCAGGCGTATGTCAGCACACCGATCAACGTCACCCCAACGATCGCCTCTCGCTGCTCGTGCCAGAGGCGACGACAGCCATCCGCTACAAAATGCAGGGTGGCACGCCGTTCTTGCCCCAATTCCACCATCAGGTCTTGAACTTTGGCATCCACCTCGGCAACGGTCAGATCACCCCGTTGATAGGCTGCTTCTACTTCGTCTAGCTTGCGCCAATAGTCTTTTGTTGCTTCTAGCAGATTCGGTAACATGGAACGAAATATTTCTATTTGTAACTTTATCTACCAATAGTGTAACGAATCTGCAACAAAGGGTGGCTCTGTAGCGAGATAGAGCGATCGCACCTCCACAGACATCCGCAGACAGAGGTTGAACGTCATCGTTAGCCCAACACTGAGCAACCGTAAGCGAACCGTGAGCGAACCGTAAATTGTGTCAACTTTTGTGTTTTTATGCCGTCAATCGAGCAGAAAACGATTCACTGCGAAATAAATTTGATAACCTACGAACTTAATTTCGCACCTGTCGGTAATGACACTGACAAAATTACAGGTTGATGAGGTAGCATTCCCTCAGTTTTAAGGCAAACTAGGGCAGCTAGATCTAGACTAAGGACGGTAGCCAGTATGACCCATTCAGGTTTAGCCTCTGCCGCCTCCAATCGGGATCGTAACCAGATTACTGGCGCGATCGATTTAGTTTAAAATCACCCAAATCTACTCAAAAATGTCTTCCAGTTCGCTAGTCTCTTAGGGAAACCTAACGTACTACTATTGAGGGACGAGCAATGCACTAGTATTGATGCACTAACCTTTAGGCACAGGTCGCTAGAGCACTAGCCAACCCCCTCAACCCACCTGCACCGTTCTCGTCAGGGATGATACTGTGACTTCTCAACAGCCTCAAATTCAATCACTGATTAATCAAATTGATCGGGTACTCAACAAAACCAGCCCACGATTGCCGTGGGTGATGTCTGGCGAAATGACCCAGCAGCGTCAGCTTTTAGAGCAAACTCGCTCTTACTTGATGGCACTGCAACGGCAGTCGTTACCCGCAGACGAACCCTATGGCCGGGGCGGCTTCGCCTCCGATCCAGGCTATTCGCAGTATCAATCCTATCCCCAGACGCAAGCTAACTTCCCCAACGAGTCGCCCCAGCAAGTGTTGCAGGCGGTGGTGCAGGAAATGAACTATCTGCGGCGTAACATGATGCAACCGCTGCGATCGGAAGTTGAGCAGTTGCAGCAACAAAAATCGGCGTTGACACAGGAAATTCGGCAACTTGAAGCCCAGCGGCAGCAATACGCTTTGCCTCAACAGTCAGCCGATCGGCAGTTCATTGCCGACTATCTGCAAAACGCCATTAACCGGATGCAGGAAAACCTGAGTCGGCAGATGGCTCAGTCGTTCCAGCCTGGATTGGAAGGCCAACCCGTTCAGGGGCGATCGCTACCCGGAGACAACGAGATGGGCGGGGCGATGGCGAATCAGTCTGCCCTGAGTTCGGCTCAACAGCTAGAGTGGCTGCAAAGTACGCAAACGCAGACCGACGAGATGCTGCTAAACCTGGACTCTACCCTGCGTGTGGTATTTGAGTCATTGCTGCGGGATGTACACAGCTATCAAGATTCGCTTCAGCAAGAGCTGCAAAAAATGCACAACCTGGGGCAGCAGGGAGAAGCTCTATTTGCCGCATTGTTAAGCCGACTCGCTCAACAGTTGGGGCGAGAAGCTTCCTCTTATGTGCAGTCGCTAGACCCGGCAGCCGTTGGCGCTCTTGACCCATCGCTGCAAGATCGATCGCTGCAACCGTCTGCGCTAGAAGATATTTCGGATGCGGAAATCGATCAATTATTAGATGAACTCACCAGTGGAGAAAGTACCCCGGAGACGGCGATCGCCCCCGATAACCCCGATACCGCCGCTCCAAATCCATATCTGGAGTCTGGAACCCTCGATCAGCTTGGTTTAGATCTGGAAAACCTGGATCTAGAAGCCCCCGGTGGCGGATTTGGCTCCGGTGGTTCTGATGTTACTCCAATTCAGTCGGATGAACGGTTCCTGGACGACGACATCACGTTGTTTCAGGTGGATGACGACGATGACACCACTCTGTTTCAGGTGGACGACGACGATGACGTTACTCTGTTTCAGGTAGATGACGACGACGATGACATCACAATGCTGCAAATAGACGAGCAGCCAGAGGCATCGCCAGGTTTGGGTGCCGTTGGCAGCGGCATCGGTGAGCTAGAGTCCGCGTTCAACCTGCTAGATCAGCTCAATGTAGAGGAAGACCCATCATTGTTGGAAGGCAGTTCGCTACGGCAGATGGGATTGACACCGACCCCACCTGATGACGATGAGGATCTGGCACTGCCACCGGACGATCAAGACCTGGACAGGCTGTATGAGAGCATTTTTGGCTCGTCGGGCACAATAACAGCAGACTCCCCCTCAACTGAGGAGCTAGATGCAGAGAGCTTAGTTACACCTGTGGATGAGCCATTGCTTAGCGAGACTGCCTCCGATGGCGATCAGGAGGTGGAGTTAGATCCAGCCATAGAGAGCTGGCTGTTTAGCGATCGCAACGCCCCATCAGACGATTCCGCTCCCTTTAACGATTCGTTGAGTGAGGCAGACACACCGACCTTTGGCGAACCGACTGACGACCTGTTCGATGAACCAATTAACGACCTGCCAGGCACCGCCACCGAGGGTGGGTCGCCGCTGGATCAAGATCTGTTTGATGACGTGCCCGCATCAACATCGCCAGAGATGGGATTGGCCGACCAACTGGCCACAATGGAGACACCGCAGTCGGCTGAAGATTTTCTGTTTCGCATGGACGAACCGCTGGGTGCGTCCACGGCTACCGATATGCTTGATCCACTCACAAGCGTGGGTGAAACGGCCTATCCAGACGCGCCCAATGATGTCGCGATCGCGGCTCTCTCCGATCTGATTGACATCACAGAAACCCGCCCCGAAACGGAAGCACCCCAACCCAGCAGCGAGCAACTCACTAATGTAGACGACACCTATATCCCGGCAGCGCCAGACGAAGATTTGCTGGTGACAGGAGAACCCCCTTCAGAATCCCGGCTCGATCTCCGCTTAGCGGCGAATACACTACAGCAACTAACCGCAGACCTTTCTAGCCTGGAGGGGTTGGAGATAGACGATCCAGTGGGATCACCCAGCGGCGTAGAGGAAACGGGCTGGACGCTTGATCAATGGACAGAAACGGCTCAACCCCTACCAGAACCGCCTCCAGAAACCGATCCAGAACAGATTTTCTCGCAGGCTATTACGCAGCCTGCGACCGAAACAGATGCTATTACGCCCGCAGCACCAGCCGTGGCAAACGAGCTACAGATGGCCTTGCCCGATCCCGATCCGATGCTGGCAGAACTGGGTATATCTGATTTAGATGCTCTGTTTCGTGGAGAAGACATAGACGATGCCAGCGAGTTGGGTGTCGAGTTGAGTGTAGAGCCAGAGCCGCCCGTTTCGCCCGATGGTTTAGAAACTCCGCAGCCAGACTTGCCAATGGTTGAGGTAACTGACGAAAGCGGGTCTGTAGCCTTCGATCAATCGGATCAGTCGGATCAATCAGACACATTATTAGAAGACCTGTTCGGTTCTTTGCCGGAGGCAGCTACCCCCGAACCAACAGTAACGGCAGAAGGGCTGATGGATGACAGCGCTGAAGATCCAGCATCGATCAGCGACTCTACCCTGGAAGCGCTGCTAGCAGATGAACCAACGGAGATTGAATCGCCGTCAGTTCTGGATGATGCCACGCTAGAAGGATTGTTTTCCGATGATTTTGCCACGGGGTCTGAACCATCTGCAATGGAAGCAGCGTTACCAGATGGCATGGAAGCTACAGAAGACGGTGATCTGCTGTCTGGCTTTTTTGATTCTGATATCAGCACGGCCTATCAGTTTGATGTAACCCCAGACGATCCAGATGTCGCGGGTGAAGCTACCGAAGCGGCGATCGCCACAACCGATCTGCCGCAAACATTCATTGATATCGACCTGCTAGAGGCATTTGAGTCGAGCGTACCCGTGACCGAGCCAACGATCGAGAGCAGCGGCAGGGCGCAAGAGGGAGGAGCGGTTTCAGATGATGTTGCGGCTGGCTGGTTCGATTCTGATGCCAGTCCGGCCTACCAAACCGATCGCCCAAGTAGCGATCCAGAGATTACGATCAGCGGCTTTGGCCGAGATATGGGAGAGGAACCCGAGCCAGAGTGGGTTGACGATCTGTTTTCTATTCCCGAATTAGAAGAATCGCCGCTGCCGCTTTCTGAGCCTGAGCCGCAGGAGCGATCGTTAACGCTAGATGATTTTGTAGATACGCTGCCCACCGATGCCCCAGCAGCATCGGAGCCGTTTGCCGAGGATCTGTTTGGTGAAGATTTTCCAGCCGTTCCTCCCACCACTGCTCCAAACGATGCCAGCGATGCAGAGTTAACCCTGGCTGATTTTGCTGCCAAAACTTCTGAGTCCGGTACGTTTACCCTGGAAGGGTTGGACAACCTGTTTGACGATCTGCCAGCCATGTCTACGGCCACGGATGCAGAACCGGAAGCTGGGGCAGGAACCCCTCCCGCTAATCCCCAAACTCCGTTCTTTGCAGACACAGACGTTTCAGACTCGGAGAGTCTCGAAAAAAAAAATAACCCCCGAGCCTGAGGCACCGTCCGCACCCGATCCGGCGTTGTCAGCGGCGGTAGAACTGTCGGCAGAACAGGCTACTGCCAGCGACGATCTGAGGGCTAATTCCATTGCAGCGAACCTTGAGCCGCTTGCTATGGTCGAATCCTATGATCAGTTCTCTACATCGGCTCAGGCCGTGGTAGAAACATCGGTTGAAGTGGGCACTGAAACGCCTGTTGTAGATCCTATTGAAGCGAGTGTTGAAACACCGATCGCACCCGATCAGCAGGGTGAGTTCTTTGCTTCGAAGGTGCAGGCAGCGGTTGATGCCTTTAACCGAGCCGCAGGACAGGCGCGATCGCCAGAGCTGGATACTCCGACCACCCCCGCTTCTCCCTCGTTTGATCCGGCGGCAGATGCAGTAGACCCAGTCTGGTATTTGGGATTGGATATTGGCACAACCGGCATTTCAGCCGTTTTGCTGAATCAAGTTAGCCGTCAACTGCATCCTATTAGTTGGGCAATTACGCCTCCCGGTAATGATACCTTTGCCCTGGATGGCCTCTTGCGGCTGCCCACGCTGGTGTACCTTTCTACCGAGGATGGTGATGGCGAAACGGCAGATTTAACCACCGCGCCATTAACATCTGAACGATTGGCGATCGTCCCTGTGGCTCCCCTTTCAACTGCAACCTCGTCTGGCTTGATGTTGCGGAACCTTAAGCCGTACCTTAAGACAGGAATTCCCCACTACTCGCCCCAAACCCAGCGCTGGGAACCCGTACTGCAATGGTCTGATCAGCATCAGGTGCCGTTGAGTTGGGTACACCAGGCATTGCGATCGCTCCTGTCGGCGTTGAGCTATCAACAGCTTGCCGTGGCTCCCTCGGCATCCCTCACCTGTACAGCAGTGGGGCTGGATGCTAAAGCTTTTCAAACCGCCTTACGGCAAATGACTGGCGTAATCGTGGGGTATCCGGCGAACTGGTCGGATACCTATACCTTTAACGTGCGAGAAGCGATTTTGGCGGCTAAGCTGGTTGCCCGTCCAGAGCAAATTTGGTTTGTTGAAGATACGATCGCCACTCTCTTGTCAGGGTTACGCAGTGCAGATGGACGCGAAATTCAGTGGCCGTTTGACTCGGTGCCGGAGCCAGAGTGGCACAATACAGACTGGCAGGGTGGTACGTTAGTAATCAACGGTGGTGCTGCCGTTACTGAACTGGCTCTGGTAGATTTGCCGCAACAATTGAGCGATTTACATTACCGCGACTTCACGATTCGCACCCTGCCCTATGGCGGTAATGCCATTGATCAAGATATTGTTTGTCAGTTGTTTTATCCGGCCTGGTCGAGTTACCTGGACTCGCCTGATGATGACAACTCTAATCGGGATAGTGTGGAGGCTGAAGGCTCCAGCCGCTCTGCTGTTAATGAACCAAAATCGTCTGGCCTTGAGAGTTTGGGACTGGATCAATTAACGTTGCCGCTTCCAGGTGAACCTGATCTGGTGAATCGGATACTGTTACAACAGCGGCTAGAAAGTTCAGCCCTGGGTCGTAGTTTGCTAGAAGCGGCAAGGCATTTGAAGCTAACGTTACAACGACGCGATCGCTTTACCCTTAAATTGGGCGATCGGCAGTGGGTTGTCACTCGACCTGAGTTAGGCAGCCGTGTCTTTCTCCCCTATATTCAACGGCTCAACCGTGAACTCAACGCTCTACTTTCCCACACGGGGCTGTCGGTGCTGGGGGTTAACCAGGTGGTTTGCACTGGCGGAACGGCATCCTTGAGTGCGATCGCCCGCTGGCTCCGCCAAAAATTGCCCAATGCTACGATCGTGCAAGACAGCTACACGGGCATTCGTGCCCCGTCGCCCCAGGAGAATTGCCTGCCGCTGTGTAGTCGAGTTGCCTATGGGTTAGCCACCTTGCCACTGCATTCACGGGTGTTGAATCTGCCGCGTCAGCAATACAGCGATTATTTCTTGTTGCTAGAACTGCTGCGTGCCTTTCCAGATCAGCCCGTTTCGGCCAAAGATGTCATGCAACTGTTAGAACATCGTGGTATCAACACCCACGCCTGTCAGCTTCGAATCTTGGCGCTGCTTGAAGGGCACCTACCGCCCGGATTGATTCCCACCGAACCGGACTCTGCATTATGTACGGCTGAGTCGAATCTTAACCCCGATTATCAGACGCTAATGGCGGCTCCGCTGTTTGTTAAAGCAGAGAACCAAACCTACCGCCCCAACTACACGCAGTGGAATCATTTGCGGCGGTATCTGGATACGCTGATGGCGAGTACCCATCAAAAACTCACAGAACCGCTCACGGTCAATTCTATGGTGCAGGGCTAACTCATGTTGAACTCGGCGCAATCCGATTGGAGCGGCTACTATCCCGACAAAGACGAGCTTAGGGCAGCAGTTTGGGCAGTGCTACAGCAGCATCGGGTTTCGCTCCGCGACCCGGTTGGGCATATTCCCACCTTTGTTGGAGCCGATCGAGCCGCTGCACGGCTTGCTACTTTGCCCGTTTGGCAACAAGCAACGGTGATTAAATGTAATCCCGATTCTCCTCACATTCCGGTGCGATCGCGTGCATTACAGGATGGAAAACGGGTTTACATGGCGGTTCCCCGGCTGACCCATGCCCGTTGCTTCATTGAACTCAACCCGGACGACTTGCGCCAACGCCAGATTACATTTGATGATGCCGCTGTTGCCCGGAATGCATTAACTTGCGGTCGCCTCGTTGCTTTTGAAGAGATGCAGCCCATTGATCTGGTGACCGTTGGCTGTGTGGCTGTGACCCGCAACGGTGGACGCACCGGAAAAGGAGCTGGATTTGCCGACCTGGAATTGGCAATATTGCGATCGTTCGACTTAATCCAACCCGAAACACCCATCGTTACCACGGTTCACCCATTACAAATTGTGGACGAGGCACGCTTAGCGATGCACGATCACGATTGGGCGCTGAACTGGATTGTTACGCCTGATGACATCATTGAAACGTACAGTTCTTATCCAACCCCTGCCGGACTCAATTGGGATACCATTCGGCCTGAACAATATCAGGCCATTCCCGTTTTACGTCAGCTACAGGCTCAATGGTGCGATCGCCCTTCATCCAGAGCATGACGATGTAAAAATGGTCGGTCAGCACAGACATTCCGTTTCATTTAATTGATGCGTCGTGCAGCGTAGGACAACTGTTGAGGCGCACAGCGATAGATGTAAGAGGACAGGAAACTGCTGATTGCCGCTCAGACTGCCCCCAATCTTCCAGCTTTTGGTGATTTAGAGAGCGATTACAGACGTTTTCTGCTCGGATATGTAGCGCGATCGCAAACGGCTACATCCGCTAACGTTGCTGAACTTTTCAGCCAGAAAGCGGATGACGAAAAACCTCTGTCCCTGGTACCACCGTTCGATACCCTTTACTGGAACTGGAACCTGTATTCAATACGGTTGCGATCGTCATTGTTGAACTAATATTAAGCACTTATGCGCTTTTTCAAACACTGCTGTAGTTTTGTGCCGATGATTTTTGACATCACTTTTGGCAGGCGATTTAGCTACAAGCCTTGTTGTACAAGTCTTCCTATTGCTCATTGATTGTATTTGACAAAAGGGCACCGATATGAATGAAGCATTCCAGGCTGTAAACATTCTGGGTTTGGAAAAGAAACCCTCCGGAAAGTTATTGACAAGGTTGTATAAAAAATCAGTCTAAAGCCAGATTGACTCAGAAATTTCTCCAAAAAATGTAAAAAAAGTTGCTTTTTGACGAAGGTAACTACAGTACTACTACAGAGTGTGCATCACCAAACTCCATCAACAGTGGGCGGCTTTAGATTGGCGTGCTGAAATGATAGGCGGTTTTGAGGAAGTAAAAAATGCTCACGATTTTGGTTGTAGACGATGCTATCTCTGAGCTTGAATTGATGAGTCAATGTCTGAGGCAAAGTGGCTACACTGTCATTGCTGCCACTAGTGCTAAAGAGGCAATGAACAAGGCCGTAGAACATAAACCGGCCGCGATCGTGACTGATTTAGTGATGCCAGGAATGAGTGGATTGGAACTATGTCGCATTCTTAAGGACAATCCCATTACGCAAAAAACACCGATCGTTGCCTGCACCTCCAAAGATCAGCCCATCGATCGCCTTTGGGCAATGAAGCAGGGAATCAATGTTTACGTGACCAAACCTTTCACTGCTGCTCAGCTTATTAGTGCCGTTCAATACAGCCTTAGTCAATGAATTACATCTATTAATGAATTAATGAATACCTCAATTACGGTTTCTCCAGCAAATCGGCTACACAAGTCAGCCGATACTTATTTGGGCGACCCTTATTTATGCTTTCAACTTGGCGAACAGACTCAGGCACTTTTTTCAATGGATCAGGTGCAAGAGGTTATCACTATCCCAGCACAGCAGATTACACCCATGCCAAACATGCCTGCCTGTGTCCTGGGTCTGTTATCGCGTCGCAGTCGAGTGATGTGGGTGATTGATACGGCTTACCTACTGATGTCTCAACCCGTTGCTCCTAGCCTCGCTCATTATGAAATCATTGTCATTCAAGTTAACCAGTTGTTTCGCCAGCAAGCAATGCCACTGGCCACGTCGCATCGTCACACGTTAATGGGGTTAGTTGTTCAAAAAATTAGAGGAAGCCGTTATTTTTCCTCCGGTTTAATTCAACCACCCCAAGATACTGCTTCACCCGATCTGGCATCTTGTTTGAAGGGATATTTGCTTCAGCAGGATAATCTCATGCTGGTCTTAGATGCTGAAGCCCTTGTGCGCTTAGGGCTTGTTAAAAAATAAGTTCACACTTTTGAGTCGAGTCCAGAGCGAGGCTTGATCGTGTAGTTCCAGTGAGGACAGATGCTTCGTTTGAGAATATTGAGAGATGCCATGTCTTGGTCTGAGACT
>NZ_JADEWO010000146.1 GCF_015207605.1 Oculatella sp. LEGE 06141
TAACAACCCTGTTCACCCGCCTCAGACGACTTCTCGAACCTAGCCAATAATTTTCATACAGTCGGTGTGCAACGGAATTGTTAGCTGGCTGCACAGAGAGACGGACTTCCAGTCACCTTACTTAGGATTGATTGATTGCACCATCTGCAAAAGATAATTGTGCAGTGCAGTCATACCCCGCTCAACAGAGTTTGCGTCTGGAAATGTTTCATTGAGTGTCGCTGCTGTCATGCTGGCGAAAGATTCAGCCGACTCATCCGAGAAACCTATACTCTTGAACATCGTCAACCATTGGTTGCGAGGAATAGATTCAGCAACAACAGGACGCCCTAGTACCGTCGCAAATGCAGCCGCTACCTCTTGTGACGAGTAGCGATCGGGACCTTCAACATAATGAATCCCCGTCTGCTCGATCGGTTCAGTCATTAAACGAGCCGCTATCTCACCGATATCTAATGAAGCAACCATCGGCAATTTGAAGTCTTCTGGAAAAAGCGTCTGTACCACTCTCTGTTCGCGGGCTGTTTGTAAAGATGCGCGCCAATTGCTCATGTAATAAGCGGCTCGAATAATTGTGGTGGGAATCGGTTGGGCAGCTAGTGCCTGCTCCATCTCATAAAGCACACCTAAATCGCCTATTCGTTCTCCAGGTTGGGCTCCATACGTTGATTCGGCTACGATCTTCTCTAAACCTGTCCCATCGATCGCCCTCAAGATAGCTGCTAAGCTGCGTCGCTCTTCATCAGTCGTATCGGAGGAAGGAACAGCGGGCGGATTAAGTAAAAACAACCGCTGACCTTGACGAAAGATGCCCCGAAGCTTCTCCGTATCATGCACATCGGCTACTGCAACATTGGCACCGTCTTGACACAATCCTTCGGCTTTTGAGGGATTGCGAGTGACGACAAGAACGGGTTCACGCCGTTTGAGTAGTGCCCGCGCTACGGCTGAACCAACATTGCCAGTACCTCCAAGGATAATGTGCATTCAGTGCTTCCAAGGCTAGCGTGCATCTCCTAGATCTAGGATAACAATTACTGAATAGCTAACAATTTATTGTACAGAGTAACTCTGTATATCCAGCTATTTAGGGTGAATGAACAAATTCCGGCGTTGCTGAATAGCGGGAGGAATCAAGCAGGAATCGGGACATCGCCAAATCTCAAGTAGTGAAGTAGCAAGCGGATTGACTGCCTCAGCATTTCTTCTGATTTGGAATAGCACAATGTTTTGCGATGTAGTCGAGCCAGATAGTG
>NZ_JADEWO010000049.1 GCF_015207605.1 Oculatella sp. LEGE 06141
CTCCTGGAACGTGCGCCCGATCGCCATTGCTTCGCCTACCGATTTCATCTGCGTTGTAAGAACGGGCAACGCGCCCGGAAACTTCTCAAAGGCAAACCGGGGAATTTTAGTGACAACGTAGTCAATGGTGGGTTCAAAACTGGCAGGTGTCTTTTTAGTAATGTCGTTGGGAATTTCGTCCAGGGTGTACCCCACGGCTAGCTTGGCTGCCATTTTGGCGATCGGAAATCCGGTGGCTTTGGAGGCCAGAGCCGAACTGCGCGACACGCGCGGGTTCATCTCGATTACCACCAGTTGCCCCGTTACCGGATTCACCGCAAACTGGATGTTAGAGCCACCTGTCTCCACACCAATTTCTCGAATAATTTTGATCGAGGCATCGCGGAGCCGCTGGTATTCCTTATCCGTCAAGGTTTGAGCCGGAGCCACGGTAATCGAATCTCCGGTGTGAATACCCATAGGGTCGAGGTTTTCGATCGAGCAGATAATGACGACGTTGTCGGCCAGGTCGCGCATCACCTCCAGCTCATATTCTTTCCAGCCCAATAGGGATTGCTCAATCAAAATTTGCGACACCGGGCTGGCATCTAGACCCGATTGGGAAATTTCTTCAAACTCTTCCTGGTTGTAGGCAATGCCGCCGCCCGATCCGCCCATCGTAAAGGCCGGACGAATAATTAACGGATAGCTACCAATTTCCTCGGCGATCGTTTTGGCTTCAGACATCGTTTGCGCCAACCCAGAAGGGCAAACCTCTACGCCAATCTTTTGCATCGCTTCTTTGAACAGCTTGCGGTCTTCTGCCTTTTCGATCGCAGGCAGCTTGGCTCCAATTAGCTCAACGCCATATTTGTCCAGTACACCGTTCTTGGCAAGCGCCACGGCTATATTAAGCGCGGTTTGCCCACCCATCGTTGGCAACAGCGCATCAGGGCGCTCCTTCGCAATCACCTTCTCTACAATCTCCGGCGTTAGCGGCTCAATGTAGGTGCGATCGGCTGTTTCTGGATCGGTCATGATGGTGGCTGGGTTCGAGTTGACTAGCACTACCTCATAGCCTTCATCCCGCAGCGCTTTACAGGCTTGGGTGCCAGAATAGTCAAACTCGCAGGCTTGTCCAATGATGATTGGACCAGAGCCAACCAGCAGAATTTTGTGGAGATCATTGCGGCGTGGCATAGGGGTTCAGTGCGGTAGGCAAGGTTCGTAAATCGAGAACCATTTTAGAAGCTTTCATCCTGATCGTGATGTATCATTACTGCTCAGTTTTCCAAGGTTTGATGACGTAGCCCCAGGAAACGCAGTCTGTACAAGGGTTAGCCGCTATCTAACATCTTTAGATTTACTGGATTTGCGGCTGGAATGGGTTACCTCGTGCGCGGCTATTCCTGTAGTTGTCCTCTTTGTCTGCTATATTGCTCGATCGCTGAGGAGTTCCCAGGATAATCTTGCTGGTGCATTTGGAACTGCGGCTGCAACCCAACGATAGGCACCTGCTCACTTGTTGAGGAAATTTGCTATCAGCCAACGCCTATTGACAGGGGAAACCCAGTCCTATATTGTCAAATCTCAGGGTCGATCAATTAAGAATTATTTGCAATTAACTGGCGCTTGTCAAAACTGAGTCCAGTTGCCGCAAGCGGTTAGTTATGTTGCTTCAAAACACTTTCTGCTTCGCAACGACAATATTTAAGGAGACGGAGTAAGGCAATGAAATTTACACGACGAGGATTGGCTGCCACCATTGCAGGATTGGCAATGCTAGCAACAGCAGGATGTGCTAGCCCAACCTCTACCAGTCAAGCGGATGGCGAAACGTCTGATGAAACGGCCAGTGGGGATGCCGTTGTCAATGTGTACTCGTCTCGGCACTACGATACAGACGATTCGCTATATCAAGGCTTCACTGAAGAAACTGGGATTCAAGTCAACCTGATCGAGGGGAAAGAAGACGAGCTTTTAGAGCGAATTAAAAGCGAGGGAGCCAACAGCCCTGCGGATCTCTTAATCACCGTGGATGCGGGTCGGCTATGGCGAGCTGAACAAGAAGGGGTGTTTCAGCCTGTTTCCTCAGATGTGCTGAATAGCTCAATTCCAGAGAGTTTGCGCGATCCAGACGGGTTGTGGTTTGGCTTAACGAAACGGGCGCGGGTGCTCGTCTACAACAAAGAGCAGGTTGAGCCATCTGAACTGTCTACCTATGAAGCATTGGCTGAGCCTGAATGGAAAGGACGGGTCTGCATTCGCAGTTCTAGCAATGTTTACAACCAGTCTCTTTTAGGCTCCATTATTGCAACCGATGGCCCTCAGGCGGCAGAAACCTGGGCCAAAGGCTTGGTATCCAACCTGGCGCGTGAGCCAGAAGGTGGCGATACGGATCAAATTAAAGCCGTTGCCGCCGGCCAGTGTGATGTTGCGGTCGTTAACCACTATTATTGGGCGAGGCTTGATACGTCTTCGGATGCTGCCGATCAGCAGATTGCGGAGCAGGTTGGTGTCTTCTTTCCTAACCAGGCCGATCGCGGCACCCATGTCAATATCAGCGGAGCCGGAGTTGTGGTTAATGCCCCCCACCGGGAAAACGCGATCGCCTTTCTGGAATATCTGGTCAGCCCGGATGCTCAGGAAATCTTCGCTAAGGGCAGCTTAGAGTTTCCCGTGGTTGAGGGTGTGGATGTTGATCCGGTGATTGAATCGCTGGGAGACTTTAAAGCGGATACGTTAAACGTGTCAGAGTATGGGCAAAACAACCCGGAAGCGGTGCAAATTGCCGATCGCGCTGGCTGGAAATAGAGCCTTACCTACAGATTGCTGAACCATGAGTTTTAGAGATTGCATCGGAATTCCATCTGAAGCCAATCTCTAAAACTCATTCTTTGTAAATGCAAACGAACTTCAAGAAGTCCCGGCCTTCCTTAGCCCACCTGTTGACGATTAGTTTCAATAAGCGCTTCTATAGGGAGTGGGCATCTTCCTAACGCGCTCATTCATGGCGGCAGGGGAACATGTCCACCCATATGGGGCAGATTACGGATTCCTTATACTGTTGATACCTGTTTTGATGGCTCACCCTCCTATCCTGCATGTAGAGCGTGTTACCAAGCAGTTTCCTAGAACTGATTTTCCGGCGGTTGCCGATGTGACGTTGACACTGGCTCAGGGCGAACTGTTGGGTCTATTGGGGCCGTCGGGGTGTGGAAAGACAACCCTTTTGCGGCTCATTGCTGGATTTGAACCGCTTCAGTCTGGTCAGGTGGCACTGGCAGGGCAGATTGTGGCTGCATCTGGGGTTTGGGTTGCTCCGGAACGGCGCTCTATTGGCATGGTGTTTCAAGATTTTGCCCTGTTTCCCCATCTGACGGTAGCAGAGAACATTGCCTTTGGACTGAAGCAAAGCAATCGCAAACAACAAGCTCAGGCGCAGGCCAGAATTGCTGAGGCGATCGCCCTGGTAGGCTTGCAGGGGTTTGAAAAGCGCTACCCGCACGAATTGTCGGGTGGGCAGCAGCAGCGGGTGGCACTGGCGCGAGCGTTAGCCCCCCGTCCGGCTCTGGTGCTGCTAGATGAGCCGTTGAGCAATTTGGATGTACAGGTGCGGCTCTATTTGCGCCAGGAAATTCGAGATATTTTGAAAGCGACGGGAACCTCTGGCGTGTTTGTAACGCACGACCAGGAAGAGGCTTTGGCGATCGCAGACCAGGTTGCAGTGATGCGGCGAGGCCATGTGGAGCAGTTGGGTACACCCGAAGACATTTACCGAGAACCTGTCTCTCAGTTTGTCGCTGAATTTGTCACTCAGGCCAATTTTCTACCAACCCAGCGGCAGGGAGAGTTCTGGCAGACAGAAGTGGGACGGTTTGCCGCAGACGATCGCCCCTTGCCCGGCTCATCTGAGGAGTTACAGCCTCAGTCGCGCACGGGGGTGCTGATGATTCGGCAAGAGGATCTGACAATTGAACCCGATGAGCAGGGAGACATTATTGTGCGCGATCGCCAGTTTCTAGGCCGAGAATATTGCTACTGTTTACGCACCGTTTCGGGTCTGGAATTGCACGCTCGCACTTCACTAGTAACCGCCATTCCAGTTGGGGCGCGTGTTCGCCTGTCCGCAGCGGGCGCAGACTTGCGCTTTTTTCCAGGAATTCACGAGCCATCCAGAATCCCAATGTCTTCGGCAGCTTCTTAGGGAACAGGGCTGGGGGGGCTATTGGGCGTATTCTGGGTGCTGGTTACAATCATTCGCTGCTTTTCTGCGGTCAGTTTGGGGTGAAGGTACAGATTTTCGATTAGAACGGCAGCTCCAGCTACCCAGGGCGGCACAATCAGGGCACCGATGATGCCCAACACCTGGGTACCCCCCAGCACCGCCAGCAGTTGGTAAAGCGGATGAACCCCAACGGACGACCCAACCAGCAGCGGGTCGAGGACGTAGGTTTCCAGGTTTTGAATAACGATAAACAGCAGCAGTACCCATAGTGTGATCCACCATCCCTGGGAGATAGCGACCACCAAAGCGGGTACCGCTCCTAAAATAGGGCCAATAAACGGAATTAGATTTGTGACTCCGGCGATCGCGCCCAGTCCCAGGGCAAAGTTCGACAACCCCAAAACGCTAAGGCTCGCCGTAATGGCAATGCCCAAAATTGCAGAAACCAGAAACCGTCCTCGAATATAGCTACCAATCCGAATACTGATGGGTTGTACCTGCGCCGCCAGACGGTCATCCCACGGTTGGGGTAGGAGGTGAATCAGCCCACCGATCAGGGTTTGGCTGTCGGCCAGCATATAGCCAGAGATAAACAACGACAACACCAGACTGAAAACACCGCCCACAATGCCTGTAGTAAGGCTATAGGAACGCACCAATAGCTGCTGACTGGAGCGGATAGCCCAACTCGTGAATCCTTGAAAGTTAAGAAACTGTTCCACCTGATCGACCAGCTCTGGACGGGTGGCATTGAGCCGCAGCACCCAGTCGTCTATAAACAGCGTCAGGTTTTTGACAAAAACCGGGAGTTGCCGCAGCAGTTGCTCAATCTGGGAGAAAACAGCAGGGCCGATCAGAACGCTTGCCCCAGCGATACCCCCCAGCAGGGATAAATAGACCAGGACGACAGATAACCAGCGAGGCACACGCCACCGCTCTGCCCAATCGACTACTGGGGCGATCGCCGCCGCCAGGACAACCGAAATCATGAGCAGCACAACCAGGCTCCTCAACTGCCAGAGAATGACCAGCAGCGGAATGGCAAGCATAATTACCAGGAGCGTTGACAGCGAAATTGAGACGCGCTGCTCAGGCACTATTTTCAAATAACCGTCTCCAGACAACTATCCTCTTCATTCTGCCAAGATTTGACTGGCGAGTGGCGTAATCTAGCAGACCCCTACGAGATGCACGGCTGGTTTGGAGCCGCACAGCCAGACTGCTTCTGTTGTACTGTCTGCTAAAGCGTGTAGGTAAAGTCTGCCACGATCGCCCCTGGCATCCACATACCGCCCAAGTTTCGTTGGGAATAGGTGCCCACTTCAGGGATGAATTCTTGAAAGTCCGTTAGCAGCAGCAGGTTATCGCCAAAGCAGCGATAAATGGTTTCGTCGAAGCGCAGGTTCTCAATCGGCGCGACGATCTCGCCATTCTCCACCCAAAAGCAGGCATAACGGGTCATGCCGGTGACTCGACCCGTAGGGCGATCGCTCCAGTTCAAATAGTGCAGATTCGACAAATACAAACCCGTATCGAGCGCGTTGAGAATCTCCGCCGCCGCAAGCGTGCCAGGAGAGAGATCGGGCGATCGCAACGACTCGCTGCTGTTCGCACCATTTGCCGTTTTGCTATATTCTTTGGCGGTACGGGAACTCACCAACGTATTGACTAGCTTTCTGTCTGCAATGAGCGGCAATTTTAGCGGTGCGACCTCACCCAGTTCGTTAAAACGCGGCACCAGCCCCCGGCCAAAATTTTCCGTCAAGCTGAAGTGGGGGGAAAGCAACTTTTCGCCCCGTTGCAACAGACCCAACGCGCTGCTGCCCTGTTGCAACGCCGCTTCGCTGACTCCACCCCAGGAAAACATACTGACGAGTTCAGCGATCGCGGCGGGTGCCAGATAAGTGCGGTACTGCCCTTTGGGGATGAATTTGGGCGAGGTTGCCAGACGCTCTAGCTGCAACTTCGAGTCTGCCAGTTTTGCCCCATAGGCCGACTGATCCCAGTGGCTTCCGGCAAAGGTGCCCTTTACCGCCTGTCCATCGGTTGCAAACAAGGAATAATCGAGGGCAAAGGTTTCGGTGGCAAACCAATGCCGTTGTCCGGCAGAGTCGGCATAGGCTCGAATTGAGGCTCCTCCGCCATAAATTCCGGTAAAATCCAGCCCGCTCACATCGGTCAACACGGCAGCCGCAACCGCCTCAGGTGCCAGCAGTTGCCCGGAATAGACATCTCGACTGCTGGCGTTTCCGGTGGGCAATACCAGGTACGGATCGCTCGGTAGTTGGGGCACTTCTTGCCGCAGATCGGCCAGAGCGGCTTGAGCTTCTGGCCAGTCTATCTCCCAGTTGCCCACAAACGGAAACTCACGAAAACTGCTGCGCTGGTTGTGCATCAACGTGAGTTGAACCTGACCATCGGTAATGTCTCCGGTTTGGCGAACTCTGGCCGTGTTAAATCGCACAAACTGGCTGTGTTCACCGGACAGTTCGATGGTTAACTGCTCGTCTGCCTTCAGTTCCGCTAAAAGGGCGGTTGTCAGTTGGTTGAACGTGGCTTCTTGCTTGGCAAGCTCCTCTGGTTTCATGCGCCTCCCCCAAATACTTCTACATTTTCAAAGGCGCACACCGGAGAACCATGCCCCACCCGAATCGCCTGATTGGGTTCTCCTTTGCCGCAATAGGGCGTGCCGTAAATTTCCCAGGTGGAGCGATCGCCCACCTTAACCAACCGATGCCAAAACTCTGGCGTGGTGCCGCGATAGTTGGGGTTCCGGAGCGTTTTAGTCACCTGACCATTTTCAATGAGTTTGGCGTACTCGCAGCCAAACTGAAATTTGTAGCGGCGATCGTCAATCGACCAGGAACGATTGGCTTCCATATACACGCCATGCTCAACATCGCCGATCATGTCTTGCCAGGAATCGGTTCCAGGCTCCAGGTTCAGGTTGGCCATGCGATCGATTGGTGGACGGTTCCAGGAACTAGCGCGGGCACAAGCGACCCCATCTACGCCCATCCGAGCCTGACTTTCCAAACTGCCCAAGCCGCGTTGCAGCACGCCCTCTTGAATGAGATATTCCCGTGTTGCCGGGGTGCCAATGTCGTCAAAGCGGTAGCTGGCAAATTCACCCTCCACGGTTGGGTCAAAGGTAATATTCATCAGTTTGGAGCCGTAGGAAAGCTGCCCAAAGTCAGACGGTTTCACAAAACTGCCGCCCGCATAGTTGCGCTCGTCTCCCAGGATGCGATCGAGTTCCAGGGGATGCCCCACACTTTCATGAATTTGCAGCATCATCTGATCGGGTGCCAGCAGCAAGGTGGTAGCGGTGGTCGGGCATTCTTCGGCGGTCAGTAGCTCGATCGCCTGTTCACCCACTTGTCTGGCACGGTTCCATAGATTTGCATCGGGAAACAGTTCCCACCCACCCTGATAGGAATGAGCCAGGTATCCGTTGTTGCTTCGCTGTTGAACGATCGCCCCATCTTGAGCCGTTGCGCCAAAGTGGGTTTCGAGCAGCAAAAAGCGTTGATAGACTTCAGAACCATTACTGCTAACAAACCAGGAGTCTGTTTCGTTGGCGATCGCCATTGCGTTCGTCTGCACGATGCGGTCGGAAACATTCAGCGTGTCGCACAGCCGCACAAGTACCTGGTTAATATCTCCGGGGGTCAGCGCATCAAAGGGCTTTAAAAAAGGAGAACAGTATTCTCCAACCACCTTTGGTCGCTGTGCTGTTGTCAACGGATAGATGGCCCACTGGCTGGCGGCCAATGCCTGTTGATAGGCCAATGCTGCCGCTGCCTTGATCGATGCTGCCTGAAATGAGTTGGTAGCACTGTAGCCAATTTGACCGTTGACCAACACTTCTACCATGACACCAGCGCTCGTCGATTTGCCGTTGCGTTGGGGGAGGCCATCGCGAACTCGGCGAATATCAACTGCTTCTTTAACCGCCCGCAGTCCAACCCAGTCGGCGGGGAGGTCTAGGGACTCAAGCACCTGTGAGAGTTCAGAAATCATGAATACAGAGGTATAAAGTCAGGAGGAGCGTAACGCCCATCCTTTCAGTCTACCTAAGTGCTTCTATCTTGTTGGTTCAAAACGATCGCTCTACTGTCGAGAAGCGAAGCCCACTACAATCCGCGTGGTGAGACCCAGACAGGTGAAACCGAGCGTGTTTGAGACGCTGGGTGACACTGAAGCAGCCTTTACGCTCCGATCGCATGGGACAGATCGGACAGTCGCCGAAAAAAGTAGCCCACACCGCGATCGGTATGAATGTATTCGGGACTCTTTGGATCGCGTTCTAGCTTCGATCGCAGCCGAGAAATGTGCACGTCAACCACTCGGAGGTCGCCACCATTACGAGGGCTGTATCCCCAAATTTCTTCCAGTGCTTCTGTTCTGGAGATCGATTCTCCCGAGCGATTCACCAGCAGTTTGAGCAAATCAAACTCCATTCCGGTCAGGCGAACGCGCGTATCGTTGAGATACACCTGCCGTTTTGGCAGGTCGATTCGCAGTGTGCCAATGGTAAGCGCCTGCTCCTCAGTCAGGTTTTCAGCCAGTTCGGTAGGGTGCGATCGCCCCACTCGTCTTAAAATGGCCTCAATTCTGGCTTCTAGCTCCTTAGGCGAAAACGGTTTGGGAATATAATCGTCGGCACCCATTTTCAGCCCGGTGACGCGATCGGCAATGTCGCCTAGAGCCGTCAGCATAATAATGGGCACCTCAGAGGTTTCCCGTACCTTCTGGCAAACACCATAGCCGTCTAATTTAGGCAGCATGACATCTAACACCACCAGATCTGGAGCTTCTGCCGTAAAAATCTGCAAAGCCTCCAATCCATCCGCCGCAGACACCACCTGATAGCCCACCATTGAGAGTCGAGTCGTGAGGATGCGACGGATCACGGCTTCATCATCGACAATCAAAATCTTCTTTCCGCTATTCACCAACTGCCTAGTACTCCCTACTGAGTGTTCAACAATGCGTTGGCAATCTGGCCAAAAAATCCTTCCAATCCTGGATGTTGCATGACATCTAATCGCTTGACCCCAGCATTGACCGGGGCGGGACACTAGCGTTCCTGATAACAAATGATAACAAATGTTTTCACTCTGCAACGAAACCCACAGGCTTTTTTACGCGCTAGTTCATGAATCGCCCCACCTGACAGCATAGAGCGATCGTGACACCTATATGAGCAGCGACTTCAGCAAACTATAAAACTGCGTCACAATTCTCAAAAAGCCACTCCAACTTGGTATTATCGACGCTCAAGCCTCATTCAATTGAATGACATGGCAAATCCATTCATTGGTGTCAGGATTCCCCGTGAGTTGGCAGAGGCGCTAGATGCCCGCATTAAGCAAACGGGGCAGTCCAAGTCAGACTTTGTGATTGAAGCACTCAGGCTATCTCTGGGTGTAGTGCCGTGTCAGGCGAGGTTAAGCGACGTAGAGCGTCGTCTGTCGGCGTTAGAAGAAACAACTCAAGCTGTTAGCAAGGCATTAACTAATCTGCAAGGGTCTGCTGCCCATCATGCCGACCGCACCCACACGGAAGCGATGCGGGATGCGAGCGACCATTCCCTAGAAAATGGGTGAAATAGTGCAAGTGGCCGCATTCGCTTCCTAATGTTCCAGGAAAGCATCCTTTTGGGGTAGGGTGAGCGATCGCCCCTCAGGGATTTCACGGTTTACTGATGCCGAGTTCTGCGGGCACCCTGGACGTTTACAAGCGCCCAATAGACGATGGCATTTCTAACACAGCGCTGCGATTGGCTGAACCTGGCGCTCTTTCGCCGCGAGTTCTGGGTGTCTGGATTAGCCCAAACGGCAGAAAAATATCAAACCCAGGGAGCGATCACGCTGCGGTTTGTCGGTCATTTTCCGGGTCATATGCAACCCCCTCAAACCCTTGCTGTACCCGATAGACGACTCTGGTTGCCGTCTCACTACGATTTGCTGATGGGGTTTCTTGCCGTTGAGTTGCCCAACCAGTGGGCTGTGAACCAGTTTGTTCCCAGTGAACCCCTCCAACAGTTATCCCTTCGCGTACAACAACGATTTGAGGTGCCAGTGGCGATCGTTGCCTTTGCCGCAGAGCCTCCGCCCGCTGTAGAAAACCCGTTTTTTGTGATTGATGCGGCTCTTAATTTCTCTGGTCTGGTCGCTCCCCAACACTATGCCCAACAGATTAACCAGAGCCGCAATCCGTTGGCCTGGGATGAACCGCTCGTTAAACCCATCAACCAATCGATCAACGATACCTTCCAACGATGGACCAGAACCTATCTTTCTGGACAGTTTTCTATCAATGATATTGATGCTTTAAAGACAATTAACACACCGTCTGGTCAAGAGATTTTAGTATTGTGTGAGCTGAAACGAAGCCAGATTGACTTTAAAAGATGGACACCTTATCTCAATGATGTTCCTAACTTTATGCTGACCAAAGCCTGCGCCAGAAAGTGTTTTAGCGCGATCGATATTGTGATTCACTATCACGCCAAAACAACCGATCAAGTAGCTGTTCATTTTATTACCAATGTAACAAAACAAGGCATTAGTGGGTTTCGCAAAATCATTGCGGCGAACGATGAAACGGCGATCGTTGCTGCGATCGAAGCTCATATCACCAGTATCATGGACGATGCCTACACGTCCACTAGAGTATTACAGCAACCTTAGTGGGGCGGTGAAAGAGCAGTGTAGGATTAATCTCCCTGTTACCCGCCGCGAATCTCTGTTAAATCCATTGTGTATAGCGTGGAAGCCGTTGACTCATGCCATCTCTGCAATTCAAGGGAAAACAGTTTGTCCAAAATCATCATCTGACACTGAACTATCACCCGCTGATTCCCTGTTCAGCCGCGAGCGTTACCCCGGAAATTAGCTTAGACGATAATCTGATTATTCATGGTGATAACTTAATTGCTCTAAAAGCATTGTTACCAACCTATGCCGATCGCATCAAATTAATTTACATTGACCCACCTTATAACACAGGTAACGAAGGGTGGATGTATAACGACAACGTTAACTCGCCCATGATGCAGGAGTGGCTGAAGGCCAACAAACCAATTGATGATCAGGACTTGACGCGGCATGATAAATGGCTGTGTATGATGATGCCTCGGCTAAAGCTTTTACGAGAGCTATTGCGCGACGATGGCGTAATGTTCATCTCTATTGATGATCATGAGGTGCATCATTTGCGGATGTTAATGAATGAAATTTTTGGAGACGGCAATTTCATTGCTCAATTAGTGTGGGAAAAAGGCAGAAAAAACGATGCAAAGCTTTTTTCGATCGCCCATGACTATATTGTGGTGTATGCGAAGTCACTGGCAACCTTGCGATCGCTCCACACCATTTGGCGAGAACCCAAACCTGGAGCCAACGAGATTTGGACAGAGTATTGCCAATTGCGGCAACAGTATGGTGATGACGATCGCGCCATTGCACAAGCCCTGCAACGCTGGTATCGCACCTTAGACAAACAGCATCCCGCCAAGAAGCTGAGTCGCTACAAGCATGTGGATCAGCATGGCCCCTGGCGCGATCGCGATATCTCATGGCCGACCCCTGGAGGCCCTTGCTATGAGGTCATTCATCCCCACACAAAGCAACCGTGCGCGGTTCCAGCCAACGGCTGGCGCTTTGCCACGCCAGAAGCAATGCAACGGCAGATCGACATGAAGTTAGTAGAGTTTCGCGCCGATCACACTCAACCGCCGTTTCGCAAGGCTCACCTTCGTCCAGTTTCCGCTGCGCTGCATGAGGATGTGGCGAGCCGTTCGGATGGCGATCGCGCCGAAGAGGATACAGGAGTTGGAATGCAGGTGATGCCTAGCGTTATTTATTCCCAGGCTCAAGTCGCCGTCAAACGTTTGCGGCAAATGATGGGAGGGCACGCCTTCGATAATCCTAAGGATCACGAGGTATTAGCTCGCCTGATTCGCTATTGCACATCCGACGGTGACATTGTTTTAGACTCCTTTGCGGGGTCTGGTACAACGGCTCATGCGGTATTGCAGGTGAATAACGAGGATGGTAAAAACCGAAAATTTATATTAATTGAATCTGAAGACTATGCAGAATTCGTCACCGCCGCCAGGGTGAAACGAGTGATTCAAGGACTGGCCGCAACTTCAAAGCAAAGCCGTATGTCAGGATTAGGAGGCAGTTTTTCCTTCTTTAAGTTGGGTCAACCCATTGAATTAAACACCGTCTTGTCGGGTGAACAACTGCCATCCTATGAAGAGCTAGCTCGATACGTGTTTTATACCGCAACAGGACAACCGTTTGACTCAGCTCAGCTTGGCTCGGCACCCTATTACATCGGCAACACTAAACAACACGATCTTTACTTGCTGTATCAACCTGATTTGCAGTGGCTAAAAACAACGGGGTTGACATTAGAAATAGCGCAACAGTTGAGCGTTCATTCCTCTCGGCACTGCCTTGTTTTTGCGCCGATGAATTTTCTGAATGAGTCACAGTTACATCACTATAAAATTACAGTGTGTCAACTGCCGTTTGAACTTTATCAGTTTAGAGGCTAGTGCATGAGACTTAAGGCTTATCAGATCAGATGTTTACAGGCCATTCAGAACTATTTAATTCAACTGTCCCAAGCCAGGTTAGAGTGCGATCGCTCTCCCAATCATGCCGCCGCTCAGTCTAATTTCCCGGAACATGCGTGGTTTCAATTGCCTCACGTTGCTGCCAACTTGCCGTATGCTCGGCAGTACGTTTCGCGCAGAAATGGCCTGGGTGACCCTTTACCTAACTTCTGCCTTAAAATCCCAACGGGCGGTGGAAAAACTGTATTAGCCACTCATACCATTGGTTTAATTAATACCTTTTATCGCAAGCAGCAACATGGGTTAGTCGTATGGGTTGTACCTACCGCACAGATTTATCGCCAAACGCTCAACGCTTTAAGAAATCGGGAACATCCCTATCGTCAGGTTCTAGATCTAAACAGTGCTGGCAGAACGTTAGTGTTGCAAAGGGGCGATCGCTTCACGCCTGATGATATTAGCAACAACCTCGTTATTTTAATAATAATGCTGCCTGCGGCAAACCGCCAGTGCAAAGAAACGCTGAAAATCTTTCAAGATTCCAGCCAGTTCGACTGCTTTTTTCCACCTGATTTTGAACTGCCTCACCATCAACAACTGTTACAACAATTTCCTAATTTAGACTGTTTTGATAGTAGCTGTGCTTTCTTGCCACAAGTTAAGACTTCGCTGGGAAATACGTTGAGAATTCTCAGGCCAGTCATGATTTTAGATGAAGGCCACAAAGCGTATAGCCAGAGCGCTCAAGAAACTCTGCTCAATTTAAATCCATCTATTTTAGTTGAACTATCAGCTACGCCCCCAGGCAACAGCAATGTTCTGATATCAGTATCAGGACTGGAACTGAAGCAAGAAGAGATGATTAAGCTAGCGATCCATTTAGTGCATCCGGCGAGTTCTGATTGGAAAGATGTTTTGAGAGCGGCGGTTCAGCACCGAATTCTGCTTCAGCAAAAAGCGTTACAGTACCAAACCAAAACGGGCAGCTATATTCGTCCTATTTGTTTAATTCAGGTAGAACGAACTGGAAAGTCGCTGGAACAGGATAGTCGTTACATTCATGCGGAAGATGCCAGGGCATTTTTAATCGATGAATACGGAGTGTACCCTCACCAGATCGCGGTTAAATCAAGCGAAAGAGATGACATTGAAAACCTTGACCTATTCGACCCAACCTGCCAGATTTGCTACATCATTACAAAGCAGGCGTTGCAAGAAGGATGGGATTGTTCCTTTGCCTACGTGCTGGCTGTTTTAACCAATTCAACATCAACCAGGGCAACGACTCAATTGATTGGTAGAATTTTACGCCAGCCCTATGGTTGCAAAACAGGTATGCCAGAACTGGATGAAAGCTACGTCTTTTGCTATCGACAAAATACGCAGGCGATCGCTCATCAAATCAAAACAGAACTGGAAACCGAAGGGTTAGCTGACTGTAGCAACGATGCGATCCAAATCCATACGAATGAGGACTCTTATTTCATTCGCTCTAGCTCATCGGTGCAACAACTCACGGAAACCGTTTACTGCCCCTATTTTTTGATTCAAACCGCAGACGGTTGGCACCCATTGAATGCTGATCTGGATCTGGTTTGCCGTCTGGATTGGGATACCTGCTATTTCACTGACAAAAAGCACAAGACCTTGAATCAAGAAGCAATGGCGGTTCTTGACCAGACCCCATACCCTGACCACCAGACCAAGAATTCTGCGGCTGCCATCGTTGATTATGGCTTTATCGTCCGCCAATTGTTAGACATCATTCCTAACCCCTGGGTGGCGTATTCGGTCGTTAAAGATGCATTGTCCGCTTTATCATCAACCCAGACGTATACTGCCGAAATCAACCCATCCTATCCAGTCGCTACGATCGAAAAACTGCGGCATGTTTTGAAAAACGAACGCGATCGCGCCCTCCAGGCTATGTTCAAAGATCGACTGGATAAGCATCAAGTTGAATTTGGATTAGTAGCGGTTTCGCAAACCGACCATCGAGCGCAACCAGGTTCTGCCAAAGCCGTGTATTTTCCTGAGCAATATCAACTGCTCAACTGGTATCGAGATATCATGCACGCACCCTTTTGCATTCAAGGCCGGGAGCATGGCAACCCTTGCTCTGAAGCCGTTGCTACTTATCCCCCTAATCCGTCCTGTAAAAACGAATGGGTTTATGTGCTGGATTGGGCTGATCGAGAACTGCCGCTACAGACATTGCGATCGCCACACTGCAACGGCATCCACAAGCATGGGTCAACCAAACACATGAAGTGGTCTGAGCTAGCGCAATCCTTTCCCAACCAGAGAATAGTGTTTAGCCCGGTCTTTGACAACGCCTTAAAACATCAGCTTGACAAAATAGTGTTGCCGTCCTAGCACCCTACACCCCAGCGGGTAGAACCCACAGCAACCAGAACAATGGCCTCCTAGCACCCTACACCCCAAGCGGGTAGAACCCACAGCAACCAGAACAATGGCCACCGTCCAGCCAACGTTCTCGACTATGATTTTGCTACCGCTACCATGCCACAAACGGCTACTCGATGCCGACGCAGAGCTGCAACGGCTGCGTTGGCGGTTGCCCCAGTCGTGTAGATATCGTCTAACAGCAACACAGCACTCTGTGGCCGTCCGTCTCGCAAGCTCTCATTGACCTCAAATGCATTGGCTAAATTCTGCGATCGCTCCGTGGCAGAAAGGCGAAATTGAGCCTCCGTTTCCCGAACTCGTACCAACCCGTGCCGTTGCAGGGGCACTTTTGCCACATCACAAAATGCCTCTGCCAGCAATTCCGCCTGGTTGAACCCTCGCTGTCGTTTCTTTGCCTCATGCATGGGAATGGGAACAACAGTGATCGGTTTTACAGCAACCAGTGGAGATTCAAGCCATGCTTGAGCTAGCCAGTGTCCCAGTGGGCGGGCAAGCTGTGGAGAGTTGTTGTATTTCAGAGCAGCGAGCGATCGCTTCAATGCTCCTTCATATCCTCCCCAGGCCAGTAGGGGTAAGGAACCCCGCTCAGACGGTTGAAAATGGTGAAGCTGACAGCGTTGAACCTGGCGTTGACAGTCCAAGCAGAAAGCGTTCGCCGTAGATCGCTGGCACAACGGGCAGTTGGATTCTAGAAATAAATTGAGTAAACGGGCGAAAGAGCGAGTCCAGGCGGGCATAACGTAACAAATTTTGATTTTGAGGGTTGAGTTCTGTTTGAGAAATCTGGAATGAAGTTAAACTCGTTTGAGGATTAAATTTATGAGGGTGATGGGTAATAAAAGCTGAGCCTCGCTGTGGCAGCGTTTAACTCCCTTGGGGTCGCTCGCTCGATACGCTCGATAGTAGACAGACCGTTCATATATCTGGCTAAAATGGCTGTAACAAATCTATAGTTCCGCCCGATTCCGGTGGATCTAACATGTTTGTTATCTCTTTTTATTGTCCATCCTAGTAAAATCTGCTCGTAGTACTTTAACTGAGCTGTTAACAACCACCGAAACCACTGCTCATGGCTCTGATCAAACAAAACCGAGATTTGCCCACCATTAACGAAAGGATTAGATTTCCGAAGATTAGGGTGATCGACACTGACGGAGGACAGCTAGGAATCATGGCTCCTCGCGATGCCCTTAGAGTTGCAGAGGAAAAAGAGTTAGATTTAGTCCTCGTCAGCGATAAGGCCGATCCGCCCGTTTGCCGGATTATGGACTA
Organism: Oculatella sp. LEGE 06141; assembly: GCF_015207605.1. Lineage (GTDB taxonomy): Bacteria > Cyanobacteriota > Cyanobacteriia > Elainellales > Elainellaceae > Oculatella. The sequence goes on from NZ_JADEWO010000049.1 coordinate 16,506, forward strand.
CGGTAAGTTCAAGTTTGAACAAGAGAAGAAAGCGCGAGAAGCCCGGAAGAAGCAGCATACTTCTGATGTGAAAGAAGTGAAAATGCGCTATAAAATTGAAGATCACGATTACCAGGTTCGGGTTAACCAGGCTGAGAGGTTTCTCAAGTCGGGGGATAAGGTTAAGGCAACAGTAATGTTTCGAGGGCGAGAGATTCAGCATACGGATCTTGCTGAAACATTGCTGATGAAGATGGCCAAAGACTTGCAAGAGGTTGCTGAATTGCAGCAAACTCCGAAGCGAGAGGGACGCAACATGATGATGATGCTTTCTCCTAAAAAATAATGTCTTAAGCCGTCACAGCAGACTGTGACCTGAGTTCAGACTCTCTAACTCTAGAGCGAGATATCTCTCGTCCTGGAGTTTTTTTATGCTCAACAGTTTTTGAGGCGGCGATCGCTCTCCATCGTCACTGTCTAGCGAACTAGACCTAAATCAGACACGCCACACCATGCTATTGGTCAACTCAGTCAACAAAGATATTAATTTTTATCTCTTTTTTGCTCAGGTTGCTCTCCGTTGAAAGGCAGCGATCGTTTCACAACAGCACCCATAAATGCTGCTGTTACATCGCTCTGTAAACGGACTAAGCAAGCTCCGGTACCGGGTTGGAGCTGAACGAAAGCTGAATCAAATAGGACTACTGCGTAGCCTTACAACGTTTCTGAATACAAAAATGTGTCTCTAAATACAACCTTTGAAGGAGGTTTAACAGGGGCAAACTTCATACCGTGTGATTCACAGGTAGTTAGTCTTAGAGACGTAAGTTTCAACCTATTTCTATCGTATGAACACAGGGCATTTCAAATGATGCCCATTGAAATGTTTTAGGAGGTTTTAAGTGAGGATACTTCAGTCTTTTCGCACCGCATTGGTTGCTTTATCTCTAGTTCTGGTTCTGGTTACAACCTCAGCCTGTAGCGGCGTAGATCAGGCAACTCAATCTGTGACAACGCCAACCACATCCTACAGCCAGCTTGAGCGGGGCAATACAACATCTGGTCAAAGCTTTGGTAATTGGGTCGTCCAAACGGCTCACGGCTTAATTCAAGACGCTTATGTGCGCGATAGCGACAAGCTGGGGGTTGTCATTTCTCCTCAGGTTCGCCCCAATGAAGTTCGAGCCTTGGCAAAATCTTTAGTACAAGGGTTTCAAAAGAACTTCCCCAATCATGATCTAACTGTTTTGATGTATGCCCCAGACAAAGAGTTGATTTTAACAGCAAAATACGATAACTCAACCCAACGCATTCAATATCAATAGGAACAGACGAGCCAGTTCGCTGGACACTCATTTGCTTCTCATTGAGTTGAAACACGATTATTACCCAATGCCTGATTACACCAGGCTGATTAATACAGGAGTTTTGAAATGCCTAGTAGCAACGAGTATAAACGTCAAATCATGAACGATTTGGCAGGGGGTGACACGGATTCTTTAGACAATTCATCCGGTACGCCCACCAACGAATACGAAAACTTTGATGATTTTGCCCAGCGATCGTCCCGTGAAGAGCGACGCAGTTTGTTTGGTCGTGCCTTTCATCCCGATCGCATTCCGTCTAACCAGATGGAGCCAGAATTGCAGAAGGCAATCTCACAAATTAAACCCAATGAGCGAGATGACGTTGCCCGCGATTTCTTTAAGCACCTTAAGAGCCGGGGTTTGAGCGATCGCGACTTAGAAAAGCAGTTGGGCTTATCTACCCATCATGCCAGCCGGATGAGTGCAGACGATGTCTCTAAGTTGACGGCTTTCGCGTATCATAATCACCCTGATATTTTTCAGGATGTTTTAGCCGACCAGCCTGCAATGCTCAAGTTTCTCAGCAATCCTATGGTGGGAGCAGCATTAGGAGCCGTTGCCGCTAAATGGCTGGGTCGTCGCTAGTCCTGTGTAGCTGTGCTTCTAGTTCCTATCATTGAACTCTGAAGCTGCAAACGGAGGTTACGTTGTTGATCGGATCTCTGAATCTGTAGATAGCAAACGTAGCTAGACTGTCAAAAAGGTTGCTTGCGGTACGAGACTGTCTCAATCTCTGCCCTGGCAGCCTTTTTGTCTGTCTCTTGGCTCGGTTTGGTTCGTTCCATTCGCTCTGAAGCTACTAGACTTCGCCATCAGCAGATTAGAGTAGAAGTAGAGACACAATTGCCAATGCGATCGAAGCTATGCTGCCTATTATTTATTCGGACGAGTTTTTGCAGCACGATACAGGCTTATATCATCCTGAAACGTCAGGCCGTTTGACCGCAATTACAGCGGGGTTAAAGGCGGCTCCGTGGGCCAATCGGCTGGAGTGGCGATCGCCTACCCCCGTTGCCGCTCAGGGTACCCGGCTAACCAATGCCCTGCACGCCATTCATCCGGCTGGCTATGTGGAGGCCATACACCAGATCGCGCAGAACGGCGGCGGACATATCGATCCCGATACGGTCGTCTCTCCGCACAGTTATGATGTCGCCCTGCTGGCAGTGAGTGCCTGGTTGGATGGTATTGATCGGGTATTGGCAACAGACCTACCAGCCTTTGTAATTGCTCGACCACCGGGGCACCATGCGTTAGCCAATCGCGGCATGGGATTCTGTATTTTCTCCAATGCGGCGATCGCCGCCCACTATGCCTTGCAGCAAGCAGCGGTTAACCGAGTGGCAATTTTAGATTGGGATGTCCATCATGGGAACGGCACCCAGGCGATCGTTGAGAATAACCCCCAAATTGCCTACTGTTCCCTACATGAGTTTCCACACTATCCTGGTACAGGGCGTGCGGATGAGCGAGGAGCGTATAACAATGTTCTCAACCTGCCGCTGGCTTCAGGGAGCGCTATCCAGGACTACCAACCGTTGTTTGAGCAGAAAGTAATGCCGTTCTTGAACCGCTTTCAGCCCGATGTGTTGATTGTGAGTGCAGGTTATGATGCAGCATATGCCGATCCGCTAGCGAATATGGCTTTGCAGCCTCAAGACTATGGCATGTTGACGGACTACTGTTTGCAAATCACTCCTCGTACTCTATTTGGCCTGGAAGGGGGATACGATTTCAAAGCCCTCGCCGAGTCGGTTGCCTCTACCATTGAGCACTGCTTGATGACCTTCTAAGAGAAAACAATGCGACATCAATTGCTTCCGCTAGGGTTTGGTTTGCTGATCGCCCTCTCGTGGTTAAGCCAGACAGACATGGCAACCGCCGAGATTGGAACGATCGCCCAACGGCTTACACCGTCAGCTATTTCTGGACAAATTCAGCAACTGCCCGGTTGGACAACCGATGGACAACGGCTGAGCCGAACCTATGAATTTACAAACTTTGTTGAGGCGATCGCCTTTGTCAATCGGTTAGTGGAACCCGCCGAAGCCGCAGGGCATCACCCCGATATTGCGATCGCCTACAACAAAGTGACCGTTAGCCTTACCACTCATGATGCGGGTGGGCTAACTCAAGGCGATTTTGATCTGGCACGCACCATTTCTCAACTCAGTGAACCGATGGGAGCCAGCCATTCGGGCTATTAAGCGTGATGAACCTGGCTTCGTGATTTCAACAAAAAAAGGGCGCAATTGCGCCCTTCTTTCTGTGTCACTTAAATTAAGCCACAGCTATTACTTAACCGAAACCTTCGCGCCAGCTTCCTCTAGTTGCTTCTTAGCATCTTCGGCAGCTTCCTTGGCGATCGCTTCCTTAACGGGCTTAGGCGCAGACTCCACCAAATCCTTGGCTTCCTTCAAACCCAAACCAGTGAGGGAACGCACAATTTTGAGGATAGCGATTTTCTTGTCAGCCGGGACATCTTCCAGGATGACGTCAAATTCGGTCTGTTCTTCCACTTCTTCCGCAGCAGCAGGAGCCGCACCGGGAGCCATCTGCATCATGCCCATGGCAGGAGCAGCAGCCGTTACGCCAAACGCTTCTTCAATTTGCTTAACCAGTTCAGACGCTTCCAACAGGGTCAGCGTCTTCAACTTTTCCAAAATTTCATCAGTTGCAGCAGACATAGAATTACTCCGTAGTGAGTGTTAAACGTTGAGGGTTACAGGCGATGGCCTTGAAATCTCGCAGTCCATCGCGCATGGTTGAACTTAGGCCGCATCTTGCTGATCTGAATCTTTATCTTTATCAGCAACCGCTTGCAAACTCCGAGCCAGGGAGGATGGCACTTCTTTGATACCCACAGCGACCTTGGTCGTCACTGCATTGATAGCACCTGCAATCTGAGCAATAAGCTGCTCTTTCGACGGGAGGTTGGCGATCGCCTTGACATCGGCTTCGCTGAGCGCTCGTCCGTCCATCACCCCGCCACGGATTTCGGTCTTCTTGCTGGCCTTCTGGAAATCTTGATAAGCCTTGAGTGCGCCGCTCAAGTCATCCTTGATTAGTAAAAAGGCCGACGACTCTTTGCAAAACTCTGTCATTGGTTGCCAGGTTTCACTGCCATCTACCGCAATCCGCATCAGCGTATTTTTGGTAACTTTGCAAGTTGCCCCAGTCGGACGCAACCGATTTCGCAAATCAGTGATCTCAGCAACAGATAGTCCCTTGTAGTCGATCACTACAGCCAGAAGTGACCCATCTAACTGTTCCTTCAGATCGGCAACGATCTGCTTTTTCCCTTCTAGCGTTCTTCCCATTCGTATCTCACCTCCTTATATCGGGCGTGAACTACCAAACCTGAAAGCCTCACCGCAACCCCAATCAAAAACCCCGGGCAAAAGCCGGGGTTAGGAAGGCGTTCCATCTTGCTCTACCCGAATTGCAAGTCTGGGGTAAAACAGGGGAAGCAAACCTCGGCAGGACATTAAGCATCATGCTCCTGCTGTCTCCGGCGTTGCGTATTTAGTTAGGCAATAGTGTGAGTGCTTGCTACTCCTCTAAGCGTTGCAAAACCAGTGGGCGTTTGAAAACAAGAGACGAGTGTATCATTGTCTCCCGGTCTTCTATTATGCAACCTCAGACATCTTCAAGTCGCGTAATGAGTTGACATCAACTTGAATAGAGGGGCCCATCGTTGAAGACACATAAATCGTACGCCAGTAACGCCCTTTTGCGCCAGAGGGACGGTTGCGATCGATCGTTTCTTGCAGCGTTTTCAGGTTGATCAGCAAATCCTCAGGCGAGAACGAGGCTTTGCCAAACAGCACGTGAACAATTCCTGTGCGATCGGCACGAAATTCTAACTTACCGGCCTTAAACTCTTGAATCGCCTGAGCAACATCAAAGGTAACTGTACCGCCCTTAGGAGACGGCATCAACCCACGGGGCCCCAGCAGACGACCCAACTTAGCAACCTGAGGCATTACGTCAGGAGTCGCAATCAGCACGTCAAAATCCAACATGCCCTTTTGAATGTCGTCAATTAGCTCTTCTGAACCCGACAGGTCGGCTCCTGCATTGGTTGCTTCGGTGACCTTCTCACCTCTGGCAATCACAGCCACCCGAACGGCCTGACCTGTTCCTTTCGGTAAAGCGACTGTTGTACGCAATTGCTGATCGGTGTACTTGGGATCAATACCCAACCGAATATGAGCTTCCGCAGACTCCGGAAACTTGGCGGTTGCAGTTTCCTTCAGCAGATTCAATGCTTCTATCGGCTCATAGACGCGGTCTTCAACCTTCTTTTGCAGTTCTTGTAACCGACGCGATACTTTTTTAGCCATGATGTCACTCCTGGGGTATTAGCGAGACAGTTCTCTCCCCCGAATAAGGTTTAAATACGGTGCTGTGTGCGTTGCAACTACTGTTGCCAAGGCTACTGGTGCCAAAATGCAATTGCTGCGAATGCCGTTGCTGAGAATAGTATTACTCAACTGCACATTCAGGTACTAAAAAGAGGTAGCCATTAACTGGCAACACTAACGCCCATATTGCGAGCGGTACCTTCAACAATTTTCATCGCCGCTTCAATGTCGTTTGCATTGAGGTCAGGCATTTTAGTTTGAGCGATCTCCCGTAGCTGGTCGCGCGTAATCGAACCCACCTTCTTCTTGTTAGGTTCGCCTGATCCTTTATCAACTCCGGCTGCCTTGCGAATCAACACGGATGCCGGAGGCGTTTTGAGAACAAATGTAAAGCTGCGGTCTTCAAAAACAGAAATTTCGACTGGAATAACCAGGCCAGCCTGGTCTGCTGTTCTGGCATTGTATTCCTTGCAAAACATCATGATGTTGACCCCGTGCTGACCCAGCGCAGGCCCAATCGGAGGAGCAGGGTTCGCCTTCCCTGCATTAATCGCTAACTTGATAACTGCAACAACTTTTTTCGCCATTATTGATGAACTAGCTCTGCTTTTGAACCTGATTAAATTCCAATTCTACAGGCGTGTCTCGCCCAAAAATTGAGAGCAGTGCCTTGAGCTTGCTCCGCTCAGGGCTAACCTCAATGACTTCACCCTCAAAATCTTTGAAGGGACCAGACAGCACTACGATCTTATCTCCTGCTGCCATGTCGATTTTGACAACCGGTTTTTGCTCTTGCGCCTGCTTGAAGATCCGTTCTACTTCAGAAGAGCCAAGAGGCATGGGTTTGACGTGCCCTCGCCCCCGTCCGTAGCGGCGCTTTTGCTCAGCGCCAACAAAGTTAATGACATTGGGCGTGTTTTTAACCACCGACCAAGTTTCGTCATCCATGACCATACGCACTAGCACATAGCCTGGAAAAACTTTTTCACTACCTTCTTTCGGCTTACTGCCCTTTTGCGGCTTCAGCACTGGCGTTTGCGGAATCTCAATCTGAAGCACGCGACCCGCCACATCGAGCGTTTTGATGCGCTGCTCCAAATTAAGCTTTACCCGATTTTCACAGCCAGAAGCGACCTGGACAGCATACCAACGGGCAGCTCGGATGGCAGTACCACCGCCTTCCTCCTCTTCCAGTTGCATTAAGTTGTCTGAGTCGTCTGATGCAAAAGTCATCAAAATACCTGCCTAGCAGCCCAACCAAAGAAATTGTCAACCAAATAAATCAACGTAGCAGAAAGAGTCACCATCAAGATAACCGCCACAGATTCGCTGATAAGCTGCTGACGACTGGGCCAAACTACCTTATCTAGCTCTTCTTTGGTTCCTTGCAGGAAAGTAGAAACATTGAAGCCAGACTCTTCTGATTTTTGCTCTGCTTTCTGCTCAGGTTTTTGCGCTTTCTGTACGTCCGATGCTTCTTTTTCCTTCTTTGCCACGGTTCCTCATTGCCTCGCCGCAGAGCTTTAACCCGTTCTCGAAATGAGACAGCGCGCCCTGGAGGACTCGAACCCCCGACATCAGGTTTTGGAGACCTGCGTTCTACCAACTGAACTAAGAGCGCACAAGGTTAGCATCGCTAAATGCCTTCCCTAGTTTAGCAGTTCGTCTACTGTTCTTGTATAAGTTCCCAAATCCAGCAGCGACTCGCCATTTCAGAGGGTGTTTATAAAGGGCGATCGAACCGTTGCTTCAGGCGTGTTGCCTTACCAATCCGATCGCGCAGGTAGTACAACTTAGCTCGACGGGCTTTCCCTCGCCGCAAAACTTTGATGCTGGCGACCCGGGGCGAGTGAAGCAAGAACACCCGTTCCACTCCAACGCCTTGAAAAATTCGACGAACCGTGATGGTTTCGTTAATTCCGCCGTTTCGCATTGCGATGATAGTGCCCTCATAGGGCTGTACCCGCTCTTTGCCACCTTCTTGAATCACAATGCCGACCCGTACCGTATCACCCACAAAAATGGTCGGCAGGTCTGTTTTTAACTGCTCCAACTCAATGGAGTTAATGATTTCTTGAGCGTTCATCTTGCCGTGCCGTCTCTTAAATTCAAAAAAACTCGCAATTCCTGATTGTAACCCGACGATCGCTCTAGAGTCTAGAGAAAAACATCCGAATTTGACGCTGACGGGCATCGAACCGCCCCTTTGATTGCGGCATCTTCAACCTATTTCGAGAAGATTCGTAACAGATTGAACCTGGGTGAGGCGATCGCGCCAAAGCGGGTCAGCCAAACCCTTACACTTAACAGATAGATTCAACCGATTCAAGTTCAAGTAGCGTCTTTGCAGACACGCCGCTCACGGTACGATGCGGCGATATCAGTCATGGCTGGAGGAGGATTTGGCAATGGCAATATTCACCCGGTTGTTACGCATTAGTTTGTGTATTGCCCTGGGACTAGTGGCGTGGTTAGGAACCTTTTTTTCTGCCCATTCCGCTACGGCTGATAGAACGCCAGTCAAGCAAACTCCAATTGAGGTTCGCGTCCATATGGGAAACTCGGCAGACGACCTGATGTTTTTTCCCAACCAGTTGGAATTTGAAGCCGGCAGACGCTACAAACTGATTTTGGATAACCTCAGCCCCGAAAAGCACTACTTTACCGCTAAAGATTTTGCCGACAACATTTGGACACAGAAGGTAGAAGCAGGCCAGGTTGAGGTGAAGGGAGCCATTCACGAATTAGAGCTGAAGCCAACGGCTGAGGCAGAGTGGTTTTTTGTAGCACTTAAACCGGGCACCTATGAACTGCATTGCTCTATACCAGGCCATGCTGAGGCTGGGATGCAGGGCACGATCGCGATTAATAGCTTTCCGGGCGCTTGAGCCTGTCGTTCTCTCTGTGTCTTTAATCTCTTGCATCAAAAACTAAGCTACCTTGAATTTAATAGGTGGTTTAAGCACACCCTAATCTTTCCGTTGCCAGGATCGTTAAACATGAATTTTTTGACTAACCTGTTGCCCCAACCTGCCTCAACTCCTCGGATTAAGAAACAACGTCGAGGAGCGGAGTTGAAGTCATCCCATGAGATCGTCATCATGCGGCAAGCTGCAAAAATAGTGGCAACGGTGTTGAAGGAAATTTCGGAGCTGGTCGAGCCGGGAATGACCACGGCTGATTTAGATGCCCATGCCGAAAAGCGGATTCGTGAAATGGGTGCTACTCCCAGTTTTAAGGGCTATCACGGGTTTCCGGCTTCTATCTGCGCCAGCGTCAATAACGAAGTTGTTCACGGCATTCCGCGACAGAAGAAGGTGATCCGCCGGGGTGACGTTTTGAAGGTCGATACCGGTGCGTATTACGAAGGGTTTCATGGAGACTCGTGCATTACGATCGCCGTGGGTCAGGTGACACCAGAGGCGGCAACGCTGATCCGTGTGGCTGAAGAAACGCTCTACAAAGGAATTGAGCAAGTCAAAGCGGGCAATCACTTGCTGGACATTGCTGGAGCTGTGCAAGACCACGCAGAAGCCAATGGATTCAAAATCGTGGAAGACTTTACGGGGCACGGTGTTGGCCGTAATTTGCACGAAGAGCCATCGGTCTTCAACTTTCGGACTCACGAAATGCCGAACGTGAAGCTAAAAGCAGGGATGACCCTGGCGATCGAGCCAATTATCAATGCTGGGTCAAAGCACACCCGCACGCTGTCCGATCGCTGGACGGTGGTTACGGTCGATCGATCGCTCTCGGCACAATTTGAACATACGGTGCTGGTGACGGAAGACGGTTACGAAATCTTGACCGATCGCACTCTGGTTTAGGTTGGGGGGTGCTGTTGCGCCTGGGTGGCGGCGATCGCGATTGCCATAGGGTAAAGGCGATGTTCCTGGGCTTGAACGCGTTGATGCAACGTTTCGGGTGTATCACCTGGCAAAATTGGCACGGCTGCCTGGGCAATGATTGGCCCGCTATCGACTTCCAGTTCAACATAGTGAACCGTACAGCCTGTAATTTTGACCCCGGCGGCCAGAGCTTGTTCAATGGCACGAATCCCCGGAAAGCTGGGTAACAAACTGGGATGGATATTAACGATTCGCCGGGGGAAGGCGTTGATTAAAACAGTGGTGACGCGCCGCATCCAGCCTGCCATAACCACCCAATCTACTCCATGCTGCTGCAACGTTTTAACAATTTCTGCATCCAGTGCGTCTCGGCTAGAAAAGTCGCGGTGGTTCAACAGAACGGCGGGAATGTGCTGCTCTGCCGCCCTGACGGCGGCTCTGGCTTCCGGGTTGTTGTAGATTAATACCGAAAGGTGAGCATTGAGCTGACGAGAGGCAATGGCTTGGGCGATCGCTGCAAAATTGCTGCCGCTGCCGGATGCCATTACCCCCAGCCTCAACGGAGCAGAGGCCCAATCCTGCTCAAACGCTGTCGGTGGCGGTGAAATCAGGTTAGAACAGGATTCAGTATGATCAGCCGAGAAGAAATTGGCAGCCATCAGTTCAATTACAACGCAACTATGAACCCTACCATGTCATCCGGCGTTATTTTTTGAAAGTAGACTAGACTCTACACGGGTTTCTGCACACGTTAGCGATGTTGACTGCTTACCCATGACCACCCAGTCGTCCTCAACTCCGCCCGTCTCGCTGGCTAACCCTCAACCTCCACACGCTCTGGCTGGTTCTCAACGAGAAACGGTAGTGGCCTGGTTGTTTCTGGCTCCAGCTCTGATTGTTTTAGGTATTTTTGTCCTGTATCCGATCGCCTATCTGTTTTACCTGAGCTTTACAGCAGGGAACTTCACTCGCGCAGGCACGCACTGGATTGGGTTAAGAAACTATTGGCGGTTGGTCGTCACTCCAGATTTTTGGCAGGTGTTGGGGAACACCGCTTATTTTACGATCGCCACTGTTGTTCCCAGTTTGGTGATTCCGCTGGGATTAGCGGTAGGGCTAAACCGTGCCTTTGCCATCCGAGGGGCACTCCGCACCGCCTATTTCATCCCCTCCATTACATCATTGGTAGCGGTGGGGTTAGGGTTCCGCTGGCTGTTTCAAACCGACGGCCCGGTGAATGCACTACTCAAAACGGTTGGAATCGAGCCAATTCCCTGGTTAGGCAGTACCGTTTGGGCGATGCCCGTGCTGATTCTGTTGAGCATTTGGAAACAACTCGGCTTTAATATGGTCGTTTTTCTAGCAGGGTTGCAAGCAATTCCCGTGAGCCGATATGAAGCAGCCGAACTGGATGGGGCAGGGTCATGGCAGCAATTCTGGCATGTTACGCTACCGGGATTGCGACCGACGTTGGTTTTTGCCACCGTTACAACCGCCATCTTTACACTGCGGAGTTTTGAGCAGCCCTACGTTATGACCGGGGGAGGCCCGCTTAATTCAACTAACCTGCTGGTGTTTTACATCTACAACCAGGCGTTTGCCCTGTTTGATTTTGGTTATGCAGCGGCTGCCGCTACGGTTTTGTTAGCCGTAACGTTGATATTGGTTTACGTGCAGTTGCAGATTTCGCGCGAGGAGAATTAAAACTGGAAGTTGGGTGTCTGTGCAAAGGAACAGAGCCTTCACCTGTACTGGGGCTACCCCAACTATCGTGCGAAGTGCCGACCTACCGAAACGGCTGAACGAGAGCATCTAGAGGACGAAGTCCGGCGTTAACGTTAAACAAGCAACCTGAGTTATGAGTTATAGAACATTACTTGTGGATGAGTCAGAGGAGTGGTTGCACCGCAGCTACAACAAGACCGATTGGTTTTGGAGCATTGGGCTGGTCGTTGCGGCGATCGTCCTCTTTACCATCAACCTCGGTGGACTCCCCCTGCGCGATTGGGATGAGGGTCTTGTGGCTCAGGTTGCTCGGGAGATCTGGCAATCTCCACCCGACTCGTTGAACTGGCTGTTTCCTAGCTTGTGGGGCGAACCGTATAGCAACAAACCTCCCCTGATGCATGGGCTAATTGCTGCCGCTTTTAGCGTCATTGGTGTGAATGAATGGGCAGCACGGCTTCCCGGCGCGCTGTTAACGGCGTTATCGGTACCATTGCTGTATGGCATCGGGCGCGAAATCTTCCACCATCGATCGCCTGCTGTCTTTTCGGCGTTCGTGTATTTAACCTTTCTGCCCGTTGTGCGCCAGGGGCGGCTAGCCATGCTGGACGGTGCCATTTTGAGCTTCATGCTGTTGATGCTGTGGTGCGTGCTGCTAGCCAGACGAGACAGACGCTTTGCGGTTGGGATTGGGATTGGGCTGGGGTTGATCTGCCTCACCAAGGGCGTGATGGTGGCGGTGTTGATGGGGGCGATCGCCATTCTGTTTCTGCTGTGGGACACGCCACGGCTCTTGACATTGCCTTACCTCTGGTTGGGGATCGTCATTGGTGGCGCACCGGCTGTTCTCTGGTATGTGGCGCAGTGGCTTCACTATGGCCCCACATTTCTCAACAGCAATTTGGTGAATCAGTCCTTGCGTCGAGTATGGGCACCCGTTGAAAACAACGGTGGCTACCCCTGGTTCTACCTGCTAGAAGTCATTAAGTACAGCGCACCGTGGTTGCTGTTTCTGCCGCTTGGCTTTCGCTTAACCTGGTTCAACCGCAACCTGAGTTGGGCAAAGCTCGTTCTGGTCTGGAGTGGCGTATATTTCCTGTCTATTTCGGTGATGGTGACGAAACTGCCGTGGTATGTGTTGCCGCTCTATCCGGCGTTGGCTCTGGTGACTGGGGCACAGCTTGCCATGATGTGGAAGCGTGGCCTGCCCGTGGGGGCAAAGTACGATCCGTATTCTGCCTATTCTCCAGTTTGGTTTGGTGCGTTCGTTTTACTGGCCGCAGCCGGGTGGATTGGGATGCTCTACTTTGGTATGTGGAGCGATACGCCCGAACCCGACTTGCAGGTGGTTCTCGCTTCGGTTGGGCTGACGATGACCGCCGCAGCGGTGCTGGTGGTGCGTCAAAATCCGCAGTTTATTGCTGTTCTGCTGTGGGGAATGTATATTTCCCTGCTGCTGTTGATGGTTTCTGAACATTGGATCTGGGAACTGGCCGAGTCGTATCCAGTGAGGCCAGTGGCGGCGATCGTTCAGCAGCATACTCCTCCTGGCACCAAAATCTATACGTCTTATGAGTACAGCCGCCCATCGCTCAACTTTTACAGCGATCGCCAGGTGATCGCTCTCTCGCGCAGGCAGCTTCAACAGCGCTGGCAGAAAGATTTGCAGCCCTATTTCTTGTTAGATGAAGCGGCTACGGCTGCACTGGCTTTAGATTCTTCTAAAGTTTTAGAAACGGTTCAGGGCTGGACACTCTTAACAAAAGACGGCTGAGACGTTTCAACCGTTAGACGTTGAGTTATTCATTGGGCGATCGCTCGATGGCTACCTTCAAATCCTGCCGATAGGTTGACCAGGCGGCGGCGGCTTCCGGGTTAGAGTCTGCCCCTCGCCGCAGCAGCAGCACGCCATCCTGCATCTCCATCAACCCATAGCGACGGTTCAGCAACCGCTCGATCGCTGGCACAAAACTTCTAAGGCGGCGGCGATCGTCGTCAAACGCCACCTGGTATTGCTCCAGTTGCCACAGGTCGGCAATGACATACTGCATCTGTACCACCTGCCCCGCATCGTTTTCTAGCCGTAGCTGCGGAAAGATCAGCAGTTCGCGACGGTTCGAGAGATGGGGCTGAATGTACACAGTGGCTGAAACGCTGGCATCGGGTGGAATTTGTGCCATCAGCGATCGAATAGCCTGGGCATGTTGCCATTGGCGGCTCGGCGACACATAGACCCAGGGTTGAAACGAATCCGGAATCAAGGCCGAAAGCGATCGGTTTGGATTCGCCGCAATGGTCAGAATCAGGGAAAGGGTGAGGCAGGCCAGCCAAAATTGACGAAAGCGCGATCGCAACTGCTTGGGATGCTGATCCCACCACAAAATTGCGCCATAAAATAGTCCCGGAATCCAGGTCAGGGCATAGCGCAAGTTAATGGATAGGGCATCTGGATCTTGCCGCAGGAACGTTTGCAGTAGCGGAAAGCTCGTCATCGTCCAGGCACTGGGCGACAGGGCTGGAATGAAGGCCAGCGGTAGCCACTGCGCGAGCAGGTAGCGAACCTTGCCATCCAGCGGGGTCACTAACTGGAGAAGAAACTGCCACGGCCTGCTGAGAATGCCTCCAATGATATCAAGGGTCGATGCTTCGTTACGGTCTACAAACTGCCCAAACTGCTCAATCATGAAGCGTCGGGCAATATCATCTGAAAACAAAGGCATGACCAGGTTTGTAACCACCAGCATGTAGGTCAGGCTGAGCGCGCACACCCCTAACCCCACCCGCTGAGCGCGGCGGCTGAAGATAAAGTAAATGCCAATGCCAAACAGCACGACCCCCGCATCTTCTCGAATTAGCAAGGTTAAGCCAAACAGTATCCAGAACAGCCACCACTGACGTTTTTCGAATGCCAGCAAAGCTCCAAACACAAAGAGTGGCAGTTGCGAAAAGTCGCGAAAGTCCGCCAGAGTTGGGCTGATGATGGCGATCGCGCCATAGTAGCTGGCGGCAATCCACAATGACAGCCGGGGAGGATGATAATGCCGAGCCAAGGCATACAGTACCAGCCCAGCCGCCGCAATCAGCGTCGTTTGCAGTACCGACAACCCAGCCGGAGAACTATACAGCGCATAAAACGGAACCCAGAGCAGCAGAGCCGGTGTGAAGTGTTGCCCTAGTCGGTAGTAATTTACCGTGGGTGGCTCACCATCATTAACGACCGCACTCGATAGAGCTGAAGACAGCGAACTTTGAAAAAACTGACCACCGTGTAAGCCGTTCCAAAACAGTTGGTCAAAAATGCCCTGGTTAAAGGCCGCATAGGAGGGATAAAAGTTGTAATAGCGCAGCAGCACAAAGAGATTAACCAACAGCCAGAAGACGGCGGCCACCCCAATCACAATCCTTAGCTCTGGCTCTTTCTTCCAAATCCACATGGCGATTGCTCATTCCCTGCACGCATATTGCCAGTGATAACCCTCTCACGTCTAGAGCCAATCCTCAAGAGCGGAAAGTGCAGATGACTTCAGTCCGCCTGCTCAGCCGTTCTATGCCGCAATCTCTCTATGCCGCAATCTTTACTATTGCCAACGGAGGTTAAATGGCGGACACAGGTTGGCAAATTGGAATTTCAATCATAAATTTGGTACCTTCTCCTGGGGTAGAATCGCACCGCATCTGACCGTGGTGCTTTTCAGTCACAATTTGGTAGCTAATTGATAAGCCTAAGCCTGTACCTTTGCCGATCGGTTTAGTGGTGAAGAAGGGATCAAACATGCACGCTTTGACCGTGTCTGGTATCCCGCAACCGTTGTCTGCGATCGTAATTTGCACTCGATTATCTGCTAACACTTGAGTCGTAATCCAGATCTGAGCAGACGACTGATCGGTTGTCTGGTGCTGAGTCGAGTCTTCTAGCACGTCGATCGCGTTGGCTAGCAAATTCATAAATACCTGATTGAGCTGTCCAGGATAACACTCAACCAGCGGCAACTGACCATAGTTCTTAACGACTTCAATGCCTGGGCACTCTGGTTTTGCCTTGAGGCGATGTTGCAAAATCAGCAGCGTATTATCGAGTCCTTCGTGCAAGTCAACCGCTTTAAACTCAGATTCATCCAGGCGGGAGAAGTTGCGGAGAGACAAAACAATTTGCCGAATCCGCTCTGTGCCAACTTTCATTGACTGAAGCAGCTTCGTTAGGTCTTCAAGCAGAAAGTCGAGTTCCACATTGTCCAGGGTTGCCTGGAGGGTTTGAGGCGGATCGGGATAGTGAGTTTGATAAGCCTGCACCACCTCCAACAAGTTCTGCGTGTAGCTATTAATATGAGTGATGTTGCCGTGAATAAAGTTGACCGGGTTGTTAATTTCGTGAGCCACTCCAGCGACCAATTGCCCCAGGCTCGACATTTTTTCGGTTTGCACCAGTTGCAGTTGCGTTCTCTGAAGCTGATCCAGGGCGTGCTGAAGTTCCTCTGAGCGTTGCTCTTTTTCATTGAGCAGCACTTTGACCCGTTGAATGAGATGATTCAGCGCCGTTGCCAGCGTGCCCGTTTCATCACCTGTTGTGACCGGAGCTTGCAGATCAAAGTTAGAAGCTTGCGTGACCTGCTGCGCCACGTCTGTGACTGCTTGAAGCGGTTTGGCAATGCTGCTCGAAATCTGTAAGCCCACTAGCAAAGCCAGAACAAGACAGCCCAAACTGGTGAGGCCAATGACGATGATGGTGGGTCGGGCTTGGGCGATCGCTTGATCGTAGATGGATGACCACTCCAGAATGACTGCGCCATCAACCTCCTGCTGATCGGTGATTAATGGAACGACGAGAAGCTTAATGCCCTGAGGATAATCGGCGCTCTGCTCCAGAAAGAGTCTGGTTTGGCCATCGGCCATCGTCTGCTGAATCTCGTTGTTCTGATCGTGATCAAAAATAGTGCCTACATTCTCAGGAACGGTATCCGCCAGGATCTGCTTTTGTCGATCGACTACAACAATGTCGCGCCGTTGCAACTCATGCAGCAAATTCGTGAAGTTTTGCAGGTAATTTGATTCTTCCCCAGTTTGGGAACCATGATCGTAATTCACGTCGTGAGTAATTGAAGTGGCAATGACCTGAGCAACATGTTCTGCTTCTTCGATCGCCAGGGTTTCAGCAATTTTCTGACTTTGAGCGATCGCAACTGCACCAACGGCTCCTGTTAACAGAGAAATACCGATAAAGCTGCCAACGAGTTTGTGAGAAATTTTCATAGCGATCGCGACTTGGCCAGGGTGTATTGATGCGGCTTTCTGCACGAAGGTCGAACAGTACCGCATCAAGATAAGGTTAGTGTTCCCAAATTCTCCTGGAGAGATTTACCTGATGTCTCCGCAAAGCGGCAGAACTGAGAGGCCGTTTGAGAGGGTGTCTGAGAATGGCTCAACATTCTAAATTAGCCCCCTAAATCCCCCAAAAATGGGGGACTTTGAAACAGAATTGATTCGGAAGTCCCCGTTCGGCTGAGCGCTCACGTCGAAGCCAAAAATAGGGGATTTAGGGGGCGGTTCGAGTTGGAGCTTAGCACTTTTAAGACATCCTCTGAAATGGTTTCAATCTCTCCTACTTTCCCTCTCCTATATCTCTCTTATAAAGACACAGGATTCGGCGACCATTTCCTGAGAGAATCACTGGCTTTAATCACTGGAAGGACGCGATCTGCAACGTTCAGCAGGTTCATCGCCTCCCTGAGAGGAGGTTTCATCTGAGCGGATGCTTTAAAAGTGCATGGAGAAATGAGCTATCACTCATAAATTGATGTTGTTTTGCAACGGAGAGTGACAAAAGTGCAATGTTCTTAACATCTTCATAAGTTCCTCAAAACTCTGAGCTACTGTGAAGGCAAATCAGTTCAACTTTGAATCATAAACTCAACATTTTGCAAACAATTCTTAACAGATTAAGGTTGAAAAATGATTATGGTAAATTGCCCTTGCTGTTCCAATCCACTGATTCGTCAAATCCACGCTCATCAAACGGTCTGGTTTTGTCGCCATTGCTGGCAAGAAATGCCTGTGCTGGATGCTGACATGGCGACGCATCACTGTTCCTTTCAACACAGCAGCGTATCTACGGTAGAGTCACAAGGTGCATATCGGAAAATAGGCACTGAAATCGTCCGACTGGACGACTCTGGGAAGCTGTTTGCTGCTAAGGACTTATGAATTACAGCAGTTCTCAATCGAGTCAGCCACAGTCTCGCCAGGATGGGTGTGGGGTTCGGTGTGTGGTGAATGCGAATGAAAATGGCTGTAAATGATCTGCAAAATGAAGGCTTCAGTGGAACATAGCAAAGATATGTTCCACTGGGGTAATTACACCTTGTCGTGGTTGGTTGGCTCATCAATGGTTAAGAGACATTCCAGAAATGCCAGTTCAAACTCCTTGCCTTGCCGGATTTCTGTAATGATTTGACGGCATTGGGGACACTCGTAGCGCTGGGCAGCAGGTTGAAACTCCAGGTCGCAGCGGGAGCAGTAACAAACAGTAGGGACATAATCGATCTGGAGATGAGCCTCTTCCGCGATCGTCCCCTGTTTGGCTGCGGCAAACGCACGCTCCAGAGACTCCGGCACGACTCCCGACGCTTCACCAACCCGCATCTGCACGAATCGGATATGTTGGGCACCTTCTTCCTTAGCACGTGCGACAGCAGTATCTAGAATGCTTTGTATCATTCCAACTTCATGCATAGGTTTGGCCTGGTTGGTGAATCAATTGTTCAATTTCCTGAAGAACGGTTTCAACGCACTGTTCGGCAACAGGCGAGTGAACCTCTCCTGGTTCAACGTTGCCGCCCGGTACCATCACCCACCATGACTGAGGATGATAGCCATAAACAGTTTGCGTCTTTGCCAGTAGCACTTGCGGTTCACACCCGTGGCCTGTTGCGATCGCAGAGTTGTCCAGCCCAATTGGACGAACCTGTATTTCCTGTGCTGCTGAGGTAGAAGCATCCACAAAGATAGCCAGATCGGCCATTGATAGCGGCTCAGCCAGATCAGGAGTGAGGTGATGAACCGCGATCGCCTTCATGTTCGGCATTCCCCAGGCCGCTACTTCTGTAACAACCTGTTGCCCCACTGCATCATGACTATGCAAAGGGCTACCGTAAGCAACAACCAAGATCGCCCGACGCAGACTTTTAAGGGTGGCGGCTAGATGGCAGCTCATATGTCCTCACGTTTGTTGATGCTCTACCCCACTTTAGAGGAACACTTTGAGAAACTTGTGAGGAAACAGTCGCTAAACGTGGACTGACTGAAGGTGTGAGGCTTCAGTAAGGTAGTTCTGCAAAAGTATCTGTTCAGAATGATGTCGAATCTCATTGCTGTAGAAAACTGAATCCCACCCTTCAAAATAACCTGTCTATGAATCCTTGAAATGTCTTGTCTCTGTTAGTCCCCTGATTCACTGACCAATCTTTGTAAGCCAGGTTTAGCAAACCATAATCGGCTTGTAGTTAGCGTCTTGCTAGAACCTGTCCCTACCATAGGATGAGAGCCGAGTGACTGACCAAACTCCTGAAATGCTGATTCTTCGCATGCGTCAGCTTCGGCTACGCTCAGGCTACGGTACAGGTAAGGGCGTAGTCGAAATTGACGCTCAATCCACGCTCCCAAGATCGGTCAGCAACCAGGGATGGGGGTCTAGAACTTTTGTCAGTCAATGGCCGTGCACCACTTTTGTAGAAGACGTGGATTCAGCATGAGGATTGATCGCGCTTCAGCATCGTGCTGGCAACGACGATACCGATAATAGCCAGCAGTGCCATTGGATAAAATGCATAAGTATAGGTGCCAAACCAGTCTCGAATTTGTCCGATAGCCAGCGTTCCCAACAGGGCACCTACTCCATAGGCAGTAAACACAATGCCGTAGTTTTGGGCGTACTGGTCAGGGTTGAAGAATCGGAGGGTGGTGGTTGGAGCTATTGCCAACCAACCTCCCAAACAAAACCAAAACAGACAAAAGGCTATCAAATAAGTCGTTACCTGTCCTGCTTGAGCATTCACCATCAGCAGACAAGCAATCAAAATCAGAGTGTACGATGCGATCGCCACGTAATGAGGTTGAAAGCGATCGCTCAACCAGCCAAACAACGGACGACTAATTCCATTGAATAAAGCAAAAAGGGAAACGCTACTGGCCGCCAACCCTGGTTCAATATTGATAATTTCCTCACCGACGGAACTCGAAATGCCAATGGCGCTTAATCCAACCAGGCTTCCAATCGTGTAACAAATCCATAGTCCATAGAATGATCGGCTTTTCAATGGAGTCATGGAGCAGGTCAACGTTACTTTAGATGTAGATTGAGTAGATAACTTCCCCGAGGGGTACCAATTCCTTGGAGGTAACTTCAGAGTGGTTGCGATCCCAAGAATGATCAGAATAAAGGCAATTCCCAAGATCCGTAAGGTGGGTCGGACGGTGTAAGCATCAATTAAATGATTCACTAAGGGAGCGGTGATGAGGGGAGATAACCCAAATCCAATAATCGTTAATCCTACCGCCAGTCCTTTTTTATCGGGAAACCATCGGGCAACTACCGCCATTGGTACACCGTAAGTTATACCAACTCCGGTTCCGGCAATGACTCCGTAGGTGAGGGTCATCATACCAATATGGGTCGCAAAGCTAGAGAGAATATAGCCGATGCCAACAATAATTCCACCAATCGCAGCCATTGGTCGGGTGCCAATCCGAGAAATATAAAACCCAGCGATCGGCATGAGTGCCGCATAGAAGACAAGGGCAACCGTATAGGGCAAAAGGCTTTCCGTTGCTCCGACATTGAATTCGCCTTCCAGGGGTGTTCTAAAGATACTCCAGGAGTAGACGGTTCCCAAACATAGTAAGATACTCATTCCCAGAGGAATCAGCAACCATCTTCCCTGGGTGGCTGGTCGTCCAAATACGGTCAGATCTGAATTAGAGTGGGAATCATCATGGGTAATGTTCATAGTCTACAAGCGCAGTAATTCTAGTCTTAACCGAGTATTGAATGTCACTGACTTCATCAGACGTTTCCGTTTTGCTGCCGTTTAGGGTCAACCAGTCCCTGGCTCATGTACGGAGGCATCTGATGCGATCGCCGCTGCCAATCAACATCCGTCAACGTAGCTTTCACATCGCGAAGATCAACACCATGACAATCAACTCTTGCAAGTAAGCATCACTGTTAATGATCAGGATGATGCTTCAACCAGGTATAGGAGAAAAATGTGGGGAACTTGTGAGGAAAGAGAAAAGGCGATCGCTCTCCAGAACTGAAGCGATCGCCTTTGTGTTGAAGCTCATCCCCATTGAGAGGTTCTGAATCTTAGGATGCAGGGGTTGATACGTTGATCATTGGTTTACCTTCCAAATGATCTGGAATGGGCGCACCCATCAAGCTCAGGAGGGTCGGCGCTAAGTCGAGCGAATGACCTTCCGGTAAGGTTGATCCGGCATCAATATCGGCTCCTTTAACAACCAGGAATCCTTCTGCGCGGTGACTGCCCGATCGGTGATGTGGAACAGGGCCGATGCGGCCAATATCAGGACTTTCGACGGCATCCGAGGCTGTTTCCTCCTGCCAGATAACTACAATGTCGGCATCTGGTAGCTTGCTCGGCTCACAGTTCGGCAAATCGCGTCGAGGACGAATAATTTGTTTAACCATTGGAATGCCTGTACGGGCATCCTTAAGCTGATATAGCTTTTCGCAAATATCATCACACACGGTATCATAATCTGCCGGATCGACGATGCCCTGTGGCTCTCGTCCCTTGAGGTTGATGCGAATATACCCCTCTGAATAACTGGGTAGCGCAAAGGCTTTCATGGTTGGCCAGAATGGTTTATACCAAACTGCTGGCTGAAAGTAGAAGGAATGAGAGGTTTCAACCAAATCAAATGGAGAAATTAGATCCGGTTGGGGACGGCGACCCAACAGTGGAGCAATCAAATTAAACAGCTTCAGTTTGAGGTTGCGTCTTAGGAATGCCGCGATCGGATTTGGCTCATACTTCAGGCTCCAGAGGGCACCCAACCAGCACCGTTTTACCCGCCCGCTGGTAATGGGTTCTCCAAGCGGTTCTCCTGTGTTGCCACGCGCCATGGCATATTTGCCAGGGAAATTATAGCGATAGAGAAACTCTGGCAGGAAGAACATACTGGGTAAATCCATTGTGTTTGAACCCATCCCGTGGGCAGCAAACACAACAATTTCAGCGTCTTTAGGAGCTTTAGCAATGATCTGCCCGATCGCTTTATCGGTTGCCTCAAAGATAGCAAGCAACATATCCTCGGCCTGGGTGTGCATAACCGAGTAAAGCGGATGATCGGGCTGGCTCATATGCCACATGTAATGTCCTGCGCCATGAATTTCACCAAAAATGGTTAGAAATAAGTTCCATTGCTCTCGTTCTAGCAAATCCTGGCAAATGGCGGCACGTCGCGCAATTCCGGTTTCCAGATCGTGTTGCAATTGCTTTAATGCAGGCACATCCAGAACATTAGCATTATCATCTCGCAGTGTTGGATGCTGACCGTACTGTTCTACAATTTCATCAAATAAAGCAGAGGGGCGAGAATGGCTTAGAGATTGAGGTGAATGTGCCCCCCATGCCAGAACCTGAATGCCATTGACCTGATCGGACAAACGAGCCTGTGGCATATCGAAGACGGCTACCCGGTAATCATTTCCCAGCGCATAAAACGGTGGATATTCTTCAAAGCGATATGCCTGACTATCTTCTACGCTGTAGTCGTTGGCGCGGAATCTTAATTGTGTCCAAAAGCCTGTTTTTTGCGGAGAACAACCCGTTAAAAACGTAGTCCAGGGGGTTTCTGCCCGGTAGTAATCAAAGCTTTTCAAGCGAGCATAGGCTCCCTCATCCCGTAGGCGGCGCAGGTTTTTAAGGTGGCCTTGCGCCATCCAGGTTTCTATTAACCGAGGATCTGCTGCGTCTAACCCGATGGCAATAACGGGTCTCTTCTTTGTAATCGTATGAGCAGATTGAGTTCCTGCACGGGGATGATCAATTAAATGATGACTCATAAGAACACCTGCAATAGAGAATGAGTTGTAGGAATGGCACCCGTTAAACCAGGTTGATGTGTTGGCTTGATCGGTGCTTTCATTCTTGTAAAACTATATTTCTATTGAGTGATCTAATCTAGTCGCTTTATCAACTTATGATGTGTGCTTAACCTGAATGAAGGGTTGATGAAGTTGACTGATATAGGTTGTAGAATTACTGAAAATTATTCGATAGGTGGTTTGCTTCATAGCTCAATGGCGATGAATTGAATTTCAATGGACAGGACTTTGATCTGGAATCGGCCTGCTCTTGTTTTCGCAGCAATGAAGCGGCTCAATGAGACGTGAAGCCATGAGACGTGGAGCAATGAAACGTGAGTGTGGCGATCGCCCGTTATTCATGCACTGAGCCATCCGGCATTGTTGCGCCCCGTAAATCTGCGCCCATCAACACGGCACCAGTTAAATCGGCATTGCTCAAATTTGCCTTGCGTAAAATGGCTCCAGTGAGATCGGCATAACTTAAATCAGCCCTTTGTAAGCTAGCTTCACTCAAATCGGTGGGTTTCATGCCCTGTTGCAGCGATCGATTTAAATGGGCACGGCACAGCTTTGCCCCGTCCAGATTTGCCCGATACAACATGGCTCCACTCAAATTGGCATAACACAGGGTTGCATCGCTCAAAATGGCATGACCCAGATCTGTAACGTGATCGGATGTGGGACGCAAATCCGCTTCAAACAGATTGGCACGCAGTAATTTAGCGTGAACCAGGGTTGCTCCTCCCAGGATGGCCTTGCTTAAGTTTGAGCGGGTCAAGTTAGCACCGCTCAGATTGGCACCACTCAAATCGGCCTCGCGGAGAATGGCTCGGTACAAATCCGCTTTACTTAACTCTGTACCCCACAGGATTGCCTCGCTGAGGTCTGCCTTGCGAAAGCTGGACTGGCTAAAGTTCGTTTTACCCAATCGGGCTTGCCGCAAATCGGCTTGATCAAAGTTAACATCTTGCATCTGAGCATGATGTAAATCGACCTCGCGCAGGTTGATCCGCTGGAAGCTTCGTTCTCCTTTTATATACTGCTTTAACAGGTCTTTAATGTTAATCTCGGTTGCGGTTGAGTGTTGCAACTGGAGGCGTTTTTCATGTAAAGAGATTATCTCAGCCATCATGGTTCAAGATGAATATTCTTCAACCTACTTATAGAAGAACAATTTGGGGAACTTGTGAGGAAACGGCATGACGGCGGATGGCGAGACTTCGCGCCTCCTGCCGCCTCAAGTTGCGCTTATCTTCCCCTTGATCCGAATTAACCCCAGCGCTTCCATTGCAAGACGGCAATGGCTACTCGACAGAGACTAGAGAACCTGAAGACCGAATGCCAGTTGCACACGGCTGAGTTAATGAGGTTGAGTTAGTGAGGCTGAGTGAGTGTTATCACGGTTTGCACTAACTGTTCTGGCTCCAGTGGCTTTGTTACATGCCGCTGGTACCCACTGCTGATTGCTCGCTGGTAGTCGTCGTCTCTGGCATAGGCCGTGAGGGCGATCGCTGGAACCTGCCCCCCCTGCTCGGGAGGTAACGCCCGAACCTGTTGCATCAGGGTATAGCCGTCCATGTTGGGCATCCCAATATCACTAACCAACACATCTGGTTGAAAGGATGTCAAATTTGCCAGCACCTCGGAGGCAGAAGCCACCGCTAAAACCTCTGCTCCATATTGGATCAGCAATATCGTTATTAGCTCACGAGCATCGGGGTCATCATCAACAGTGAGGACTCGAATTCCGGTGAGATCGAGGTTTTGTGGTGGCAACTCCTCTCTCGGTTGGAGTGCTGGTTCTGTGTTGAGCAGCGGCAAGTAGACCGTGAAAGTGGCTCCCAGCCCTTCTCCAGCACTATCCGCCGTGACAGTGCCGCCATGCGCCTCTACCAACTGACGGACGATCGCCAATCCTAACCCCAGTCCGCCGTGCTTGCGGGTAATGGAGGCATCTTCCTGGCGAAATGACTCGAAGATGTAAGGCAAAAAGTCTGGGTGGATACCTCTACCAGTATCCCTGACCGTCAGTTCTGCTAAATGGCCGACCCGGTTTAGATGGATCTCTACTTGTCCACCATTGGGCGTGAATTTGATGGCATTGGACAACATGTTCCAGACCACTTGCTGGAGGCGGGTAGCATCGCCAGACACTTGCCCAATATGGGGTAATACAGGATGAAGCGAGATGGATTTAGCCAGGGCGGCTGTGCTTACGGTTTCAATCGCGGCTTCAATGACCGAGGCCAAATTAACGGGGCTAACGGTTAGGCTCATCTTGCCGCGCAAAATTTTGGCAATGTCCAGCAGGTCATCAATTAATTGCGTCTGCAGTTTAGCATTGCGCTCGATGATGGCGAGGGCGTGAGCCGTTTTGGTTTCGTCAAATTTACACACTTGCAATAACTTTGTCCAACCCAGGATGGGGTTCAATGGCGATCGCAATTCGTGGGAAAGCACCGTCAAAAATTCATCTTTCATGCGGTTGGCGCGTTCGGCGGCGGCTCTGGCGGCTTGTTCTTCCGCCAGCAGTTTCTCTCGTTCTTGCTCTACCAGTTTGCGATCGGTAATGTTGTTAAACAGCACGGCCACTCTGTGGCTTTCGGGCTGCCCCACCCGAAAGGCGTAAACGTCGTACCAGCGCTGCAAGGCGGCGGCGTAGTTCTCGAAGCGGCGAGATACTCCCGTTTGCGCGATGTTGCCGTAAATTTCAAACCAATAGTCTTCGTGGTTTGGCACCAACTCACGGATGCGTTTGCCCTGCGCGTTGGTGAGTCCTGTTTGCCTCTCGAATGCGGGATTGGTTTCCCAAAAGCGGTAATCGGTTGCCTGGGGCGCACTGCCAGAGATACCCGACTGACTGTGTTGCTCGAACAGCACTTCAATGACGCAAAAGCCTTCATCAATGGACTCGAATAGGGTGCGATAGCGCTCCTCTGATTGGCGTAGGGCTGCTTCGGCCTGTTTGCGATCGCTCAGATCGAGAACAAACACCACTGTGTTTTCTCTGGCCTGACCCACCAGGCTATAGCCGATGAGAACCGGAACCCGGCTACCATCTTTGCGGATATATTCTTTCTCGTAGGGCGTACAAGCCCCGTTCCGGCGTGCCTCTGCAATGCCCTGTTCATCACGGGGTAAGTACTCTGGTGGTGTAATGTCAATCCAGCGGAGATTGCCCAACTGCAAGTCTGCTCGCGTATAGCCAACGATTCTTAATAGCTCATCATTGGCTTCATGCATGTTTCCGTGGATGTCGCCATAGAGAATGCCCACAACATTAGCATCGACAAAGGCTTGTAGCCGCACTTCATTGGCGGCGAGGGCTTCCTCGGCCTGTTTGCGATCGCTGATGTCAATGACAGAGCCGATATATCCTTTAAACTCTCCGTCTTCCCCAAACCAGGGATTGGCGGCATCGATCGCCCACCGATAGTCACCGTTGTGGCAACGCAAGCGATAGTCTAACTGAAAGGCTTCTTGGCGCTCGTTGGCGCTGAAGAAAACACGTCTAGAAGCTTCATAATCGTCTGGATGTACGGCATCAAGCCAGCCAAACCCCAACCCGGTTTCCTCGGTTTGCCCGGTCAGTTCATACCATCTCCGGTTGAGATAGGTGCAATGGCCTGTGGAGTCTGTCACCCAGATCATGGTGGGAGCATGGTCTGCCATGTCGCGGAACCGGGCTTCGCTGGTTCGCAGGTCTGCTTCTACCTGCTTGCGCTCGGAGATATCCATATCAATTCCCGCCATAGAGACTGGATTGCCGCTGGCATCGTAGAATACTCGCCCCAGACCCAATGCCCACCGCACCGTTCCATCTGGCTTTAAAAAGCGGAACTCGATGTTGTATTCTTCTCCTTCGTTGATAGCGCGATGAATGGCTTGTTCTACCGAGGGCAAATCGTCTGGATGCATCATGGCTCGAACGGTGGCGTACTGCCCATCAAAACTGCCAGCCGCCATGCCAAACAAGGTTTCTAGATTGGTAGACCAGTGAATTTGCCCCGTTTGAATGTTCCAATCCCAGCTTCCGATCTTGGCGGCCTTCATTGCCAGCTCAAGCCGATCCTGGCTTTGTTGTAGCGCGATTTCAACTTGCTTCTGGTGATCAATATCGGTAATGGTGCCAATCCAGCCGATGATCTGACCCTGGCTGTTGCGCGTGGGGATGGCACGACTGATAAACCAGCGGTACTCGCCATCCCAGCGGCGAATCCGGTATTCAATTTCAAAGGATTCGCTCCTGGCGATCGCCTGTCTCCATTGCTCCAGGGTGCGATCGCGCTCTTGGGGGTGAACTGCACTCACGCCTGCCAGACCAAACGACTCTGCCTGATTTAAGCCTGTGTACTTGTACCAGCCTTGATTCCAGGAATCGACTTCCCCTGTGGCATTGGCTGTCCAAACGAATTGGGGCATGGCTTCGGTCAGATCGTGTTGGCGTTGTTGGCTGACTTGCAGGGCGGCTACGGTCTGGTTTAGTTTCAGCTCTATTTGTCTGCGATCGGTTACATCGCGCCAGGAGGCGACAAAGCCATCGTTTAGTTTGGTGGCGCGAATGTCGAATGCGCGAATCAGGCGGCGATCGCCATAGGTGTCGTCAAAAATCAGCGAGTCTTTGGTTAACGGTTCTCCGGTTTCAACCACCTGGCAGTATTCGGCAAACAGGCCCGATTCTCGATGGGCGGGCAAAATCTCGCACAATCCTCGCCCGATCTGCATGGCTTTGGGCATCTGGTTGGTTTCGCAGGCGGCGGTGTTGAGATAATCGATGCGAAAGTCTACAATTTGCCCCGTTTCATCCCGTATGGATGAAAAACTGCCGAAGCAGTCCAGCATGTTTTCGATGGATATTTGAAACTGCTCTTGGCTGTGTTGCAGTTTGCGGCGCAGTTCTGCGTTTTCGATGGCGTTCCGCATGGCCAGACGCAAATCATCGGGGGTGAGCTGATCTTTGACTAAGTAGTCTGCTGCTCCATTCTTGAACGCCTGCACTGCGATCGTGGTGTCTCCGCTGTCAATGACGATGATTGGTGGGCAGCGATCGCCCATCTGTTCTTTTAGTTGGCGCAGAAAGTCGAGGCTACGGGCATAGGGATGACAAAATTCTAAAAGAATCCCGTCAAGCTGCTGTAATTGGGAGGAGGTCAGGCTTTGGGTGTGATGTTGCTTCGCTATGATCTGGTACGATACGAGCCTATCTTGCTGTAGTTGATGCTGATAATGGTTGTCTTGCTCATCGGAGTCAGCAACTACAAGAACAGTCCGGCGAGTTGACATGCTTAAAGATCCATTTGCAATTTTGGGAAGGATCTGTCGAACCCGCAGAATCGAACAATCCCTCAAGGAATAGACACACGATCGTTGAAGGGGTCGGTATCGATTATAGGATCATATCAGTTTTATTGCTAAGCCTCAGTGTTGTGCAAAGGCGGGTGTAGCATTCGGTTGATAGGGTTTGGCATAGACCCGGACGGATTGCCTGTAGCGGCTTCCCGCAGGGTATGTTATGCCCCTACGTAGTGTTGGGCTACTCATGTAGAGGATGTTCTTACAGCAGTTCTCAATCGAGTCAGCCACAGTCTCGCCAGGATGGGTGTGGGATGTAGGGGTTGAAGTGTGGTGAATGCAAATGAAAATGGCTGTAAAAGGGCTAATCGTAACTCAATCTGCCCCCTTTTCTGGCTTGTCGCAGGTGCTAAGCCCCCAATTCTGGCAGGGCTAATTCGTTGTGGTTAGCGATAGTTCAAATGCCTTGAGGTGTCGTTTTAGAGAGATAAAACAGGTTAGAGAAGGGTTGAAATGGGGTCTTTGTCACGCGAAGCGCCCCCTAAATCCCCCATTCTGGGGGACTTTGAAATAGACGGTTCGGAAGTCCCCCAATGTGGGGGATTAGGGGGCGGATGCAGCAAGTTTGCCACGGTTCAAGCCGTCTTCTGGAGTAGTGTACGGAACTATCCTGGGGTTGACGTTGCTCTGCAAAGTGCTAGTTGAAACTCAAACTGCCCTCTAAATCCCCGATTCTGGGGGACTTTGAAACAGATGGTTGGGAAGTCCGCCAATGTG
The DNA here is from genome assembly GCF_015207605.1 of Oculatella sp. LEGE 06141. Taxonomy (GTDB): domain Bacteria; phylum Cyanobacteriota; class Cyanobacteriia; order Elainellales; family Elainellaceae; genus Oculatella. Next base: position 44,965 of record NZ_JADEWO010000049.1, read on the forward strand.
GGGGATTAGGGGTTGAAATGGGGTCTTTGTCACGCGAAGCGCCCCCTAAATCCCCCATTCTGGGGGACTTTGAAATAGACGGCTCGGAAGTCCGCCAATGTGGGGGATTAGGGGGCGAATGCAGCAGGTTTGCCACGGTTCAAGCTGTCTTCTGGAATAGTGTACGGAACTATCCTGGGGTTGACGTTTCTCTGCAAAGTGCCAGTTGAAACTCAAACTGCCCCCTAAATCCCCGATTCTGGGGGACTTTGAAATAGACGGCTGAGAAGTCCGCCAATGTGGGGGATTAGGGGTTGAAATGGGGTCTTTGTCACGCGAAGCGCCCCCTAAATCCCCGATTCTGGGAGACTTTGAAATAGACGGCTGGGAAGTCTGCCAATTTGGGGGATTAGGGGGCGGATGCAGCAGGTTTGCCACGGTTCAAACTGTCTTCTGGAATAGTGTATGGAACTATCCTGGGTTGACGTTGCTCTGCAAAGTGCTAGTTGAAACTCAAACTGCCCCCTAAATCCCCCATTCTGGGGGACTTTGAAACAGATGGCTGGGAAGTCCGCCAATGTGGGGGATTAGGGGGCGGATGCAGAACGTTTGATACTTTTAAGACATCCCCTAGAGACGTTAAACCAACCTGTAAGGGCGTAGCGTTGGGCAGGTAGTTGGAGTAGACCCGGACGGATGCCCGTAGCTTACTTCCCGCAGGGTATGCCACGCCCCTACCAGGCGGCTACAAACCTGATAGTTCAACCATTTTCGTGATGGGGAAGGGGTTACATCATGATCCGGCTGAGAACGCACATTACTTTATCGGGACAGTTGGGTACTGGAATGGGTTTGCTCCATGCTCCGGCTTCGGCAAGGCCGAGGGTGTGTTGGCGCAAGATGTGGGCTTTGACGTTGTCTTTGGTGCCAATGACCAGTGTGGTGAGGATGCGCGGATCGGGATTGATCTGTTGCATGGGGGTGCAGTTGTCGTCAGTCATAGCAGTTTCACTCCACTGAGGAAATGGGTTGATGGGATACCCAAAACCAAAGCCACCCTGCTGCTTTTTTGCCATAGCAAAGTCAGGGTGGCTAGTGGAGTGATAAACTGCCCTCTAGCCCTCCGAACTGGTGATGCAGTTTGAGGGTTAGTCGCCTGGGGCTGGTGCGAACAGTCTCAGGTGACGCTTTGATTGCGGATATTTTTTGTTACTGAGAAACAACCGTACTGGAGAATTAGACTTTTTGCAAGTCTGTCTTGATACAGGTTTACACGATGGGCGATCGACGGTTGCAGGGGGATGGCGATCGCCCTTCAGGGAATAGTACGCAATAGGCTGCAATTGTTGGTTTAAGCGATCGGCAGACGGCAGAAGCAATTACTTTGGTTTTTACCTGATTTTGCTGCTCTTTCAAGTTAGCATTGCCCAATTTGGTCTACTGGCGATGTAAGGAGATGGGCGGGTGGCGATCGGTTTCAGTCCCGTTGCCGGGATTCATTGGGCTGCAAGTACCAATGGTCAAAAAAACTTGATACCAATCTAAAGTTTCAGTCCCGTTGCCGGGATTCATTGGGCTGCAAGACCGTTCAACAAGCTCCAGTATTCATCCAGACCGAGTTTCAGTCCCGTTGCCGGGATTCATTGGGCTGCAAGGGCCATTGGCCGATCAATGAATCCATCTGATAAATGGTTTCAGTCCCGTTGCCGGGATTCATTGGGCTGCAAGCAGTCGCAATTGCATTGCGCCCGCTGCTGTGAGCCGTATGCCTAGTTTCAGTCCCGTTGCCGGGATTCATTGGGCTGCAAGTCGGGGAGCGAAACCAGGGAAATAATTGGGGTTGCTAGTTTCAGTCCCGTTGCCGGGATTCATTGGGCTGCAAGCGCGCCTTGAGCGTCGATCGCCCTAAGCAATGGCGAGTTTCAGTCCCGTTGCCGGGATTCATTGGGCTGCAAGCCAAGATCTAGCGAGGCAACAAGCCGAATATTTATAGTTTCAGTCCCGTTGCCGGGATTCATTGGGCTGCAAGAGCACGATCGATCGCTTCTACCGCTTCTACAGAAGCGTTTCAGTCCCGTTGCCGGGATTCATTGGGCTGCAAGCAACCTCACCGGATCACCCTCTACCATGATTGGTTGTTTCAGTCCCGTTGCCGGGATTCATTGGGCTGCAAGGGTTGCAGCCTGATAGGTTTAAGGTTTTGACGCAAGGTTTCAGTCCCGTTGCCGGGATTCATTGGGCTGCAAGCAAAGTGTTTGGCGTAGGTATACATCAGCGATGTCTGTTTCAGTCCCGTTGCCGGGATTCATTGGGCTGCAAGCGCTGACGGTTGCGCGTTCCCATTCGATATAGGCTCGTTTCAGTCCCGTTGCCGGGATTCATTGGGCTGCAAGTATTCGACAGAACGCTGCTCCTACCCCAGCTACAGCAGGTTTCAGTCCCGTTGCCGGGATTCATTGGGCTGCAAGCCCTACCATCTAAGTCTTCGGTTGAAACAATTTGGAGTTTCAGTCCCGTTGCCGGGATTCATTGGGCTGCAAGAATAAGCGCTTAAGATGATTACAGACGGACAGAAAAGTTTCAGTCCCGTTGCCGGGATTCATTGGGCTGCAAGCTTCTGGATCTGGGTCAGGCATTGCCATGTTGATATTGTTTCAGTCCCGTTGCCGGGATTCATTGGGCTGCAAGGCCACAGCTTGGCGGATAACTGGCTGTATATAGTCGTGTTTCAGTCCCGTTGCCGGGATTCATTGGGCTGCAAGCGGGATGTCTTTGGGATGGACGAGAGCAGACACATGTTTCAGTCCCGTTGCCGGGATTCATTGGGCTGCAAGGCCTCGGGTTCGGTCGCCCTTGGCAGTAGTTCGGAATTTGTTTCAGTCCCGTTGCCGGGATTCATTGGGCTGCAAGCCCCGATCGCTAGACTTGCTTGCGAGGCATAGAAGCGAGTTTCAGTCCCGTTGCCGGGATTCATTGGGCTGCAAGGTGGAACAGCGTCGATATCGCTGGAGACATGACTGAAGTTTCAGTCCCGTTGCCGGGATTCATTGGGCTGCAAGGATTATTGGATCGCTCTCCTTGAGTTCTTATCGGACTTGTTTCAGTCCCGTTGCCGGGATTCATTGGGCTGCAAGTTATTGTGAAAATCGCTGTAAGGGTTGGGGATGGAGTTTCAGTCCCGTTGCCGGGATTCATTGGGCTGCAAGCTTCCTGGTAAAGAACAGACTTCTTGCTGTTTAGCCGGTTTCAGTCCCGTTGCCGGGATTCATTGGGCTGCAAGCAAAGACTGGCAAGTTGTTGTGCAGGTCGATCTGAAAAGTTTCAGTCCCGTTGCCGGGATTCATTGGGCTGCAAGATAACAACCTGTAACAGGTTTAGAGTCAGTGGAAAGTTTCAGTCCCGTTGCCGGGATTCATTGGGCTGCAAGCTTTGTCTTCTCCGATACCCATAACCCACCTTTCCGTTTCAGTCCCGTTGCCGGGATTCATTGGGCTGCAAGCCCCCGACTGAGAAGCAGCTTCAGATGCATATTTTGAGTTTCAGTCCCGTTGCCGGGATTCATTGGGCTGCAAGCCCCGACTGAGAAGCAGCTTCAGATGCATATTTTGAGTTTCAGTCCCGTTGCCGGGATTCATTGGGCTGCAAGTGGTGATGTCATTTGGGGGTGTAATGCTGAGGGAGTGTTTCAGTCCCGTTGCCGGGATTCATTGGGCTGCAAGGTAAGGCGATCGGGTCTTAAAAAAGGTTTTCGTGTCGGTTTCAGTCCCGTTGCCGGGATTCATTGGGCTGCAAGGCAGATAACGCGAGAAACCCGACCAGAGACAGAATGTTTCAGTCCCGTTGCCGGGATTCATTGGGCTGCAAGCAAACGGCGTTTTAAGAATTGAGTGATGATGTGGGGAAGTTTCAGTCCCGTTGCCGGGATTCATTGGGCTGCAAGAATCATGGCAAATGAGGTTTGAACCTGACGAGCAGTTTCAGTCCCGTTGCCGGGATTCATTGGGCTGCAAGTATCGTTGTTCCGGTCGCTGTAGTCGTGATTATTTTGTTTCAGTCCCGTTGCCGGGATTCATTGGGCTGCAAGCTCTTGTAGTGCGTCCTGGTGGCGAAATCCGTTACGTTTCAGTCCCGTTGCCGGGATTCATTGGGCTGCAAGGCGAGAGTGCGCCAATCATCATAGGGTTCGCTCTACGTTTCAGTCCCGTTGCCGGGATTCATTGGGCTGCAAGCTAGCTTCTACCGATAGCAGGGTCTTGTCTTTCTGTGTTTCAGTCCCGTTGCCGGGATTCATTGGGCTGCAAGCTGGGGCTTGGGCTAGTACGTCAACCTCGTTTGTGTGTTTCAGTCCCGTTGCCGGGATTCATTGGGCTGCAAGATGTATGGGTACGAATTCCTATAATCCGTTCCAAAGTGTTTCAGTCCCGTTGCCGGGATTCATTGGGCTGCAAGCCTCGGCTAAGGGGTCGTTAAGAAATAACTTCACACTTTCTAGGTAAAATATTGCTTAACTTTGAGCATAGAATTACCAGAGCCGTGTCTGAACAACCAGTGCATCAATGCCAATGTCCGATTTGCCAAGCAACCG